>JAGIBE010000110.1 GCA_017744495.1 Caulobacter sp. | reverse complement strand
CGCCTGCTGTCGGCCGGCGACATCGCCGCGGGGCTGGACAGCGGCGAGCTGCACCTGGGCGTCACGGGCGAGGACCTGCTGCGTGAGCGCGGCGACGACATGGACGCCCGGGTCATGCTGCTGCGGGCCCTGGGCTTCGGCCGCGCCGATCTGGTGGTGACCGCCCCCAAGAGCTGGCTGGACGTCGACACCATGGCCGATGTCGACGAGGTGGGTCACGCCCATCTCGCCAAGACCGGCCGCCGCCTGCGGGTGGCCACCAAGTACGTCACCCAGACGCGGGCCTTCTTCGCTCGCCACGGCGTGGCCGACTACCGGATCGTCGAGAGCAGCGGCGCCACCGAGGGCGCCCCGGCGGCGGGGGCGGCCGAGCTGGTCGTCGACATCACCACCACCGGCGCGACCCTGGCGGCCAACGGGCTGAAGGTGCTGAGCGACGGGGTGATCCTCAAGAGCCAGGCCCAGCTGACCGCCTCGCTGATCACGCCGTGGACGGCCGAGCAGCTGGACTCGCTGGCGCGCCTCTTGTCCGTGGTCGAGGCCAAGGGCCGGGCCCGGAACATGGCCACCCTGGTATGGCCGGCCGAGCAGGATGCGGCGGGCCAAGCCGCCGTGGCCCCTTTCGTCGGCCAGGGCGCCCGGCGGGCCAACGGGGCCCTGCTGGCGGCCGCCGATCTTTTTGACGCTGCCGCAGCGCTTGGCGCGGCCGGAGTCGAGCCGGTGACGGTCTCGCGTCCGGACTATGTCTTCGAGTCGCGCTCGGCCGTGCTGGTCAAGCTTCGGGAGAGGCTGAATCGGTAAGTTTTGACTGAGTTGTCAAAAAATCCGTGAGAGAACGACGATAAGTTTGACCCGCCAGTCCAATCTAACGGTTTTGTGTCAAAAATTTTCGTTTCCCCTTACGGAATCCGGATCGTTGCCGTTGACACCATCTCGGATTTGCCGTTTCTAACGCTTGCAAGGAAGAAACGAGCCCATAGAGAGCTCCCTTCCTTCGGCGTTTCGGGGAGGAAACGCCCACCTAGATCGAATGATCGAGAAATAGCTGGACCCGTCGCGATTATCCCCCGCGACGGGTTTAGTGTTTTCTGGGCCTTGGTTTCGGGTTTTGACGTTATCGTCAAAATTGGTGCGGATGGAATCGGCGTCGAAAATGCGCGTTCTTCCGCGCTCCTGAAGCTCTCTCAATGACATGGTTGCTCCCACCGCCTGCGGCGACGGGCCCCTGCCTCTCTCGAAGAGAGATGGGTTTGGAGGGCGGCGCTCCCGACATCCGAAACGGATCGGGTCCAGAAATCGGCGGCGGCCGCTGTGGGACAAAGGCGTATCCAAAAACGTCTTCGGGATGTCGGCGTCGACCTCCCTCGAGCGTCCTCGGGAACATCAAGACCGTCGTCCCCTCTCCGCTCGCTTGGGCGGGCTTCGCCTCAACAGTCTCAGCGGTGCGATCCCATCGCCCCAGTTTGGACAGGCCACGGAGCTAAAAATGTCCGCATCGGTGCTCTTCATGTCCATGTCGCTGGACGGCTATATCGCGGGGCCCAATGACGAAGTGGGCAATCCTGGCGGCGACGACTTCATGCGGTTGCACGAGTGGTACGGGGATTTTTCTCGACCGACCGGACCGGTCGGACACTTGTGGGACGAATGGAACACGCCGGGCGCGATTCTGGCGGGGCGGCGAACCGTCGAGCAAGTCGATCACTGGGGCGGTGACAATCAAGGCGTCCCGATCTTCGTGCCCAGCCACAGGCCGCCCGGACCCTCCGTCGCGAATTATCCTTTGGTCAAATATGTAAGCGACGGGATCGCGAGCGCCGTGGCGCAGGCGAAGGCCGCCGCCGGGGATCGGGACGTCTTGATGCTCGGCGCCTATACGGCGCAACGGGCGCTGGAAGCCGGCGTGCTCGACGAACTGCAAATTCACCAGATTCCAGTCCTGTTCGGGCGTGGTCGCCGACTGTTCGAAGTCCTCCCGTCGCGCGTGGAGTTGGAGATCGTTCGGGTGATCGATACGCCCGAGGCCACGCACATCCGCTACCGCGTCCGCCGCTGAGCCAGGATCCCAGACGCGAGGCCCGGGAACTCGGTGTGGGGGAGGGCTCCGCTACTTCTTCTGCAGCTCGTCCTTGAACGCCTCCAGGCTCAGCGGGCGGCCCAGGAAGTTCTGGATCAGAACGTTGGCGTCCTGCGAGCCGCCGGGTTCCAGCACCAGCCTGCGGTACCGTTGGGCGACGGCGGGATTGCGCATGCCGTCCTTCTCGAACTGGGTGAACAGGTCCAGCGCGATCGCCTTGGACCAGACGTAGGTATAGTAGATCGCCGAATAGCCATCCAGGTGGCCGAAGCTGGCGTAGGGGTGGGTGTCGGCCAGGGGCGGGAACTGCGAGTAGCGGGCGATCTGGGTGTCGTACGTCTGCCGCAGATCGAAGTCGGGCTTGCGGTTGTAGAAGTTCAGCGACACGGCCGCATAGGCCAGCTGGCCCTTCCACTGGGTGGGCTCGCCGAACCGCCGGCCCGCGTTCATCTTGGTCACCAGGTCCTGCGGGATCGGCTGACCCTTCGGGTTGGAGGCGAAGGTCTTCAGGGTGTCGTAGTCCCAGGTCCACTCCTCGAGCAGCTGCGAGGGGGCCTCGATGAAGTCCCACTGCAGATTGCCCATCGACTGCACGCCGTATTGGGTGTGGCCCGAATAGAGCGCGTGGATCAGGTGGCCGAACTCGTGGAGGAAGGTCACCACGTCGTCGTGGTCCATGGGACCGTCGGCGGGGAAGTTGCAGATCAGGGCCCCGACGGGGACCTGGCGGCCCTCGACGCCCGTGCGGATCGGGAACTGGGCGGCGTGGTTGTACTTGCCCTCGCGCGGATGCATGTCGAGGTAGAAGCGGCCGATCAGGGTCCCGCTCTTCTGGTCGTACAGCTCCCAGGCGCTGACGCTCTTGTCCCAGACCGGGGTGTTCCAGGGCCGGAACTCGGCGCCGAACAGGTCGTGCACCAGGCCGAAGATGCCGGCTCGGGCCTTGTCGTAGGTGAAGTACTGGCGCACCTCGGCCGCATCGACGGCGTACTTCTGCTTGCGCAGGAGGTTGCTCATATAGCTGTTGTCGTAGCTCTGCAGCCGGTCGATCGACAGGTCTATGGTCTTGGCGAAGGCGGTCAGCTCGGCCAGGTCCGCCGCCGCGCCCGGCTTGGCGGCGGCGTCGACGTCGTCGAGGAAGCGGGCGGCGCGCTGGGGATCGCCGATCATCTTGTCGGCCGTCGCCAGGGCCGCGTAGTCGGTGTAGCCCAGCGTGGCCGCCAGCTCGTAGCGCTTCTCCAGCAGCGACTTCAGCACCGTCTCGTTGGCCGGCCAGCCGCGGTTGCGGAAGGCGGTCAGTACGGTCTTGCGAGTGTCGCGGACGCTGGCGAAGTCCAGCACGGGGAAGACGTCGGGATAGTCGTAGGTCAGGTGCACCAGGCCGTCGGCGCCGGGCTTGTGGGCGTCGACATAGTCCTGCGGCAGGCCGGCCAGGGCGTCGGGCTTCAGCTTGATGTCGCCCTTGTCGTCGCGGATGTTGGCCGCGAACTTCAGGCCGATCTCGGTGATCTCCTTCTGGAGGGCCGCGACCTTGTTGCGCGTGGCCTCGTCCTTATCGACGCCGGCCAGCCGGTAGTTGGTCAGCATCTTCTTCAGGGTGAAGCCGGTCCTGGCGTCCAGGCCCGCGGCCGGGATCCCGGCCAGGCGGTCATAGATCGGCCGCGACAGCAGGACGGCGGTGGACAGGTCCGAGAGCTTGGGGATGCAGGCCTCGGCCGCGTCGCGGATCGGCTTCTCGGGGCTGGTCTCCGAAACCAGGTACATCTCGCTGGCGCCGTCGCCCAGGATCAGCTGCAGGGTGTCGAAGGCGGCGAAGTCGCCCGCCAGGGTGGCCGAGCCCTTGCGGGCCTCCAGTTCGGCCTTGGCCTTCTGGCCGGTCGCCAGGATCGCTTCACAACGGGCCGTGACGGCCGGGGCCGAGGTCTCGGACAGCGGCAGGGGCTTCAGCAGGGCGTCGACCTCGGCGTCGGTCCCAGTCGCCGCGAGGGCGGGGGTAGACGCGAGCACGGAGCTCGCCAGCAGCGCGGCCAGGTGAAGACGTGACATGGATGGAGCCCCTCCGAGATAGGCCGCCACGATCCGGCGCCCGGGCGTCGGTTGCAACCGTTCGAGCCATGAAAAACGGCGGCTCCGCCAAGCGGGCCGCCGTTCTCGATCGGGGACATGCCCTCGCGGCGTGTCCCCATCAGCTCCGGACCCCGCTGGCCGTCCAGCCTCGGTGGACCGGTTTGGGGACACGCCGAAAGGGCATGTCCCCGAGCCATCACCAGATCCGGACGCGGTCTTCCGGCGCCACGTACAGCTTGTCGCCCGGCTTGACGTCGAAGGCGCTGTACCAGCCGTCCTGGTTCCGGATGGTGCCGTTGACCCGGTAATAGGCCGGCGAGTGCGGGTCGGTGACGACCTGCTGCTTGAGGGCCTCGTCGCGCTGCTTCTGGCGCCACACCTGGGCCCAGCCCAGGAACACGCGCTGCTCGCCGGTGAAGCCGTCGAGCACCGGCGCGGGCTTGCCGGCCAGCGAGACGCGATAGGCTTCCTGGGCGAAGGCCAGGCCGCCCATGTCGCCGATGTTCTCGCCCATGGTCAGCTTGCCGTTGACGTGCACGCCCGGGAACGGCTCGAAGGCCGAGTACTGGGCGCCCAGCTTGTCGGCCTGGGCGTTGAACTTGGCGGCGTCGTCCGGCTTCCACCAGTCGCGCAGCACGCCGTCGCCGTCGGACTTGCGGCCCTGGTCGTCGAAGCCGTGGCTGATCTCGTGGCCGATCACGCCGCCGATGCCGCCGTAGTTGACCGCCGGATCGGCGTCCGGATGGAAGAACGGGGCCTGCAGGATGGCGGCCGGGAACACGATCTCGTTGTTGACCGAGTTGTAGTAGGCGTTGACCGTCTGCGGGGTCATGCCCCACTCGGTCTTGTCGACCGGGCCGTTCAGGCGCTCGACGTCATGACGCCATTCGAAGGCGCCGGCGCGCTGGGCGTTGCCGTAGACGTCGTCTTCCTTGATCACCAGCTTGGAATAGTCGCGCCACTTGTCGGGATAGCCGATCTTGACGGTGAACTTGGCCAGCTTGTCCAAGGCGAGAGCCTTGGTGTCCGGGCCCATCCAGGTCAGGTTCTCCAGGCGGGTCTTCAGCACGGCGCGGATGTTGCCGACCAGGTCGACCATCTTGGCCTTGGACTCGGGCGGGAAGTACTGCGCCACATAGTCCTTGCCGACCGACTCGCCCATCAGGCCGTTAACCATGCCCACGCCGCGCTTCCAGCGCGGACGCTGCTCGGGCTGGCCCGACAGGGTCTTGTTGCGGAACTCGAAGCTGGCGTCGACGAAGCGCTTGGACAGCATCGGCGCGGCGCCGTCGATCACCTTGAACGCTTCCCACGCCTTCAGGGTCTCCAGCGGGGTCTTGCCGTAGATCTCGGCGTACTTCGGGAACGAGGTGTTGGTCGTGACGATGAAACGATCGACCTTGGGCAGCTCGGTGCCGACCAGGTACTTGTTCCAGTCATAGCCCGGCGTGAGCTCCTGCAGGCCCTTCAGGTCGACGGGGTTGTAGGTCTTGTCGCGGTCGCGGCGCTCGACGCGGGTCCACGAGGCCTCGGCCAGCTGGGTCTCGAAGTCGACGATGGCCTTGGCGTTCTCGGCGGGCTTTTCCCAGCCGGCCATGGTCAGCATCTTTTCGACATAGGCCAGGTAGGCGGTCTTCTTCTCGGCGAACTTGGCGTCGAGATAGTAGTCGCGGTCGGGCAGGGACAGGCCGCCGGTCGAGGCGTAGACGGCGTAGCGCTGCGGGTTCTTGGCGTCGGTCGAGATGCCCACGCTGATCAGGCTGGCGTAGGGCGAGACCGGGCTGGTGCCCATCAGCGCCGTGAACTGGTCCTTGGTCGTGACCTTCTTGATCCCGGCCAGGGCCGAGGCGATCGGCTGGGCGTCGAGCTTTTCGGCCAGGGCCTCGTTCATGAAGGCGCGATAGGCCGCGCCGACCTTGGCGCGTTCGCCGGTGGCGGTCTTGTCGGCGGCCGCGCCCTCGATGATCGCGCGGGTCCGGGCTTCCGACAGCTCGGCCAGCTTGTCGAAGTTGCCGTAGCGGGTGCGGTCCGACGGAATGGTCGTGCGCTCGTCCCAGGCGCCGTTGGCGTACTTGTAGAAGTCGTCGCCGGGCTTCACCGAGGTGTTCATGCCGGACAGGTCGAAGCCCCAGGCCCCGTAGCGCGGCGACTCCAGCGACACCGGCGCGGTCGGGGCGGCCGGGGTGTCGGCGGCGACGAACAGCGACTGCAGGGTGCAGGCGTCGTTGAGGCAGGCGTGGTCGTGGTCCTCGCGGGCTTGCGCGCCGAAGGCCGACAGGGACAGAGCGGCCATGGCGGCGGCCGCGAACCAGACTCGTTTCATGAAAGTTGGATCCACTGGAAAAAGTGGATCGCAACTTGGCCATTCCAGGGCGTTTCGTCCCTTACAATTTTGTCATGTTGCGGTTTGGCGGCAAAAAATGGGGTGGACGGTCGACAAGGCGACACCGGCGCCTCCACTTGCAGGACGGGCCGCTCTCCAAAGCCCTCTCTCAACGAGAGAGGGATTCAGGCTCAGTGATCCATGTGTATCCCGGCCATCGGATCGGCCTTCGGGGCGCCGGCTTCCACCGACAGGTCGATCTTCATCTTGCGGCCGCCGTCGAACACCAGGATCAGGGGGACCTTGCCGCCCAGGGCCTGGGCGTTCTTCAGGCCCATCAGCATCAGGTGATAGCCACCGGGTGCGAACTCGATCTTGGCGCCGGGGGCGATGGTTAGGCCGCCGGTGACCTCCCGCATCGAGGAGACGCCGCCCGCCATGCTGGACTGGTGGATCGTCGCCGAGCTGGCGGCGGGGGTCTCGACGCCGAGCAGCTTGACGGGTTTGGCGCCGACATTGGCCACGGTCAGGTAGCCGACGCCGTTCATGCCGGCCTGGGCGGGACGGGTCCACGGACGGCGGACCTCGATCCCGCCGACGCGGTAGTCGCCCGCCAAAGCAATATTAGGGAAGGCGGGAGCGGAGAGGGTGAAGGCGGCGAGGGCCGCGAGGGCGAAACGGTTCATGGCTCTAGTCTACCTCAATGCTTCATGCCCGGCATGTCGGGCATGCTGGGCGCTTGGTCGGCGGGGGTGAGGCGCACGGTCGGCGCGGGGCGGGTCAGCTTCTCGCCGGGGCGTTCGGGATCGGGGATCTCGGTCCACTGGCTCTCGCCTTTCTCGCAGGTCTGGATCACCGGGAAGACCAGCGTGGATGCTTGGGCGGGCAGCTTCATCAACAGCGAGAAGTCGTCGAACTGGTCGTCGGGCAGGCGGCCGGTCCAGGTGACCGCCGTGGCGCGCTCACCATCCTTGTCGATGGCGATGGTCCAGCCGGTCTTGGGCTGGGGGGGCGGGCCGAGGCGACGCCGTCGGGGACCTCGACGCGGACCTTCAGCGTGGTGTCGCCGGCCGCGCAGGCGTGGCCCACCCGGAAGGCGATGGCGGAATAGGAGTCGGCTTTGGCCTCCCCCGGCGCGGCGACCACGTGGGCGCTCGCCAAAGCGGGGACGGCCAGGACGGCCAGCAGGGCGATGATCGGAGCTTTCATGGCGCTCTCCTCCCTCAGAAATCGACCGTGACGCCGCCGAAGACCGAACGGCCGTCGCCCGGCCACAGGGTGGCGGTCGTCGGGGTCCAGCGGATGGCGGCCTGGGTGTTGGACACGTAGGCCTTGTCGGCCAGGTTCCGCGCGTCGAGGAACAGCGACACGGCGGGGGTGACCTTCCAACCGGCGTTCAGGTTCAGGATCGCGTAGCCCGGCGCCTTCTGGGTGTTGAAATAGTCGATCCACTGATCAGTGGCCGACCACTCCAGGGAGGGCGCCACGAACCAGCCGCGCGGGTCGTCGTAGCGGACCTCGGCGCGGTAGAAGTGCTCGGGCACGATCGGCAGGCGGTTGTCGTGATAGACGGCGTCGCCATCGAAACGGAAGTCCGACCAGGTCCAGGTCTGGCGCAGCCGCCAGCGCGGGGCCACCGCCCAATCCAGCGCCGCCTCGATCCCCTGGTGGACGGTCTTGTCGGCGTTGAAGATCGTGGCCGGGATCGACGGACTGACCGTGTACTGCAGCATCTCCTTCTTCAGGTTCGCGCGGTAGGCGGTGAGGTCGTAGGTGAACGGGCCATGGTGGCCGCGCGCGCCGATCTCGCCGGTCCAGGCGTCCTGGGCCTCGACCGGGGCGAAGCCGGTGTTGGCCGGCGACATCGAGGAGAGGTTCGGCGGCTCGACCGAGCGGGTGATGTTGGCGAAGACCTGGTTCCCGGCCTCGTCCTGCCACAGCAGGCCGATGCGCGGCGAGACCCAGTCATAGGTCTTGGTGGCGTGCAGGTTGATCGTGCCGAGCACGCCGGGGATCGCGAAGCTGGTGTAGTCGCGGCCGGCCTGGCCCCAGGTCGCCCCGGCCACCACGGCCAGGTGGTCGGTGACGAAAACCCGGCCCTCGCCGAACACGTCGACCGCGTCGGCGTTTTGCAGCGTCCGCGACCTGGGCGCCCCGCGAGCGCCGCGAATATTGTCGTAGAAGTTCGAGTCCAGGTCGCCGGTCCGGTACCAGGCGCCGAAGAAGGCGTCGGCCTTCTTGCCGCCGATTTCGCCGTTCCAGTCGAAGCGGCCGAAGACGCCGTAGTTGCGGCTCTGCTGGTCGATGACCTGGAAGATCGGGTGGTCCAGGTCCTTCCAGACCGCATAGACGGCGCCCTGGAAGACCAGGTCGTCGTTCACCCGCCAGGTGGTGCGCAGCGAGCCGCGCAGGCCGCGCTGGTTGCGCCCCTGGTCGCCGTTGGCGTTGGCCACGGCGGTTTGACGCGGATCAGCCTGGAACTGGGCCAGGGTCAGGGCGCCGGGGATCTCCTGGTTGACGTTGGAGCCGTTGACGATGAAGCGCACCTCGCGGTCCTGGCCGAACGCGCGGCCAACGTTCAGGCTGCCGAACTGGATGTTCTGCTGGCTCTGCGAGCGCCAGCCCTGGCTGGTCTGGTTGGTGGCGGCGGCGTAGACGTCCCAATCGCTATTCTCGCGGGCCAGGGCTACGTGCTCGCGCAGCATGCCGAACGAGCCGCCATCGACGCGGACCTGGTTCTCGAACCCGGCGTCCTTGCCTGTGGGCGTGACCATGTTGATCGCCCCGCCCAGCAGGGCCCCGCCGAAGCGCAGGGCGTTGCCGCCCCGATAGACCTCGACATAGCGGCTGTTCAGCGGGTCGGCGATCTGGCTGTCGCCGTAGCCGTCGGCCTCGTTCAGCGGCACGCCGTCCTGGGCCAGCAGCAGGCCGCGATTGTGGTTGGCGTTGCCGATCCCCGAGCCGCGGATCGAGATGCGCACGTCCCCGCCCCACTTGCGCTGGGCGTAGACGCCGGGGGCGTCGCGCAGCATGTCGTCCAGGCCCAGGGCCTGGCGGCTGATGAAGCTCTCCTGCGAGATCACCGAGACCCCGCCGGGCGTCTCCGACAGGCGCCGGCGGGCGGCGGCCACGACGGGCGGGTCCTCGGGATCGGCGCGGGCGGTGACGATGACGGAGTCCACCTTGGTGGAGGCGTCGTCGGCGGCTTGTGCGGCCAGGGGAAGGCCCAAGGGGGAGCAGAGGGCGGCGCCGGCCAGCAGGGCCAGGCGGAAGGAGGGCGGCATACGGGTGTCCCGATGTCTGAAGGCATGACGACGCGCGTCCTCGGCCTTCGCCGTAAACGCGCGGAACGGAGGTCAGGCGATCAGGCGGTCGGTGGCCCTTGGCTGGGCGGACGCGGAGGCGCGCGGGCCATGGCGACGCCGGTCAGGGCGGCGCGGGGCGCGGGGTCGATCTTGGCGGCGTACAGAACCGGCGCGACGGCGACATCGGGCGGGGTCGTGGTGGCCAGGGCCACGGCCAGGCATTGAGAGCAAGGGAGGCCGGCGAACCCCTTGGGGTCCTTCTTGCCGATCACGTCACCCGCGACCGCGACGCTCTTGGCGCCGTCGGCGGTGCAGATCACCACCGACTGGCCGGCCGCGTCGTGGGCCATGGCGGCCGCCGGCATCAGCGCCTGGACGAGCAGGGCCAGCATCGCCAGCAAGGCGATGGGCCAGGTCGTCCGGGTCTGGGCGCGGCGGGGGGACATGATGGGATGGCCAGTACGGGCTGGCGCGGCTTTGGTCAATGTGGCGCGAGCCCGGTCGGGGACATGCCCTTGGGCGTGTCCCCAATTCTGGGCTCGGCGGGTCGGTTGGGGACACGCCGCAAGGGCATGTCCCCGATCTTAATGCACCGAAGGCGCCGGCGCGGCCTTCCTCGGGGCCAGGGCCAACATCCCCCGCGCGATCTCCTGCTCGCCGATCAGGGCGTGGGTCGCGCCCATCTGGGTCAGGAGGTCGACATCGGCGTCGGTATAGGCGCGGGCGATGATCTTGGCCTTGGGATTGGCGGCCTTGGCCTGTTCGATGATCCGGGCGGCCTCGAACGGGCTGGGCACGGCGACGAACAGATGGGTGGCCTCGGCCAGGCCCGCCTGCAGCAGCACTTCCGGCCGCACCGCATTGCCCTGGATGACCTCGAAGCCGGCGGCGCGCAGCTCCTGCGCCCGGTCGCCCTCGTCCTCGATCACCACCAGCGGCATGCGGCCCTTCAGCCCCTCGGCCACGGCCTTGCCGACCCGGCCGTAGCCGACCAGCACGCCGTGCGGCTGGGCCACGGTCCCGGCGGGCGGCTCCACCCGCCCGCCGCGCGCGGCCACCTTGACCAGCGCCTTGTCAAGAATGGCGAACAGCAGCGGGTTGATTAGGATCGACAGGATGGCGCCGGCCAGGATCAGGTCCTGGCCCTCCTTGGGCAGCAGCTTCAGCGACACGCCCAGGCCCGCCAGGATGAACGAGAACTCGCCGATCTGGGCGAGACTCGCCGAGATGGTCAGGGCCACGCTCTGCGGACGCTTGAAGAACAGCACGATCAGGTAGGCCGCCACCGACTTGCCGATCACGATGATCGCCAGGGTCGCCAGCACGGCCAGGGGCTCGCGCAGCACCACCGACCAGTTGAACAGCATGCCGATCGACACGAAGAACAGCACCGCGAAGGCGTCGCGCAGCGGCAGGGTCTCGTTGGCGGCCTGCTGCGAGAGCTCGCTCTCGGCCATGATCATGCCGGCGAAGAAGGCCCCCAGGGCGAACGACACGCCGAACAGGGCGGCCGAGCCGAACGCCACGCCGAGCGCGATGGCCAGCACCGCCAGGCGGAACAACTCGCGCGAGCCGGTGTGGGCGATGCGGTGCAGAATCCAGGGGATCACCCGCCGGCCGACGATCAGCATGAGGGCCACGAACGCCCCCACCTTGCCGATGGTCATGGCGAAGGCGCCCAGCACGCCGCCGGGGCCGGGCGGCGGGGCCTCGCCGCCGAGAATCCCGGACAGGGCCGGCAGCAGCACCAGGGCCAGCACCATGGCCAGGTCCTCGACGATCAGCCAGCCGACGGCGATGCGGCCGCGGTCCGTCTCGATCAGCCGCCGCTCCTGCAGGGCGCGCAGCAGCACCACGGTCGAGGCGACCGACAGGGCCAGGCCGAAGACGATGCCCGCCCCCAGGGTCCAGCCCAGCAGGTGGGAGAGGCCCATGCCCATCACCGTCGCCGCCAGGATCTGCACCACGGCGCCGGGGATGGCGATCTTGCGCACCGCCATCAGGTCCTTGACCGAGAAGTGCAGGCCCACGCCGAACATCAGCAGGATCACCCCGATCTCGGCCAGCTGCGGCGCCAGCTCCTGGTCGGCCACGTAGCCGGGCGTGAACGGCCCGACGATCACGCCGGCGACCAGGTAGCCGACCAACACGGGCAGCTTGAAGCGGTTGGCGAGGGCGCCGAACACGAAGGCCAGGACCAAGCCGGCGCAGATGGTGGCGATCAGGGACGTATGGTGCAAAGGCGCTCCTTGACGGTCAACATTTTCGGGCGTACTCAACCAATATGGGCGACTAAGTCCGGGAGCGCCAGATGCCCCACGCGAAAATCCTCCTGCCGGCCCAGTGCCGGGGCGCGCGCGGCCTGCTGGGCTGGTCGCAGGGCGACCTCGCCGACCGGGCCGGCGTCTCGCGCAGCACGGTCAAGGACTTCGAGACCGAGCGCCACGCCCTGCACCATAGCACCGAACGCCTGCTGATCGACGCGCTGGAGGCCGGCGGCGTCGCGCTGATCGCGCCCGGCAACGACCCCGGCGCCGAGACGGGCGCGGGCGTGCGCCTGAAACTGGCCAGCTAGGAACGAACGGAGAGGGGGCTCGAGCACGTGGATCACGCGATATCGCCGGCGGACTACAAGGACCTGGTGCTGTTCCTGGCCACGGCGGGCATCGTCGCGCCGCTGTTCAAGCGGCTGAAGCTGAACCCGATCCTGGGCTTCCTGATCGCCGGCGTGATCCTGGGGCCGTTCGGGCTCGGCGCCCTGAGCCACGCCTTCCCGTGGCTGGACTACGTCACCGTCGACAATCCGCAGGAGATCGCCCAGCTGGCCGAGTTCGGCGTGGTGTTCCTGCTGTTCATGATCGGGCTGGAGCTGTCGTGGGAGCGGCTGCGGCTGATGCGCAAGCTGGTCTTCGGCCTGGGCGCCCTGCAGATGATCGGCTGCTCGCTGGCCCTGGGCGCGATCGCCATGGTCCTGGGCCAGCAGCCGGTGGCGGCCCTGGCCATCGGCGCGGCCCTGACCCTGTCTTCGACCGCCATCGCCGTGCCGGTGCTGGTCGAGCGCAAGCGGCTGCATTCCGAGGGCGGGCGCGCCACCTTCTCGGTGCTGCTGTTCCAGGACCTGGCCGTGGCCCCGATTCTGATCACCCTGGCGATCCTCGGCCGGGCCAACGGAACGTTCGGACTGCGCGACCTGCTGGCCTTGGCCCCCGCGGCCGTGGGCCTGGGCGCCATCGTGCTCTTCGGCCGCCTGGCCCTGCGGCCGATGATGCGCTCGGTGGCCAAGGCCCGGAGTGAAGAGATGTTCATGGCCGCCTGCCTGCTGGTGATCATCGGGGCGGGGCTGGTGGCGTCGCTGTCGGGCCTGTCGATGGCCCTGGGCGCCTTCGTGGCCGGCATCTTGCTGGCCGAGACCGAGTACCGCCACGAGGTCGAGGTCAAGATCGAGCCGTTCAAGGGCCTGCTGCTCAGCCTGTTCTTCGTGTCGCTGGGCATCCGCCTGGACCTGTCGCTGCTGGTGGCCAAGCCGGTCTTCGTCCTGGCCGTCGCCGTCGGCCTGATCGGGGTCAAGGGCGTGATGATCATGGGACTGGGCCGGCTGTTCGGCCTGTCGAACCGCGCCGCGATCGAGACCGCCCTGACCCTGGCGGCCGGCGGTGAGTTCGCCTTCGTGATCCTGGACAACGCCATGGCCGCCAGCGTGGTCTCCGACCAGGTCGGCCAGGCGGTGCTGGTGGCCGCGACCCTGACCATGTTCCTGATCCCGCTGCTGGCCGGCCTGGGCGCGCGCCTGGCCCGGAAGGCCGCCGCCCCGGTCAGCGAGGCGCCGGACATGCCTGAAGAGCAGCAGGGTGAGGAACATCAAGGCGAGGAGCCCAGGGGCCGGGTGCTGGTCGTCGGCTACGGCCGGGTCGGGCGCCTGGTCGGCGACATGCTGGACCGGCACGAGCTGCCCTGGATCGCCATCGACCGCGACCCCGGCTTCGTCCAGCAGGGCCGCCGCAACGGCCACCGGGTCTATTTCGGCGACGCCTCGCGGGTGGAGCTCTTGGAGCGCTGCGGCCTGGACTACGCCAAGGCCGTGGTGGTGACCATGGACTCGCCGGAGGCCGCCGAGGCGGTAGTGGCGACCGCGCGCGGCCACCGCCCCGACCTGACGATCGTCGCCCGCGCCCGCGACGCCCGCCACGCCGCCCGCCTCTACGAACTGGGCGCCACCGACGCCGTGCCCGAGACCATCGAGGCCTCGCTGCAGCTCTCCGAAGCCGTGCTGGTCGATATCGGCGTGCCCATGGGCCTGGTCATCGCCTCGATCCATGAACGCCGCGACGAGTACCGCAAGGTGCTGAACAGGCCGGACGCGCTGGGGGGGCGGCGGAAACGCCTGCGGGACGCGGGGCGGGGGTAGGGGCGCGGCGCGAGACGGTGTTCAAGGCGCTAGGCTGAAAGTTCCGCCTCCGCCCCCCGCACCATCAGATCCAACCCTCGCTCGAACAGCCCCGCGTGGCCGACGTCGCGGTAGTGGGCGATGCCCTCGGCCAGCACGGGATAGGCCTGGGCGGCCTCGTCCAGCTGGGTCTGCTGGATCGAGCCCTCGATCGGCGACGCCTGTTCCTCCAGCACGCAGCCGACCACATAGCGGCTGACGGCGACGAAGGTCTGCATGGCCGCCGCCGGGGTGAAACCGGCCTGGACCAGAAACCGCGCCTGGGCCTCGACATGGGCCAGGTCGCCCGGATCGGCCTCGGTGCCGGCGTGAACCCGCGCGCCGTCGCGATAGCTCAGCAGGGCCGCGCGGAAGCTTCGAGCGTTGCGCCGCACGAAATCCTGCCAAGCCTCGCCCTCGCGCGGGACGCGCGCCTCGTGGGCGCGGGCCAGGATTTCGCCGTTCATCGCTTCGAGCAGGGCGCGCTTGTTCTTGAAGTGCCAGTAGAGCGCCGGCTGCTGCACGCCCAGTCGCTGGGCGATGGCGCGGGTCGAGAGGGCGTCGACCCCGACCTCGTTCAGGAGCTCCAGCGCCGTGTCGAGAATGCGCCGGCGATCGACCTTCATGTCTTTCCTGCGTTTTGCCGCGTCGCCGAGGCGGGCCTGTCGGAATCACTCTTGACCGAGTGATCGATATGGACTTTATCGCCGATAAGGGACTTTATCGATGATAAATTTTATGCTCGATCGCAAGACGCTCGCCTTCCCGCTGATCCTCGCCACCGTGCTGCTGGACGCCGCCGGCATCGGCCTGGTCATGCCCATCGTCCCGCGGCTGCTGCGCGAGGTGGGCCATACCGGCGATCTCGGCTGGAGATTCGGGGCGTTCCTGGGTCTTTACGCCCTGATGCAGTTCGCCTGCTCGCCCGTGCTGGGCGCGCTGAGCGACAAGCTGGGCCGTCGGCCGGTGCTATTGGTCTCGCTGGCCGGGGCGGCGATCGACTATGTGTTCATGGCCTTGGCGCCCAGCCTGGCCTGGCTTTTCGTCGGCCGAGCCATCGCCGGGATCACCGGAGCCAACATGGCCGTGGCCCAGGCCTATATCGCCGACATCACCCCCGAGGGTCAGCGCGCTCGGCGTTTCGGCGTCTTCAGCGCCATGTTCGGCCTCGGCTTCATCCTCGGACCGGTGCTGGGCGGATTCCTCGGCGGCGTCTGGGTGCGGGCGCCGTTCCTGGCCGCCGCGGCGCTGAACGGGCTGAACTTCCTCCTGGCGTTGCTTGTCCTGCCCGAGCCGGAGCGCGAGCGGGCAGGAGCGTTCGACGCGGCCGCCTTCAACCCCTTCGCCTCGCTGCGCTGGGCGGCGGCCTTCCCGGCCTTGCTGCCGCTGATGGCCGCCTTCCTGACCCTGCACCTCGTGGGCGAGGTCGGCGGCACGATCTGGGTGATCTACGGCGAGGACAAGTTCGCCTGGGATCCCTGGACCATCGGCTTCTCGCTGGCGGGCTTCGGCCTCTTCCACGCCCTGGCCCAGGCCTTCGTGGCCGGCCCGCTGGCCGAGCGGTTCGGCGAGCGGCGGGCCATCACCTTCGGCGTCGTGGCCGACGCCTTCGCCTATGTCGGCATCGCCCTGGCGACCAAGGGCTGGATGGCCTTCCTGCTGCTGCCGATGTTCTGCCTGGGCGCGGTGGGCCAGCCCTCGATCCAGGCGCTGCTGTCGCGCCAGGTGGGCGAAGATCAGCAGGGGCGGCTGCAGGGCGTTCTGGCCAGTCTCGCCAGCCTGGCCTCGGTCATCGGCCCGGTCGCGATCTCGCAGATCTACTTCGCCAGCCGGGGCTGGTTTCCCGGCCTGATCTGGACCCTTGGGGCGGCGTTGGGACTCATGTGTCTGCCGATCCTGTTGGGAGGACGGCAAGGGAAGCTTGCACGACAGGATTGACGAGGCCGCCAGCTTTGGCGGCCCAGGGCCAGCCCTCTTGGCGGACCCTAGCCCTGGGCCGCGCGCCGTTCGCCGGGCAGCACGCCATACGCCCGGCCCAGCGCGATCAACTGCGCCGCCAGCCCGTCGATCTGCGCCTCCGAGTGGCCCGCTGAGATCGCGCAGCGCAGCAGGCTCTCGCCCGACGGTGTGGCGGGCGGCAGGCCGATATTGACGTACCAGCCGGCGTCCAGCAGGGCGCGCCACATCGCCAGGGTCGTCGCCTCGTCCTCCAGGCGGACGGCGATGATCGGGCTGGGCGTCGGGCCCAGCTGGAAGCCGGCCCCGGTCAGGGCGTCGTAGAGCCGGTGGACATTGCTCCAGAGTTTGGCGCGCAGCTGCGGCCGCGCCTGGACCGCCGCCAGGGCCGCGCGGGTCGAGGCGGCCGTGGCCGGCGGCAGCGAGGCGGTGAACATGTAGGGCCGGCAGGCCAGCCGCAGGATGTCGAACCGTTCGTGGTTGGAGACGCAGTAGCCGCCCACACCGCCCAGGCTCTTGGAGAAGGTGCCGACGACGAAGTCGACCTGGTCCAGCACGCCTTCCTGCTCAGCCAGGCCGCAGCCCCGCGCGCCCAGCACGCCCATCGAGTGGGCCTCGTCCACCAGCAGATAGGCGCCGTGGCGCTTGCACACCTCGACGATGGCCTGCAATGGGGCGGTGTCGCCGAGCATCGAATAGATGCCCTCGACCACCACCAGCTTGGTTCCAACCTCGCCGGCCAGGCGGCGTAGGCGGGCGTCGAGATTGGCCGGATCGTTGTGCTTGAAGCGGATCGCGCTGGCCTGGGTCTGCTTGCAGGCGTCGTAGATCGAGGCGTGGCTGTCGGCGTCCAGCAGCAGGAAGTCGCCCGCGCCCACCAGGGTCGAGATGATCCCCAGATTGGCCTGGTAGCCGGTCGAGAAGATCATGGCGTGGCGCATGCCGTGGAAGTCGGCCAACTCGCGCTCCAGGGCGACGTGGTCGCTGAACGAGCCGTTGGCGATCCGCGAGCCGCAGGTGCCCGTGCCCTCGCGCCGAACCGCCTCGACCGCCGCCTCGATGCAGGCCTCGTCGAAGGCCAGGCCCAGATAGTTGTGGGTGCCGGCGGTGACTACGCGACGGCCGTCGATGATCGCCTCGCTGGCCGACAGCAGCCGCTCCATCACCACGCCGGTGGGCATGCGGCCGGCGGCGCGCGCGGCCTCGTAGCGGGCGGCCAGGCCGGCGTGGGTGTCGAAGATGCTCAAGGCGTACGTCCTGAAATCGGCGTCGCGCGGGCGCCGTATGGTTCCGTTTGTTGAAAATTGGAATACAATCCAAAAATGGCCGCGGCAACGAAAATGGAACCCAATCCACATTTGGGCCCCAATCCACATTTGGGACTGGCCCTGCGCGCGCGGGGCAAGGCGGCGCGCTGCGACAAGATCATCGCCGCCGCCTCGGACCTGTGGCGCGCCCACGGGATCGACCGGGTCCCGCTCAGCCAGATCGCGGCTGTGGCCGGCGTGTCGCCCCAGACCATCTACAACCTGATCGGCGGGTTGGACGCGATCGCCCTGGCGGTCATGAACGTGGCGCTGGACAAGGTGGAGGCGGCGCTGGCGGGCACGACCGCCACCGGCGTCGAGCTGGCCCTGGAGGCGTGCCGGGTCTCGGCCCGGATGTATATCGACGACGCCGGGCTCTATCGGCAGGTGCTGGTCCGCATCCCGCGCGTGCTGTTCGAGGGCACGCATCTGGGGCGTGACGCGGCCGAGATCGCCGTGGTGGCCATGACCCAGGCGCAGGCGGCGGGCGAGGTGGCGAGCGCCGTCGATCCGGACCGCCTGGGGCGGACGATCTATTCCAACTATCTGGGCGCGATCTACGACTGGGCGTGCGGCGACGCCGGCGACGCGGTGTTCCTGGCGACCACCGAGATGGGCGTTCTGGCTCCGGCCGCAGCCTGCGCCACCGAGGCGGCCCGGCCCGCCCTGACCGCGCGGCTGTTCGAGCTGATGAGCCGGCCGTAGGGCTTATCGAAATTCGCTGTTTGGGCGCGTCCGACACCTCGTCCACACCCGTCGTTCCCGCCACAAGAGCGGGAATGACGAAATTGGGGGAAGCGGTTGAATGTCGATAGGCCCTAGGTCTGCTCTCGCGCCCGGCTTGTGGATATCCGCTTTTCATATATAACTGACCCGTCAGTTATATATCGAGACCGCCCATGCAGGCCGGCCAACCCAAGTGGCGACGACGCAGCGAGGCCCGGCCCGGCGAGATCATCGCCGCAGCCCTGGCGGTGTTTTCGGAAAAGGGCTTCGCGGCCGCGCGGCTGGACGACATCGCCGCCCGGGCGGGGGTCTCCAAGGGCGCGCTTTATCTCTATTTCGAGACCAAGCAGGACCTGTTCCGGGCGGTGGTTCGCGAGACGATCGCGCCGAACCTGGAGGCGGTGGCCGGCTTCGTCGGCCAGAGCCAGATGCCGTTCGGCGACCTGATCCGCCTGGTCTTCGCCCGCATCGCCGAGGTGGTGACCGAAGGAAGGCTGGGCGCGGTGGCCAAGATGGTGATCGGCGAGTCGCGCAACTTCCCGGAACTGGCCAAGGTCTGGCACGAGGACGTGGTGTCGGTGATGCTGGGCGCCGTCGGCGGGGCGGTGGCGGCCGCCCAGGCGCGTGGCGAGGTCAAGCCCGGCGATCCCCAGCTCCATGTGTTCAGCCTGGCCGGGCCGCTGCTGCTGGGCGTCCTGTGGCGCGAGGTGTTCGAGCCGGTCGGGGTCAAGCCGATCGATCTGAAGGCGCTGCTGGCCCAGCACGCCGAGGTCGTCCTCAAAGGGATGCTGGTCGAAACGGGGGAGGGGCGCGCATGAAGCCTCGGGTTCGCATCGTCCTGGCGGTGGTCGCGGTCGGCGTGGTCGGGTTCGTCGCCTGGCGGCTGTGGGGGCCGGGGACGGCCCACCCCCGGCGGCTGTCGGGCTATGTCGAGGGCGAGACGCTCTATGTCGGGGCCTCGGCGGCGGGGCCGGTCAGCACCGTGGCGGTCCAGCGCGGCCAACGGGTCGCGGCTGGCCAGGCGCTGTTCGCCCTGGACGCCGCCCAGCTGGTCGCCGCCCGCGACCAGGCCTCGTCCCAAGCCCAGGCGGCGGCGGCCCAGGCGGCGGACGCTGAGAAGGGCCAACGGCCGGCCGAGCTGGCGGTCTACGACGCCCAGCGCGCGGCTGCGCTCGCCCAGCTGGCCCAGGCCCAAGCCGACTACGACCGCGTCGCGCCCCTGGCGGCCAAGGGGTTCTACGCTCCCGCCCGCCTCGACCAGGCCAGGGCGGCGCTGCGCACGGCCCAGGCCAATGTCCGCACGGTGGAGAAGCAGCGCGAGGTCGGGACCTTGGGCGCGCGGTCCGACGCCGTCCGCGCCGCCCAGAGCCAGGCCGCCGCGGCCCGCGATCAGCTGGCCGTGGCCCAGGACCGTCTGGACCAGATCAGCCCCCGCGCCCCGACGGCCGCCCGGGTGCAGGACGTCTTCTACCAGCCCGGCGAGTGGGTGGCGGCCAACCAGCCGGTGGTGGCCCTGCTGGCCGACGAGCGGGTGCGGGTGCGCTTCTACGTGCCCCAGGCCGAGGTCTCGCTCTACCGGCCTGGGACGCGGATCGCCTTCGAATGCGACGGCTGCAGGAGCGGTCTTTCGGCCCGGATCAATTTCGTCAGTCCACGGGCCGAGTTCACCCCGCCGGTGATCTACAGCCGCGACGCCCGCGACCGGCTGGTGTTCCTGGTCGAGGCCCTGCCGGACCATCCGGCCGACCTGCCGCCCGGCCTGCCGGTCGACGTGGTTCCCTTGAAGGGACCGGGAAAGTGAGCGCGCCGGCCGCCCGGGCCGTGGAATCCTCGGCGGGCGAGCTGGCCGTCGACGTGCGCGGTCTGGACAAGTCGTACGGCGACAAGCACGTGGTTCAGGACCTGACCATCCAGGTGGGCAAGGGCAAGATCACCGGCTTCCTGGGCCCCAACGGTTCGGGCAAGACCACGACGCTGCGGATGCTGTGCGGCCTGCTGACGCCGGACGCGGGCGAGGGGACGGTGCTGGGCCTGGACTTCCGTCGCCACGCGGCCGAGATCAAGCGCCAGACCGGCTACATGACCCAGAAGTTCTCGCTCTACGAGGACCTGTCGATCCGCGAGAACCTGGACTTCACCGCCCGCATCTACGGCCTCGACCGGCGCCGGGCGCGGGTGGACGAGGCGCTGGAGCGGCTGGGCCTGGCCAATCGCCAGAAGCAGCTGGCCGGCAGCCTGTCGGGCGGCTGGAAGCAGCGGCTGGCCCTGGCCGCCTGCGTGCTGCACGAGCCGCGGCTCCTTTTGCTGGACGAGCCGACAGCCGGGGTCGATCCCCAGGCCCGGCGCGAGTTCTGGGACGAGATCCACGCCCTGTCGGCCGAGGGCCTGACCGTGATGGTCTCGACCCACTACATGGACGAGGCCGAGCGCTGCCACGACATCGCCTACATCGCCTACGGCAAGCTGATGGCGCGCGGGACGCTGGACCAGGTGATCGGCCGGTCGGGCCTCGTCACCTTCCGCGCCGAGGGGCCGGGCGCCGACCGGCTGGGGCGCGAGCTCTCCAAGGCGCCGGGCGTGGCCATGGCCGCGCCGTTCGGCGCCGCCCTGCACGTCAGCGGCCAGGACCGCGCGGCCCTGGAAGCCGCCATCGCCCCCTACCGCAAGCCGCCGCTCACCTGGAGCGAGGTCTCGCCGACCCTGGAGGACGTGTTCATCCAACTGATGGCGGCGTCGCGGGATAACTTTCAATGAGCGCGGAGATGGACCGGGGTCTGTCCCTGAACCGCATCTTGGCCGTGCTGACCAAGGAGTTCATCCAGCTCACCCGCGACCGGCTGACCTATGCGATGATCCTGGTCATGCCGATCGTCCAGCTGCTGCTGTTCGGCTACGCCATCAACAGCGACCCTCGCGACCTGCCCACGGCCGTGCTGGTGCAGGACCACGGGCCGATGGCGCGCTCGGCCCTCTCGGCCCTGGCCCACAACGGCTATTTCAAGATCGTCCGCGAGGCCGCCTCGCCCGAAGAGCTGGACCGGGCCATCGCCCGGGGCGAGGTGCAGTTCGCCCTGACCATCCCGTCCGACTTCACGCGGCGGGTGGTGCGCGGTGACGACGCCCAGATCCTGGTCGAGGCCGACGCCTCGGACCCCGGCGCCACCGGCGGGGCGATCGCGGCCCTGGCCAGTCTTCCGCGTACGGCGCTTTCGCGCGACCTGGTCGGCGCGGTCTCCCAAACCGATAAGGACCCGTTCGAGGTGGTGATCCACCGCCGCTACAATCCCGAGGCCATCACCGCCTACAACATCGTGCCCGGTCTGCTGGGCGTGGTGCTGTCCATGACCCTGGTGATGATGACCTCGCTGGGCATGACCCGGGAATACGAGCGCGGCACCATGGAGAGCCTGCTGGCCACCCCGGCCAAGCCGATCGAAGTGATGATCGGCAAGCTGTCGCCCTATGTCGTGGTCGGTCTGATCCAGACCGTGGTGATCCTGATCCTGGCCCGACTGCTGTTCTCGGTGCCGATGAGCGGCGGTTGGGACGCTTTGGCCCTGGGCGTGATGCTGTTCATCCTGGGTTCGCTGTCGCTGGGTTTCCTGATCTCGACCGTGGCTCGCAACCAGCTGCAGGCCGTGCAGATGTCGTTCTTCTACATCCTGCCGTCGATCCTGCTGTCGGGCTTCATGTTCCCGTTCCGGGGCATGCCCGGCTGGGCCCAGGCCCTGGGCGGCGTGATTCCCGTCACCCACTTCCTGCGGGTGGTGCGCGGGTCTTTACTTAAAGGACTGGGAATTGAAGACCTGTGGACAAGTCTTTTCGCCCTGGCGGTATTTGTCGTGGCGATCGCGGCGGCGGCCATGTCGCGCTACCGGCGGACCCTCGACTGAGGTAGCCGGCGCCCGTCCGCGCGAACTGTGGAGTTCCTGCACAGCTGCGACGTTTTTACGCGTTTACGCGCCGCAAAACGCGCTCAAGGCCTTGCGCTGCGCGGATTCACATGCGAACCGGTACTATGCTGGCGCTTTTCCGGGATTGTCAGCCGATACGCTCGGAAGTTGATCTCGTGGGGGCGGCACGTTTTCGCGGCGTCATCTCTAATGGGGTGCTCGAAAGCCGACGGGTGTTGCTCTGCTGACACTTTCGCGGGTCGCGCGCCTTGGTATAACAATGCTCGGTCGGTCTCGGCCGTTGCAGGGCAATAGAGGGCTCTTGATATGAAACTCCAACTCCTGGCAGGAGTGGCTCTGGCCGCGGTGTTCGCCGCCGGCGCCGCTTCGGCCCAAGAGACCGGCTGGTACGGCGCGGTCGACCTCGGCTACCACTGGCCCGAGGGCATCTCCACCGAATCGGACCTGAACCTGCCGGACGGCGCCCACGCGCACTGGACCTGGTCGACGGACGACGACTGGGCCGGCTTCGTTCGCCTGGGCTACCAGTTCAACCCGAACTGGCGCGCTGAACTGGAAGGCGGCTATCGCCCCGGCGATCTGACCTCGGTTCGCGGCAACCCGGTCCGTCAGCAGCCGATCGGCCTCTGCACCCCCGGCGTGACCCGCACGACGGCCGCCCCGACCTGCGGCAGCCCCTCGGGCTCGATCGACTCCTGGTCGCTGATGGTCAACGTCCTGTACGATTTCGCGCCGGACTCGTGGATCAACCCGTACCTGGGCGCCGGCCTCGGCATCAATCGTCTGGACATCAGCACGCTGGGTCAGTTCAGCGGCAACGGCCCGGGCGCGACCAGCGGCGCTCCGCAGAACCTGACCGTCGACGACGACGATATCGCCATCGCCTGGCAAGCCATCGCCGGCGCCTCGATCAAGGCGACCGACAAGCTGAAGGTGGATGTCACCTACCGTTGGTTCGCCACGGAAGAGCACGCCTGGCAGTCGACCGGCAGCGGCGCGCTCCAGCCCGGCGCCTTCGCCGGCCAGTACAAGGACCAATCGCTGACCGTCGGTCTGCGTTACTCCTTCGCTTCGCCGCCGCCGCCGCCGCCTCCCCCGCCGCCGCCGCCGCCTCCTCCGCCCCCGCCGCCGCCGCCTCCGCCGCCTCCCCCGCCGCCTCCGCCGGCGTATGAGGCTCGCGAGTTCATCGTCTACTTCCCGTTCGATCAGTACGTGCTGACGCCGGAAGCCCAGTCGGTGGTTTCGGAAGCCGCGAACTACGCGACCTCGGGTCACGCCACCAAGCTGGTGGTCGTCGGTCACACCGACACCTCGGGTTCGCCGAAGTACAACATCAAGCTGTCGGAACGTCGTGCGAAGGCCGTGGCTGACGCCCTGGTCGGCGCTGGTGTCGCCGCCGACACCCTGGCTGTTGACTGGAAGGGTGAAAGCGCCCCGGCCGTCGCCACCGGCGACGGTGTGAAGGAACCGCTGAACCGCCGCTCGACGATCTCGATCAACTTCTAAGATCGAGTTCAGGCGCTAAGTTGAGGGCTCGGCCGCAAGGCCGGGCCCTTTTCTTTTGGCTGTCGTTTGGCTGAAGCGGCGGGTCGTTCAGGCCGACAGGGCCGCCGGCGAAGCGCCGTCATCGACATGAGTCGATCATCCGTCGACCGACGTCCCCTCGAGGGACGAAAATTGCTCGTCGCGCATTCCACCCCCGCCGTCCGGGCACATCGGATTGGCAAGGGTCTTTTCGAGGAATCCGCTCCGCCGCCGGATCACTTCTTTGTTGAACGCGACAGGGCGTCGCAGACGTCATCCCCTTGATGGTGCAACCCTTTGAACGCGCCCGGGATCTTCCGAGCGATCCATGTTCGTTCACAGCTTGTTAAGAAAAAACTCGCCCGCGAGGCGCATCTCATCGTTGACGAGTCATTAGCCACTGTGGCCCCATATGTGGGCTGAGGGGGCACCTCGGCCACTAAATGTTGTAGCGGCTGGACGGGGCGATCCCTTCTCCGGAACTCGCTGATGATTATGGGTTTTTGATCATGACCAGTGAAGCGGCGAAGATTCAGCCTACCGCGCGTCCGTCTTCGGAGATGCGCGAGCGTCCGCAGCTGGCGTTGGTGCGCAAGGTCGAGGTCGACCGTTCGCGCGACGCCCTGCTGACCGACTTCGGCAAGACCACGCTGGAGGACCGCTACCTGCTGCCGGGCGAGTCGTACCAGGACATGTTCGCCCGCGTGTCGACGGCCTTCGCCGACGACGCCGACCACGCCCAGCGCGTCTACGACTACATGAGCAAGCTGTGGTTCATGCCGTCGACCCCGGTGCTGTCGAACGGCGGCGCTGAGCGCGGCCTGCCGATCAGCTGCTTCCTGAACGCGGTCAACGACAGCCTGGACGGCATCCTGGGCGTCTGGAACGAGAACGTCTGGCTGGCGGCCAACGGCGGCGGCATCGGCACCTACTGGGGCGGCGTCCGGTCGATCGGCGAGAAGGTCAAGGGCCAGGGCCAGACCTCCGGCATCATCCCCTTCATCCGCGTGATGGACTCGCTGACCCTGGCGATCAGCCAAGGCTCGCTGCGCCGCGGTTCGGCGGCCGTCTATCTCGACATCCACCACCCCGAGATCGAGGAGTTCCTCGAGATCCGCAAGCCGTCGGGCGACTTCAACCGCAAGTCCCTGAACCTGCACCACGGCATCAACATCACCGACGAGTTCATGCACGCGGTGCGTGACGGCCAGAAGTTCGGCCTGCGCTCGCCCAAGACCAACGAAGTGCTGCGCGAGGTTGACGCCCGCGCCCTGTGGCAGAAGATCCTGGAGCTGCGCCTGCAGACCGGCGAGCCCTACCTGATCTTCTCCGACACCGTGAACCGCGCCATGCCGTCGTTCCAGCGCGAGCTGGGCCTCAAGGTGCGCCAGTCGAACCTGTGCAGCGAGATCATGCTGCACACCGGCACCGACCACCTGGGCCAGGAGCGCACCGCCGTCTGCTGCCTGTCGTCGGTCAACGCCGAGACCTTCCTGGAGTGGCGCGATCACCCGACATTCATCGAGGACGTCATGCGCTTCCTCGACAACGTCCTGCAGGACTTCATCGACCGCGCGCCGGACGCCGCCTCGACGGCCGCCTACGCCGCCATGCGCGAGCGCTCGGTGGGCCTGGGCCTGATGGGTTTCCACAGCTTCCTGCAGAGCCAGAACGTGCCGTTCGAAAGCGCCCTGGCCAAGAGCTGGAACATGCGGATGTTCAAGCATCTGCGCCGCGAAGCCGACAAGGCCTCGGTCGCCATCGGTCAGGAGAAGGGCCCGTGCCCGGACGCCGCCGAGCGCGGCTCGATGGAGCGCTTCTCGCACAAGCTGGCCATCGCCCCGACCGCCTCGATCTCGATCATCTGCGGCGGCACCAGCGCCGGCATCGAGCCGATCCCGGCCAACATCTACACCCACAAGACCCTGTCGGGCTCGTTCGCGGTGAAGAACCCCTATCTGGAGAAGCTGCTCGAGGAGAAGGGCCAGAACACCGACGCGGTCTGGGGTTCGATCCTGGAAAACGAGGGCTCGGTCCAGCACCTGGACTTCCTCGGCCAGGACGAAAAGGACGTCTACAAGACCGCCTTCGAGCTGGACCAGCGCTGGGTGGTCGAGCTGGCCGCCGACCGCACGCCGGAGGTCTGCCAGAGCCAGTCGGTGAACATCTTCCTGCCCGGTGACGTCGACAAGTGGGACCTGCACATGCTGCACTGGCAGGCCTGGGAGCGCGGCGTGAAGTCGCTGTACTACCTGCGCTCCAAGTCGGTGCAGCGAGCCGCCTACGCCGGTTCGGACAATGTCGGCGCAGGCCCGACGGGCGGCTTCGACGCCCCGGCCAAGACCGACTACGAGGAGTGCCTGGCCTGCCAATAGGCGGACCGGCGACAAGCTTAAGACTTCCTTGAAGAAAGACGGCGTCGCGGGGCTTCCGCGACGCCGTTCTTCGTTGGGAACCATACTTAGTGAGAAATGTTGATGACGTGGGGTTTTGTCCCATGGACGCCGACCGAAATCCGCGTAGGCTCTTCGTGGGGAAAGGGTTCTGGGGACCGGGATGCGTGCTTGCACGGCATTTGTGGCGGGAGTGGGCTTGAGCGTCCTGGCCATCGCCACGGCGCAGGCCGAGCCTGTGAAGCCATCCAAGTCCTTAGGTAAGGCGTCCGAGACCGTCCGCAAGACCCCGCCCAGTTTCATCGTCGACATGCGCGCCGGCACGCCGGTCGATTTGACCACGCCCAAGGCTCGCCCGGTCTCCGTCGGTTTCGCCGAGGCGCCGGCCGCCCGCAGCGAACGCGCCAGCGACCCCAGCTTCGCCCTGTCGCCGGCCGCCGCGTACGGCGACGCGGCCCTGCTCGACACTAACCGCTATTACGCGGGCCGCGGCGCGGTCAGCTATCGTTCCGACGCCGTCGTGGTGGGCGAGGGCGAGCACGCCGTGGACTCGGTGCGTGTGTCGGTGGCCAGCGTCGCCTCGGCCAGCAAGACCCGGCCGCTTTCGCTGGTCCGCCCTGACGCGGACAGTTTCGAGGACCGCGACGTCGACGTCACCGTCACCCGGGGCTGGCCGGCCGCCGTCTCGCTGGGCGCCGGCAAGTACGCCCTGGACGTCACGCCTCACGCGGGCCTGGGCTTCGGCGGGGCCGGCGGTTCGGCCGAGGCGGGCGCCACCGTGCGCTTCGGAAAGAAGATGGGCGACAAGGTCGTCGACTCCCTGGGCGTCCAGGACGGTCGCGAGTTCGGCCAGCAGGGGCGCTGGTACGTATTCGCCGCCGCCAGCGGCCAGGCCGTGGGCCTGAACATGCTGCGCGGCGGAGACGGAGACTGGAGCGGGGCCGGGGTCAGCACCGACACCTCGAGCAAGCTGGTCGGCGACGGCCAGGCGGGCGTGGCCTGGCGCAAGGGGCCGATGCAGGCCTCGTTCGGTTATGTGCACCGCAAGATCAGGGCCAAGGACCAGATCATGGGCATGGCCACCCAGAAGGACGAAATGGTGGCTTTCTCGTTCAGCCTGAAGCCCCACTGGTAGGGCGTTCGCGCCGATCGGTGCGCTGGGCGCTTGAGTTTCGAGCCCAGATCATGCAGCTAGCGCCGTCCGCCTCACCACCAGGCCTTCAGCGAACCGTCGAGCGTCATGAGCGATAGCGAGCCCCCTCGCCCCCGCAAGATCCTGAGCCTGAAGAGCGGCGTCGCCGCGCCGGGCGGCCCGCCGCCGCTCGAGCGCATCCAGCGTCCGGACGCCAAGAAGCGCGTGGTGGTCGTGGCTTCCGAGCCGCCGCCCGCCCCCGCGCCGCCGCCCGCCACCGGCGACTTCAAGTGCAAGCCCTGCGGTACACGTTTCGACCCGCCGGCCGAGCTGGCCGACACCGACTCCGTGCGCTGCCCCAACTGCAACGCCCGCCTGGGCCTGGCGTCCGACTTCCGCGCCGTGCCGCCGAACGTCGACAAGCTGCGCGCCCGCTACCTCAAGAAATAGGGTCTTCCAGGTCCGGACCCCTGATGTCGGCTGGGTCGTCGGCCGCCGGGGCCAGATCGGTGGCCGGAACGAGGATTGGGTCCTTGACCGTCCGCCCCCGTGTGGTCGGCTGTCGCTTGAACAGGCCTCGCCACAGCGGCTCGGGCGTCGGGATGGCGCTTGACCACAGCCGGCCGCTGATCGCCAGGGCTTCGGCGTCGTCGAAGGTTTGGCGCATCTGGGCGGTCTCGAACTTCATCATGTTGAAGTTCTCGAAGCTGGTCGGGATCGAGGCCGACCAGAGCGGCAGGTTGTGGCGAGCACAGAAGCCGGCCGCCACGCTCAGGGCCTGGCGATACGAGAACCGCAGCATGGTTTCGAAGCTGCGCCCCATGATCGAGGTCACCCCCGGCTGGGTGGTGCGCGGGGCGGGATCCAGCACGGTGTTGAAGATCACATAGACCCGGCCGCGGCGCAGGCGCTGGCCCAGCTCCCGCCAGCGCAGCAGGGCGTCGGGCATCAGGAACAGCGGCGCGGCGATGCCGCCGTCGGCGTGCATCTCCTGATAGCGCGCCATGCCGCCTTCGCCGTCCGGGGCTTCGACGTCGAACAGCTTGGGCGGGAACAGGCCCGGCAGGGTGGCCGAGGCCACCAGCACGTCGCGGAACAGCCGCACGGCGTCCTCGCCGCCCTGAGTGGCGATCGCCCCCATGTCCCAGATCGTGGCCTTCTGGCTGTCGAGATTGGTGGTGGCGATCAGCAGGCGCCGGCCCTTGGCGTGCTCGCGGGCCACGGCCTCGATCAGCTCCAGATCGACGAAGGGCGCGACCAGGCCGTCCAGGGAATCGCCGCGGAACAGGCTGGGACCCAGGGTCGGACCCAGGCGCTTGAGGCTGAGCAGCTCGGCCGCGTGACCGCCGACATAGGCGTCGGTCAGGCGGTCGTCCCAGTCCGGGCCGAGGAAGGCCAGGGGCGCGATCAGGGCGCCGGTCGAGACGCCGGTGACGATGGCGAAGTGCGGGCGCGTGCCGGCCTTGCTCAGGCCGATCAGGGCGCCGGCTCCGAACGCCCCGCCGGCGGCCCCGCCCGACAGGGCCAGGATGTTGAAGTCGTCGCGACCCAGCAGCGGCCGGGCCGGGGCCAGGCGGTCGGCGACGTGGCGCAGGGCCTCGTCGGCTTCGTCGACGCTGAGGCGAACGCCGGGGAAGCCCAGCGCCTCGACCTGGTCGTCGGGCTGGTTGAGAGGCGCGGACAAGCGCTTGCCCCGCTGGCTGCTCGCGGCGCGATCCCGGAAGAAGTTGGCGACGGCGTTTTTGGGATCGGACGGGGTGTTCAAGGTACGCTCGACAAAGGCGGGGTCAGGGGTGTCCGCTGGAGGTCAGGACCACCCCGAGCAGCACGGCGGCGTAATGCAGGCCGGCGCCGCCGATCACGTGACCGTGCCAGATCGCCCGCCGGAACTTCAGGCGCTTCATGAGGTAAAACACCGTACCCGTCGAATAGATCACGCCGCCCAGCGCGAGCAGCAGCAGGGCCGCCCAGCCCATGCCGGCGATCATCGGCTTGATGGCCACCAGCACCAGCCAGCCCAGGGCCAGGTACAGGCCGACCCAGAAGCGCTTGTCCAGGCCCGGCAGGAACAGCTTGGAGGCCACGCCGATCCCGGCCACGGTCCAGACGGCCGTGGTCATGCCGATCGACCACCAGCCGTGCAGGTTCTGGGTGGTGAACGGGGTGTAGGACGCGGCGATCATGATGAAGATGCCGGCGTGATCGAACCGGCGCAGCAGCGGCCGCCAGCGGGCCTTGGCGAAGTTGTAGGCGGTCGACAGCGACAGCATGGTGATCAGGCCGACGGTGTAGACCGCGATGGCCGCCACCTGGCTCAGCGAGCCCAGGCCGAAGGCCAGACCCAGCAGGATCCCGCCGCCCAGCAGGGCGCAGGCCAGGCCGGCCAGATGCACCACAAGATCGGCGCACTTGGCGGCCGGCGTCGGATAGTGCGTGGTCTGAAGAGTCGCCGGGACCTGTGGGGGGGTCTCGGTGGAAACGATGCTGGTGGTGTTCGTCATGGCCCGCCCAATGTACGCGCGATCAATGACATATAAACGCCGATCATCGTGTCTGGGATAGGGCGCCTCGGGGCTTTTTGTTCAGCCGATCAAGCCGTGCGCCCCGTCCCAGGCCAGCTTGGCGCCGACGAGGATCAGCAGGACGTAGATCACCTTATAAAAGCCCTCGGCCGGCACTCGGCGCACCAGCCACACGCCCGCCCAGGTCGAGACCAGGGCCAGAGGCAGCAGCACGGCGGCGGTGGTCAGCACCTGGGGCGTGAATTGGCCGAGCGCGATATAAGCCGGCACCTTCATCCAGTTCACGACGGCGAAGAAGATGGCGCTGGTGCCGATGAACACGTCGCGCGGCAGGCGGCGGGGCAGGACGTAGATCTGGAACGGCGGGCCGCCGGCGTGGGCCACCTGGCTGGTGAAGCCGGCTGCCGCCCCGCAGAGGGCGCCCAGCCCCAAGTCCTTTAGGGGTCTGGCCGGACCGGCCGCCACGGCCTCGGCCGCCTTGACCGCCCGCTCGGCCCACAGGCGCTGCAGCGAGAAGGCGATGGAGATGATCCCGATCGACAGCTCGACCGCCGCCACCGACACGCGCGCCGCCAGCAGCCAGCCCAGGAAGATGCCGACCGCCGCCGCGGGCAGCATCAGGATCAAGAGGCCCTTGTCCCAGGTCTTCCGGAACGACCAGACGCTGACCACGTCCTGGACCAGCAGGATCGGGAGGGTGATCGAAGCCGCCAGCACCGGCGAGACGACCAGGGCCATCAGCGGCACCGCCACCACCCCGATCCCGGCGAAGCCGCCCTTGGCCAAGCCCAGCAGGATCACGGCGGGAATAGCGACGGCGTAGAACAGGGGATCGGTCAGCATGCCAGCGGCTTAGCAGCTTGGCCGGACAGGTCCAGATCGGATACGCCGTCATGTACTCAAGGTTGTTTCTGTTCGGAAACAATCTGCAATCAGGAGGCGCCGTCGTCGCTCTAGCCTGACGTCTCCCCCGCGTCGAAGCCGTGCCAGCGTCCGTTGCGTCCCGTCCCAGAACTCGCCCAGATCGACGCCGCCCGGTTCATGGGCGAGATCGTCCCCGCCCAGCATCCGGTCGTGCTGCGCGGCTTGGCCGCTGACTGGCCGGCCGTGCGGGCGGCGGCGACCGATGCCGGACTGGCCGGCTATGTGCGCCGCTTCGATCGCGGCGCCCCCGTCGAGGCCATGGTCGGGGCGCCGGAGATCCGGGGTCATTTCTTCTATGACGACACCGCTCGCCGCCTGAACTTCGAGCGCCACCGCGTTACCTTGGTCCAGGTGCTGAAGGGCCTCCTGGACCTGGCCGACGATCCGGCCGCGCCCTGCGTCTATGTCGGCTCCACCCCGATCCCGCCGGTTCTTCCCGGCTTCGAGCGGGAGAACGCCCCGGACCTGCTGGGCCCGGAGGTCATGCCGCGCCTGTGGCTGGGCAACGCCACCACGGTCCAGACCCACCACGACCTGTCCGACAATCTCGCCTGCGTGGTGGGCGGACGGCGGCGCTTCACCCTGTTCCCGCCGGATCAGGTGGCCAATCTCTATATCGGCCCGCTGGACTTCACCCCGGCCGGGAGGCCGATCAGCATGGTGTCGCTGGAGGCCCCCGACCTGGAGCGTTATCCGCGCTTCGCCCAGGCCCTGGCGTTCGCCCTGGTCGCCGAGCTGGAGCCGGGCGACGCGATCTTCATCCCGGCCCTGTGGTGGCACCACGTCCAGGCGTTGGGCGCTCTGAACCTGCTGGTGAACTACTGGTGGAGCCGGGCCGACGCCCTGGCCGGCTCGCCCTTCGACGCCTTCGTCCATGCCCTGAAGAACGTCCGCCACCTGCCGCCGCCCCAGCGCGAGGCCTGGCGGGCCCTGTTCGAGCACTACGTCTTCGAAGCCGACGGCGACCCGGCCGCCCACCTGCCGGTCGAGGCGCGTGGCGTGCTGGGAGCGCTGGACGAGAAGACGGCGGGCGAGATGCGCAGCTTCTTGCGGAAGGGGCTGGCGGGATAGCCCATTGGTCCGTCCCTCCCCCTCGTGGGGAGGGTGGCCCTGGCAGAGCCAGGGTCGGGTGGGGCCTGCTGACTCAGTAACCTAAGCCCCGTCCACTACCCTGCACCGATCCCCCACCCGTCGGCTTCGCCGACACCCTCCCCACAAGGGGGAGAGACAGGCATCCCGCTACCCCGCCGCGCCCTTGCTCTCCCACCCCTCGAAGAACGGAAACCGCTGGGCCCAGAAGTCCGTCAGCCTCGGATCGGCGTCCACCCGCCGCACCACTTCGCTCATGCGCGGCGCGACCTCGTAGAAGCGCTTGCGGCGCGGGCCCCAGCGACTGACGACGGTCACGTAGAGGTCCAGCACCGTCAGGTCGTCGCCCAGGAGATAGCGGCCGGGCTCGAGCTGGCTCTCCATCATCGCCCAGCAGTCGGCGATGCGGTCGGCGGTGGCGGCCTTGATCCTGGCCTGCACCTCCGGATCGGGCCCGCCCAGCCGCGAGGGATCGTCGCGCACCCAGAACAGCGAGTAGATCGCCGCCGGCACGAACACGATCCAGCGCAGGAACTGGCCGCGCAGGGGAGAATCGAGCGAGGGAGCCAGCCGCGCCTCCGGATGTCGGTCGGCCAGCCAGATCAGGATGGCGGCGCTTTCGGTGATCGTCTCGCCGTCGGGCGTGACCAGGGCCGGGATCTGCTTGAGAGGATTGACCCCCGCCACCTTGGCCCGCTGGGCGGCGCCTTCCCAGGTCGGCGCCTCGACCACGGCGTAGGGCTGCCCCAAAAGGGTCAGGGTCGCCTCGACCGGCACGGAACCCGAGCCAAGCGCGCCATAGATGGTGTAAGCTTGATTCATCTTTCGTTACCCAATCTACCCACAACATGTTGTGTGCTGCGACGTCGTGGCCACTAGATGATCCCGACGACTGCGCTACCAAGAGAGTCTATCCACCCGTCCGATTCGCGTCCGCCCGCCAGGAAACGCCCCGATGTCCAAGTTGATCACCACGCCCGGCCTCCTGACCCCCTCCGCCGCCTACAAGCCGTTCCGCTATCCGTGGGCGCACGAGTTCTGGAAAAAGCAGCAGCAGGTGCACTGGATGCCCGAGGAGATCCCGCTGGGCGAGGATCTCAAGGACTGGGCCGTCAAGCTGAACGACAAGGAACGGAACCTGCTGACGCAGATCTTCCGCTTCTTCACCCAGGCCGACATCGAGGTGGCCGACAACTACATGGAACGCTACGGCCGGGTCTTCAAACCCACCGAAGTGAAGATGATGCTGTCGTCGTTCGCCAATATGGAGACGATCCATATCGCGGCCTACGCGCTGCTGCTGGAAACCATCGGCATGCCGGAGAGCGAATTCGGCGCGTTCATGGAATACCAGGCCATGCGCGACAAGCACGACTACATGCAGAAGTTCGGCGTCGAGACCAACGCCGACATCTGCCGCACCCTGGCGATGTTCGGCGGCTTCTCCGAAGGCCTGCAGCTGTTCGCGTCGTTCGCGATGCTGATGAACTTCCCGCGCTTCAACAAGATGAAGGGTATGGGCCAGGTCGTGTCGTGGTCGATCCGCGACGAAAGCCTGCACTGCGAAGGCATCATCAAGCTGTACCACGCCTTCAACGCCGAGACCGGCGCGGTAACCAAGGCCGTGGCTGACGACATCGTCGACTGCTGCAAGACCGTGGTCGGCATGGAGGACAGCTTCATCGACCTGGCCTTCGAGGCCGGCGAGATCCAGGGCATGACCCCGGAAGACATCAAGAAGTACATCCGCTTCATCGCCGACTGGCGCCTGCGCCAGCTGAACCTGCCGGAGGTCTACGGCGTGAAGGAAAACCCGCTGCCCTGGCTGCAGGCGCTGCTGTCGGGCGTGGAGCACGCCAACTTCTTCGAGGCCCGGGCCACGGAATATTCCAAGGCCGCCACCCAGGGCCAATGGCACGGCGCGGACGGCGTGTGGTCGAGCTTCGACACCATGCTCAAGAAGCGTTCCGAGAACACCCTGCCGGCAGAATAAAAAAAGCGCAGGGAACGGGGATAGCATGCCGCCGCCCTCGCGAGAGGGCGGCGTTTTCTTGTCTGGAGCGTGGATATGCGGATCGCTGTGATCGGACCCGGCGCGGTGGGCGGCGTGATCGCCGCCTGGCTGGCCCAGAACCCCGAGCTGACGGTCGAGGTCTGCGTCCGCACCGCGTTCGACCGGCTGGAGGTCGAGACGCCGGGCGGGCCGATCACGGCCGATCCGCGCGTGCTGATCTCGCCGGACCAGGCCCTTCTTAATGAGGAGGGGCCGGTGGATTGGGCCGTCGTCACGACCAAGACCTACGACGCCGCCGCGACCGGCGCCTGGCTGGCCCGGCTGGTGGGGCCGGAGACCCGCGTGGCGGTGCTGCAGAACGGCGTCGAGCACGTCGAGCGCTTCACGCCCTACGTTCCGGCCGAGCGGATCACGCCGGCGGTGGTCGATATCCCGGCCGAGCGCCGCGCGCCGGGCCGCGTGCGCCAACGCCGCGACGGTTCGATCCTGGTCCCGGAAGGGACGGCGGGCGAGGTCTTCGCCGCCCTGTTCGCCCACACGCCGATCGCGGCGTCGACCACGCCGGACTTCAAGACCGCCGCCTGGAAGAAGCTGGCCCTCAACTGCGCCGGGGCGGTCAACGCCCTGACCCTGAAGCCCTCGGGTGTGGCTCGGCGAGAGCCGATCGCCGACATCATGCGGGCCCTGGTGCGCGAATGCGTGGCCGTGGGCCGGGCGGAGGGCGCGTATCTGCCCGACGACCTGCCTGACACGGTGGTCGAGGGCTATCGCTCCGGTCCCGCCGACGGGGTCAATTCCCTGCACGCCGACCGCGCGGCCGGACGTCCCATGGAACTTGACGCCCGCAACGGGGTGATCGTGCGCCTGGGCGCCCGGCGCGGGATCGCCACGCCGGTCAATGCGATGGTGGTGGCGCTACTGGAGGCGGCGGCGAGCTAGCGCCGAAATTCTCCACATCCCCAAAAGCGTGTCATCCCGGAAGCCTCGCAGAGGCTGTCCGGGACCCAGGGGACTGGGCTGAGGCTTTGCGGCGCACCTGGGTCCCGGACAGCGCTGCGCGCTTCCGGGATGACAACCGTGGTTACGGCCGGTCCTTCTTCGGGATCGCGGCGACCTGCTCAGGGGTGAGCTTGGTGATCTTCTTGGCCATGATCGGCATGGCCATGCCCCAGCCGTCCGAAACCCGCAGGTCCAGGTCGAGCGGACCGCAGACCGTGTCGACGCCGCGCTGGATCGACACCAGGTGCACGCCGGGCGAGGTCAGCAGGCTGCTCCCACTCGAAAGGTCCACCTGATAGACGTCGCGGTTGCGGACCTTCATGTAGAGGGTCTTGCGGTTTGGAGCGGACCAGTTGTCCCAGTCGGACATGTAGAAGCAGCTGCGGGCCGGCTTGGCCTCGGGGGCCTTGGTCTCGTCGGCCAGGGCGGGCGCAGCGGACGCCAGCAGAACGGTCGTCAGCAGGCCGGCGCGGATCATGGTCTTGGTGTTCATGGCGGTCTCCCTGACCGAGGTCCCTCGGGGGAAAGATTGGGTCTCTCTCCCCCGAAGTCAATTGCCACGCTAGGCGGTTCTACGCCTTGGCGGGCTGGATTTCAGGCTCGGGCTCATCCAGCTCGCCCTCCCACTTGGCGACCACGGCGGCGGCCACCGAATTGCCGACCACGTTGGTGGCGCTGCGGCCCATGTCCAACAGGTGGTCGACGCCCAGGACCAGGGCGATCCAGGCCTCGGGCAGGCCGAAATAGGTGAGGGTGGCCATGATCACCACCAGCGAGGCGCGCGGCACGCCGGCGATGCCCTTGGAGGTGACCATCAGCAGCAGCAGCATGAAGATCTGCTGCTGCACCGTCAGGTGCACGCCGTGGGCCTGCAGGATGAAGACCGTGGCGAAGGTGCAGTAGAGCATCGAGCCGTCGAGGTTAAACGAATAGCCCAGCGGCAGGACGAACGAGACGATGCGGCGGCGGATGCCGAGCTTGGGCAGGCTGTCGAGAATGCGCGGATAGGCGGCTTCCGAGCTGGCGGTCGAGAAGGCCAGCAGGGCCGGCTCGCGGATGGTCCCGAACAGCGGCACGGCCCGCTTGCCCAGCACCAGGAAGGCGGCGATGAACAGCAGCACCCAAAGGGTGGCCATGGTGGCGTAGAAGCCCAGCACGAACTTGCCGTAGACCACCAGCATCGAGATGCCCTGGTCGGCGATGGTCGAGGCCAGGGCGCAGAAGATGGCCAGCGGGGCCAGCTTCATCACGAAGCCGGTGACCTTCAGCATGATCTGGGCGCCCTGTTCGGCGATCTCCAGGATCTGCGGGGCCTTGTTGTCCAGCGAGGCGACGGCGGTGCCCACGAACAGCGAGAAGACGACGATCTGCAGGATCTCGTTCTTGGCCATGGCGTCGAAGATCGAGGTCGGCACCAGGTGGGTGATGAAGCCCTGCAGGGTGAAGGTCTCGGTCGAGGCGGCGGGGGCCTTGGCGGCGACCTCCGTCACTTCGTTCAGCACCAGGCCCGCGCCCGGGTGCAGCAGGTGGACCATCAGCAGGCCCAGCAGCAGCGAGACGGCCGAGGCGCTGATGAACCAGCCCATGGTCTTGGCGCCGATCCGGCCCACGGCGGCGGCGTCCTCCATGTGGGCGATGCCGGCCACCAGGGTGGTGAAGACCAACGGGGCGATGATCATCTTGATCAGTCGCAGGAACAGGTCCGTGCCCATCTTGAACCACTTGACCGCCTCGGCGGTCTGGGCGGCGTCGAGATACTGGTTGCAGGCCCAGCCGACCAGGACCCCGAGGATCATGGCGGCGATGATCAGGAAGGCGAAACGTCTATTCATGGGTTCCCCCGTCGAGCGCGTGGGCTCGACCGTATGGTCTAGGCATCCCGGTAAGACGGAGGAGAACCGTTTCCCCTCACGCCGCCGCGTGCGTCATTGCGTTCCTTGTGGCCGACGAATTGGGCTTCGTCCATGCCCCCCGAAGCTTCGACGGGCCTTCGGCGGGTGTCCGCTTGCGCCTTGGGTGGAAAAGGCGGCGGAACGCTGATATAGGGCGCCATGTCAAACCAAGAAAAAGCAATCGCCGCGGTCGAGCGGCTCTCCCAAGACTACGAACGCGCCGTCGACGCCCTGCGGACCGCGCTTCGCGCCTATCTCGAACATGGAACCCGGCCCGACCCGCAGACGCGGTTCGACGGCACGTTCGCCTATCCCGAGCTGCGGCTGATCTACGATCCCGAGGCCCTGCCGCCCAAGCTGGCGCGCTCGTACGCCCGGGTCAGCCGCCCTGGCGTCTACGCCACCACGATCACCAAGCCCGAGCAGTTCAAGGACTATCTGGTCGAGCAGCTGACCCTGCTGCTCAACGATTTCGACGTCGAGATCGAGATCGACCGCTCCAGCCAGGAAATCCCCTATCCCTACGTGCTGGACGCCAGCATCGACCTGAACCAGGCCGACGTCCGCAGCGAGGACATCGCCCGCTTCTTCCCGACCACGGACCTGGCCTTCATCGGCGACGAGATCGCCGACGGCGTCTGGAACCCGGCGATGGAGGAGGCCCGGCCGCTGGCCCTGTTCGACGGCCTGCGCACCGACTTCTCGCTGGCCCGCCTGAAGCACTACACCGGCGCGCCGGCCGAGCACGTGCAGCAGTTCATCCTGTTCACGAACTATCATCGCTATGTCGACGAGTTCGTGCGCTGGGGTATCGAGCAGTTGGCCCTGCCGGATAGTCCTTATGAAGGCTTGTCGTGCTCGGGCGGTCTGATGATCACCGCCAACACCGCCAATCCCGAACTGGCGGTGGCGGAGTCGACCTGGCGCAAGCACCAGATGCCGGCCTACCACCTGATGGCCCCGGGCGGCCGGGGCATCACCCTGGTCAACATCGGCGTCGGTCCGTCCAACGCCAAGACCATCTGCGACCACCTGGCCGTCCTTCGTCCGCAAGCCTGGCTGATGATCGGCCACTGCGGCGGCCTGCGCGACACCCAGACCATCGGCGACTACGTGCTGGCCCACGCCTATCTGCGCGACGACCACGTGCTGGACGCGGTGCTGCCGCCCGAGATCCCGGTGCCGTCGATCGCCGAGGTCCAGCGCGCCCTCTACGACGCCTCCAAGGCCATCAGCGGCGACACCGGCAACGAGCTGAAGAAGCGCCTGCGCACCGGCACGGTGGTCACCACCGACGACCGTAACTGGGAACTGCGCCACAGCCTCTCGGCCCTGCGCTTCAACCAGAGCCGGGCCGTGGCCATCGACATGGAGAGCGCCACAATCGCCGCCCAGGGCTACCGCTTCCGGGTGCCCTACGGGACGCTGCTGTGCGTGTCGGACAAGCCCCTGCACGGCGAGATCAAGCTGCCGGGTCAGGCCAACGCCTTCTACGAGCGGGCGATCAGTCAGCACCTGCAGATCGGCATCCTGACCTGCAAGCTGCTGCTGGAGGAGGGGCCGAACCTGCACTCGCGCAAGCTGCGGGCGTTCGACGAGCCGCCGTTCCGGTGATCCCCTTTCCCTCTCCCGCAAGAGGGAGAAGGAAAGTCGTCAGGCCGCCGTCGCTTCGAAACCGGCCTTCAGCTCCGCCTCGTCCAGGTCGCGGCCGATGAAGACCATGCGGCTGTAGCGCTTGTCCTTGTCGGTCCACGGGCGCTGGAAGTCGCCTTCCAGGATCATGTGAACGGCCTGGAACACCAGGCGGCGCTCTTCGCCCTTCACGTCGATGATGCCCTTGGCGCGCAGGATGTCGACGCCGCGGCGGGCCAGCAGGTCGTTGAGCCAGGCGGTGACCTTCTGGCCGTCCACCGGCTTGTCGAGCGTCAGGGAGATGCCCTTCACGCCGTCGTCGTGGATGTCGCTCTTGTGGTCGTGGTGATGGTGGTGGTCGTGACCGTGGTGATGGTCATGATCGTGGTGGTGATGGTCATGGCCGCAGTGCTCGTCGTGGACATGGCCGTCCTCACCGTGGGCCGGGTTCAGGAACTCCGGCTCCAGCTCGGTGATCCGCTCCAGGTCGAAGCTGTGCTTGCCGATGATCGTGGTCAGCGGGACGTTCGAGCGCTGGGCGCGGTGGATCGGGGCCAGCGGGTTGATGCGCTTGATGCGCGCCTCGACGTGGCGCAGGTCGTCTTCCGAGACGAGGTCGATCTTGTTCAGCACGATCTGGTCGGCGAAGGCGATCTGCTCGACCGCTTCCTTGCTGTCCGAAAGTCGCAGCAGGATGTGCTTGGCGTCGACCACGGCGGTGACCGAGTCCAGATAGGTGCGGGCCTTGACGTCGTCATCGACGAAGAAGGTCTGGGCCACCGGGCCCGGATCGGCCAGGCCCGTGGTTTCGACCACGATGGCGTCGAAGCCGCCTTTCCGCTTCATAAGACCTTGAAGCACACGGATCAGGTCGCCGCGCACCGTGCAGCAGACGCAGCCGTTGTTCATCTCGAACACTTCCTCGTCGGCCCCGACCACCAGGTCGTTGTCGATGCCCACCTCGCCGAACTCGTTGACGATCACGGCGTAGCGCTTGCCGTGCTCCTCGGTGAGGATGCGGTTGAGAAGCGTGGTCTTGCCGGCGCCGAGATAGCCGGTCAGCACGGTGACGGGGATCTTGCCGGAATGGGGTGCGGTGTCGGTCATGGCCGCTATTTAGGAGCGATGGCCCGCCAGTGGAAGCGCCCCCGATTCCGGATCAGGTCTTGAGGAACGCCACCGCCGCGCCGATCAAGATCAGCGCCCCGCCCAGGATCAGCTCCTCGTACTGCTCCAGCCGGGCCAGGCCCAGGCGGTTGAAGCCGGCCAGGCTCAGCCCCGTGAAGATCAGCATGCCGGCCGAGGTGGCGGTCAGCAGCACGGCCGAAAGGGTCAGGAAGCCGGCCACGCCGTGCTCCATGCCCGCCAGATAATAAGGAAGGAAGGCCTCGCACGGCGACAGGGTCAGCAGCACGACCAGGGCGGTGATGGCGGCGCGGTCCGAGGCGAACTTGCGGCCGGTCTCCATCGTCGCGTGCTTGTGCCGGCCCTTGACCAGATAGAAGACGCCCAGCGCCGCCATCAGCGCCCCGACCACCCAGTGGAAGGAATCGCCCAGGTGCGGCTGTGCCGCCAGGCCCGCGGCCACCACGGCCAGGCCCAGCACGATGGTCAGGCCCACGTGGCCCAGGCCCGCCAGCAGGGTCACGCCCAGGGTCCGCCCCGTCGTCCATTTCTGAGCCCGGCTGACCAGCACGAACGGCAGCCAGTGCGTGGGCAGGGCCGCATGCAGGAAGGCCACGACGAACCCGGTGGCGGCGACGGAGGCGAAGAAGGTCGTGTTCACGTCCGAGGCTATAGCCTGTTATAAAGTAACACGCCAGAGACTCTGTGAAGCCGCGACATCATCGACCAGGCTCCCGGGATTCGCATTGGGAGCGGCCGATTCTATCGTGGGGCCGATGAGCGACCTTCATGCCGTCGAGGAGCGACGCCGTCTCAATAGACTGGCCCGGGCCGGGCTTCGGCGCGGCTAAGGCTGCGTCGCGGATTTCGTCAAGCGTGACGGCGCCGTTCGCCGTTGACTCCGGGACTTTCGAAGGTATAAGTGCGCCCCTCTCGCCCGCAGGGTCTCCCAGCGGGCGTTCCCCATTTTGCGAACGCACGTTTCTTAAGGCGCTAACCTATGTACGCGGTGATCAAAACCGGCGGCAAGCAGTACCGGGTCCAAGCCGGCGATCTGCTGGTTGTCGAAAAGCTCGACGGTGAACCGGGCTCGGAAGTCGCTTTCGGCGAAGTCCTGATGCTTGGCGAAGGCGAGGCCGTGACGGTCGGCGCCCCTCTCGTGGAAGGCGCGGTCGTGACCGGCGCCCTGATCGAAACCCGCAAGGGCGAGAAGGTGAAGATCTTCAAGAAGATCCGCCGTCAGGGCTATCGCCGCACCCGCGGTCACCGCCAGACCGAGTCGGTCATCCGCGTGACCTCGGTCGCCGGCGCCGGCAAGACCAGCAAGTGGGACGGCACGGTCGATCTGACCCCGAAGGTCATCCTGAACGCCCGCGCTCGCGGCCTCGGCGACGCCGCCGTGTCGGCCGTGGTTCCGGCCGCCGTGGAAGTCGAAACCGTCGTGAAGAAGGCCTCGAAGGGCTCGGCCAAGGTCGAAGCCGTCGTCGTCGAGCACAGCGAGCCGACCGCCGCCCCGAAGAAGAAGGCCGCGCCTAAGAAGGCCGCCGCCAAGGAAGACGGCGAAGCCTAATCGGCTGAGCCTCTAAGGATCAGGAGAGCACAATGGCTCACAAGAAATCTGGTGGTTCGTCCAGCAACGGCCGCGACTCGGCCGGCCGCCGCCTCGGCGTGAAGAAGTTCGGTGGCCAGAAGGTCGCCGCCGGCAACATCATCATCCGCCAACGCGGCACCAAGTTCTGGCCGGGCGCCGGCGTGGGCATGGGCAAGGACCATACCCTCTTCGCGCTCGTCGAAGGGGCGGTGGCCTTTGTCACCAAGCGCAACAATCGGACCTACGTGAACGTGGCTCCGGTGGCCCAGGCCGCCGAATAGCGCGAACCTCGTAGACATCCGGGTCGCGCTTTCTTCAAGAAAGACGATCCGGACAGACGAACCTAAGCGGGGAGTCCGGACGCCGGGCTCCCCGCTTTTGTTTTGTCCGCGCTCGAAATTTCCTGGCCGCAAAAGGACCTTAAGGCCTGAAATCCGAGCGTCACGGTCCCTACCTAGAAGGACCGAGAACGGGAGGCGCGCCCAGGTGCGTAACCAAGACATGTGCGTGATCGAGAAGGCTCCGATCATCGAGACGCGGCGGCTGACGCTGCGGGCTCCTGAGGCCCAGGACGCGCCGCGCATCGCGGCGCTGTGCGGCGACTATGCCATCGCCAAGATGACCACCCGCATGCCTTGGCCCTACAGCCAGGCCGAGGCCGACGGCTTCGTGGCCCGCTGCCAGGTCCAGGACCGGCGCAAGGACGCCACCTTCGTGCTCGACCTGGAGGACGAGGGCGTGGTTGGGGTGTTGGGCCTGTTTACCCCGCCGGTCGGCCATCTGGAGATCGGCTACTGGGTGGGCCGGCCCTACTGGGGCCGGGGTCTGGCGACCGAAGCCGTCCAGGGCGCCTTGGCCTGGGCCAAGACCGACTGGCGCAAGAAGCTGGTCGTGGCCGGCCACTTCGCCGACAACCCGGCCTCGGGCCAGGTGCTGGTCAAGGCCGGCTTCCTGTACACGGGCGTGGTCGAGACCAAGCCCTCGGTCGCGCGCGGCGAGCCGGTGGATACCCGGATGATGATCTGGCTGGCCTAGAAGGAGATTACGCCGCGCGATGGGTGGCGACGGTCTTCTGCGGGCCTTCGCGGAAGCGCTTCTCGGCGACGATGATCCGTTCGCACAGGGCGTCCAGGTCGCTGAGCAGCGAATAGGTCGCGTAGATGGGGATCTCCATCATCGCCACCTGCGCCCGGGGCATGAACTCGCAGTACTTCTTCCACGCCACATGGCTGTCGCGGGCGTTCATGGCTCGCTGTCCCAGCGGATTCCAGAGCTGGAGACCCATCAGCTCGTCGCGGCATTCCTTCATCACCGGCAAGGCGATGAACAGGAACAGGAAGGTCGGCGTGGCGGCGCGGGCGAACTGCGGCTGCACCTGCATGTGCCAGATGCGGAAGGCTTCGAAGAAGTTGGCCTTGCGGGTCGGGTCCGGCGGCAGCCACTGCAGGTCGGGATTGATCAGCTCCTGGGCCGAGCCCGAGCGCTTGACCAGTTCGTCGGCGGTGCGACCGTCGGCCATGGTCTTGTTCAGGGCGCCGATCGGGATCGCCAGGCGCTTGGCCACCTCGGTATAGGCGACCTGGCGTCCGGCCATCGGGGTCCATTGGCCGAAATTGGCGGCGTTGGGCGCGCTGGCCCGTTTCATCGCCGCCGCCTGGTGCATCAGCTGATGGGTTTCGCGGCTCTTGGCGGCCTGCTGGCGGTCGAACTCTTCCTCGTGGGCGGCCTGTTCGTCGGCCGTCATCCAGCGGGCCCGTCCGGGGCCGTAGGTGCGTTCGTGGCGATTGAGCAGGATGAAGTTGTGCTCTTCGGTGGGCCGGCGGCCGATGGCGGTCAGGAAGGCGCGGAAGTCGCGCCATTCCGGCGCCAGGCCCGTGCCCCGGCTCATCAGCATGTTCCGGTGGAGCGAGGCTTCGTGAGTATATTTGCGACACAGGGTCGGCAGGGTCAGATCCTGCAGATCATGCGCGAACTCGGCGTCAGAAATCGTCGTCAACGCCCTACCCTCCCGCGCAATGGTCCCGTTGGTTTCCCCATGGGGCCGTTTGTCGCATGATCTGTTTTAACATTTCGTCACGATGCCGAACATGGTTCGTGCGCGGCAAAGCGTCGCTTATCCGACGAAAATCAGACCTCTAAACCGCGGCAACGCTTGGCCGTGGACCGGTTTCGGCTCGACGGACCGACCGCCTTGCGACAAAAGACGCTCATGAAATTCTTGGACCAGTGCAAAATCTATGTCCGCTCCGGAAACGGCGGCGGCGGCGCGGTCTCGTTCCGACGCGAGAAGTACATCGAATACGGCGGCCCCGACGGCGGGGACGGCGGGCGAGGCGGCGACGTGTGGATCGAGGCGGTCGAAGGCCTCAACACCCTGATCGACTATCGCTACCAGCAACACTTCAAGGCCGGCACGGGCGTGCACGGCATGGGTCGGGCCCGCCACGGCGCGGCGGGCGAGGACGTGATCCTGAAGGTCCCCGTCGGCACCCAGGTGCTGGAGGAGGACAAGGAGACCCTGATCGCCGACCTGGACACCGCCGGCATGACCCTGCGCCTGGCCAAGGGCGGCAACGGCGGCTGGGGCAACCTGCACTTCAAGGGTCCGGTCAACCAGGCTCCCAAGTACGCCAATCCGGGCCAGGAGGGCGAGGAGCTGTGGGTCTGGCTGCGGCTGAAGCTGATCGCCGACGTCGGCCTGGTGGGCCTGCCCAACGCCGGCAAGTCGACCTTCCTGGCCGCCGCCAGCGCCGCCAAGCCGAAGATCGCCGACTATCCCTTCACCACCCTGACCCCGAACCTCGGCATGGTCGACCTGTCGACCAGCGAGCGCTTCGTGATGGCCGACATCCCCGGCCTGATCGAGGGCGCCAGCGAGGGCGCGGGCCTGGGCACCCGCTTCCTGGGCCACGTCGAGCGCTCGGCGGTGCTGATCCATCTGGTGGACGCCACCCAGGACGACATCGCCGGCGCCTGGACCACGATCCGCGGCGAGCTGGAAGCCTATGGCGACGAGCTGGCCGACAAGTCCGAGATCCTGGCGCTGAACAAGATCGACGCCCTGGACGACGAGACTCGCGCGGCCAAGGCCGCCGAGCTTGAGGCCGTGGCGGGGACCAAGCCCATGCTGGTCTCCGGCGTCTCCGGGGAAGGCGTCACCGAACTCCTGCGCGCCGCCTACACCCAGGTGCGCATCCGCCGCGGCGACGCGATCGAGGAAATCGAGGACGACGAGGACCACATCGAGGAGACCCCCGGGGGCTGGACGCCGTAATGTCCGCATCCGGGGGGGCGCTGACGCGCGCGAAACGCATCGTCTTCAAGGTCGGCTCGGCCCTGCTGGTCGACGCCGCCACCGGCGCGGCCAACCGGGCCTGGCTGGACGCCTTCTGCGCCGACGTCGCCCGCCTGCGGGCGCGGGGCCAGCAGGTGGTGGTCGTGTCGTCCGGCGCCGTCGCCCTGGGCCGCCGGCGCCTAGGCCTTACAGGGCGCAAGTCCCTGACCCTCCCCGAGAAGCAGGCCGCCGCCGCCGCCGGCCAGTCGGTGCTGATGCGGGCCTGGGAAGAAGCGCTCGAGCCGTACGGCGTGGGCGCCGCCCAGATACTGCTGACCCGCGACGACACCGAGGTGCGCCGCCGC
>JAGIBE010000109.1 GCA_017744495.1 Caulobacter sp. | reverse complement strand
GCGATCGCCTTCAGCCTGCTGAGCGCCCCGATCGCGTTGGGCGGCTCGGCCATGGCCCAGACGCCCGCCCGCGGCAACGACTCCAGCGCCCCGGTGGACATCTCCGCCGACGAGCAGGAGGTCATCAACAGCCAGTGCAAGACCATCTTCCGCGGCGCGGTCGAGGTCCTGCAGGACAAGGCCCGCATGCGGGCGGCGACCATGACCGTCTACAACCGCCGCAAGACGCCGGGTAAGACCTCCTCGCCCACCGGCAACAACGACTGCGGCGACGTCGACCGCGTTGAGGCCGACGGCAACGTCTTCTACGTGACGCCCGAGCAGACCGTGCGCGGGAACCACGCCGTCTACGACTACGCCACCGACACCATCGTGGTGACCGGCGACGTGGTGGCCGTCCAGGGCCAGGACGTGGCCCGCGGCGACCGCATGACGATCAAGACCAAGACCAACGACGTGAAGATGGAATCCAACGCCACGGGTCGCGGCAAGACACGTGTTCGGGCGGTGCTCTATCCCGACCAGAACAAAGACAAGAAGCCCGCCGCCGGCAAGCCGTAGGACCTCATGACGTTTTCGATGCAATCCCTGAACGTCGACGCCTCGGCCAGCGAAGGCCTGTTCGTCGACGCCATCGGCAAGTCGTTCGGCGACCGTCCGGTCGTCAAGAGCGTCTCCCTGCGCCTCAAGCGCGGCGAGGTCGCGGGCCTCCTGGGCCCCAACGGGGCGGGCAAGACCACCTGCTTCTACATGATCACCGGCCTGGTCGCCGCCGACTACGGCTCGATCTATCTGGACGGCGAGGACATCACGTCCCAGCCGATGTTCCAGCGCGCCCGCATGGGCGTGGGCTATCTGCCGCAGGAAGCCTCGATCTTCCGGGGCATGACGGTCGAGCAGAACGTCATGGCCGTGGTCGAGATGCGCCAGAAGGACCAGCGTAGGGCCCGCGACCAGGTCACCGAGATCCTGGAAGAGCTGCGCATCACCCACATCCGCAAGTCGCCGGCCGTCGCCCTGTCGGGCGGCGAGCGTCGCCGCGTCGAAATCGCCCGGGCTCTCGCCAGCGAGCCGTCGTTCATGCTGCTGGACGAGCCGTTCGCCGGCATCGACCCGCTGGCCATCTCCGACATCCGTGAAGTGGTCAGCTATCTGAAGAACCGCGGCATCGGCATCCTGATCACCGACCACAACGTCCGCGAGACGTTGCAGATGGTCGATCGGGCCTCGATCATTCACGCCGGCGAGGTGCTGTTCGAAGGCGCCCCGCAGGAGATCGTCGACAACCCCGAGGTCCGCCGCGTCTATCTGGGCGACAGCTTCGACAGCTGAGGCGCCCCGCCCGGCGATTTTTAAGTCGTCGGCGCCGCCTGCCGGGTAGGGTTTGAAAGGCCGCGCGCTCGGAATTCCCGGAGCGCGCGGCTTTTCCGTTCAAGCTTTGGCTTGCAAAAAGCTCGGAAAATCAACGCCGTGACATCGGCCGGCGCGAAAAACATCCGTCTCGGCGGACGGAAGGTCGCAGTGGCCCGCTTTTTGCTGGCGTTGGCGCCCCGTTAACCATCCTGGCCCTCTTATGGCGATCAACGGTTCGTTGATTTGCCCAGGAGGGCGCATTGGCTCTCGGCCACAGATTGGAGCTTCGGCAAGGTCAGGGCCTTGTCATCACGCCGCAGC
>JAGIBE010000108.1 GCA_017744495.1 Caulobacter sp. | reverse complement strand
CAGCAGCACCCAGATCACGACCAGCAGGATCCCGCCGGTCGTCAGCAGGGTCCAGGTCACCGCGGGGTTCGAGAAGAATTCGCTCACCGGCCTACTCCGCCGCGATCTTGGCGGCGCCGGAAGCCGTGGCCGCGCATTCGGCCATGGTCACGCTGGCGCGCGCGATGGGGTTGGTCAGGTGGAAGGCCTTGATCGGGCTTTCGAACGGGGCGTCCGACAGCTCGCCCGCGCCGCCCAGGCCCGACAGGTCGAACGACGTCGCCACCGAGCCCGGGGCGTAGTCGATCTGGCCGAAGGTGGGGTGGTCGGCGAACAGCTTGGCGCGCAGCTGGTCAAGGCTGTCGTAGGGCAGCTTGGCGCCGAGGTGCTCGGACAGAGCCCGCAGAATCGACCAGTCTTCCTTTGCGTCGCCCTTCGGGAACACCGCCCGCTCGCCCATCTGGACGCGGCCTTCGGTGTTCACATAGAGGCCGTTCTTCTCGGTATAGGCCGCGCCCGGCAGGATGACGTCGGCCTTGTGGGCGCCGTTGTCGCCGTGGGTGCCCAGATAGATCTTGAAGGCGTCCGATGCGGCGGTCTCGCACTCGTCGGCGCCCAGCAGGAACAGCACGTCCAGCGCGCCCGGCTTCAGCATCTCGGCGGTCGATAGCCCGCCCTCGCCCGGGATGAAGCCCAGGTCCAGGCCGGCCACGCGGGCGGCGGCGGTGTGCAGCACGTTCCAGCCGTTCCAGCCGTCGCGCACGACGCCGAAGGTCTTGGCCAGGCCGGCGGCGGCCTTCAGCACAGCCGCGCCGTCGCCGCGCGACAAGGCGCCCTGGCCGATGATGATCGCCGGACGTTCGGCGTTCTTCAGCGCGGTGACGAAGTCGTTCTTGGCCTTGGCCAGGCCCGACAGGGTCTTCGTGCCAGCGCCCAGGTAGTCGTAGTCGAAGGTCAGGTCGGCCTGTTCGCCGATCACGCCGAAGCGGGTCTTGCCGGCCAGCCACTGCTTGCGGAAGCGGGCGTTCAGGACCGGGGCCTCAAGGCGCGGATTGGCGCCGATGAACAGCACCACGTCGGCGTTCTCGATGCCGGCCAGGGTCGAGTTGAACAGCCAGCTCTCACGCGGGCCAGCGCCCAGGGCCGAGCCGTCCTGGCGGGCGTCCAGGTTCTTCACGCCCAGGGCGGTGAAGAGGTCCTTGGCGGCCTTCAGGCTTTCGGCGTCCTGCAGGTCGCCGGCGATCACACCGACGCGGTCGGCCGGAGCGGCCTTGATCTTGGCGGCGACAGCGGCAAAGGCCTCGGCCCACGAGGCCGGCTGCAGCTTGCCGCCGACGCGAACGTACGGGCGGTCCAGACGCTGACGCTGCAGGCCGTCCACGGCGTAGCGCGTCTTGTCGCTGATCCACTCCTCGTTGACGTCCTCGTTGACGCGCGGCAGCACGCGGAGCACCGCGTTGCCGCGGGCGTCCAGGCGGATGGCCGAGCCCAGGGCGTCCATGACGTCGACGCTCTCGGTCTTCTTCAGCTCCCACGGCCGCGCCTCGAAGGCGTAGGGCTTGGAGGTCAGGGCGCCGACCGGGCACAGGTCGATGACGTTGGCGCTGAGCTCCGACGTCACCGCCGCGCCCAGATAGGTCGTGATTTCAACGTCTTCGCCGCGCGAGATCAGGCCGATTTCCGGCGAGCCGGCGACTTCGGTGATGAAGCGGACGCAACGGGTGCACTGGATGCAGCGCGTC
>JAGIBE010000107.1 GCA_017744495.1 Caulobacter sp. | reverse complement strand
GACGAAGGCGTTCGGGGCGTACTGCTTCAGGCCTTCGCCGACGGCCTTCATGACCTTCAGGTTGATGCCCAGCAGGTCGTCGCGGCTCATGCCCGGCTTGCGCGGCACGCCGGCGGTGACGATGCAGACGTCGGCGCCGGCGATGTCGGCGTATTCGTTGGCGCCCTTCAGGGCCACGTCCTTGCCGAACACGGCCGAGGCTTCGGCGATGTCCAGGGCCTTGCCCTGCGGCGTGCCTTCGGCGATGTCGAACAGGATCACGTCGCCCAGCTCTTCACGAGCGGCGATGTGGGCCAGGGTGCCGCCGATCATGCCGGCGCCGATAAGGGCGATTTTCGCGCGAGCCATGGGGTCTCCATCAGGCTTGTTGGACAAGAAATGTCGCGGCGCGGTCTACGCCCGCAAAGGCTCGGCCTCAAGCCTTCTTTGAGCCCCCTTTCCGGTTTCGCTGCGGTGCGGCAAAACTGCATGAACAACGATAAGGAGGCGCGGGCATGAGCAAGACCGATCCGGGGCGCTATTTCGAGGATTTCGCGCTCGGCCAGGTGATCGTCCACGCGACCCCGCGCACGATCACGGCCGGCGACGTGGCGCTGTACACGGCGCTGTACGGGCCGCGCTTTTCGCTGTTCTCGTCCGACGTCTTCGCGCGCGATTGCGGGCTGGAGACCGCGCCGGTCGATCCGTTGGTCGCCTTCCACATCGTGTTCGGCAAGACCGTCCCCGACATCAGCCTGAACGCCGTGGCCAATCTGGGCTACGCCGAGGGGCGGTTCCTGGCGCCGGTGCATCCGGGCGACACGCTGTCGGCCCGGTCGGAGGTGATCGGGCTGAAGGAGAACTCCAACGGCAAGACGGGCGTCGTCTATGTGCGCACCACGGGCGTCAACCAGCGCGGGGTGGCGGTGCTCAGCTACGTGCGCTGGGTGATGGTGAGGAAGCGCGACCCTGCCGCGGTGGTCGTCGGGCAATCGGTCCCGGAACTGGCGACCGCCGTAGCCGCCGATGACCTGACCCCGCCGCCGGGGCTGGACTTCAAGCGCTACGACTTCGCCCACGCCGGCGCTCCGCACGCCTTCGAGGACTACGCGGTCGGCGAGAAGATCGACCATGTCGACGGCATGGCGGTCGAGGAGGCCGAGGCCCAGATGGCCACCCGGCTGTGGCAGAACACCGCCAAGGTCCACTTCAACCAATTCGAGCGGGCGAAAGACGCGTCGGGCCGGCGGCTGGTCTATGGCGGGGTGGTGATCTCGACGGCCAAGGCCCTGTCGTTCAACGGCCTTCAGAACGCCGGCTTGATCCTGGCGATCAACGGCGGGCGGCATGTCAGCCCCTATTTCGCCGGCGGCACGGTGTTCGCCTGGTCGGAGGTGTTGGACAAGGCCGACCTCGGTCCGACGGTCGGCGCCCTGCGCCTGCGGCTGGTGGCGACGGTGGACCGGCCCTGCGGCGACTTCCCCGACAAGGATGAAACGGGAGCCTACGCCCCCGGCGTCATCCTGGACTTCGACTATTGGGCGGCGGTACCCAAGCGACATGGCTGAGTTTGAACTGGACCCGGCGTTCGTCGCCACCGCCGCCGCCCTGGGCGACCTGCCCCTGTGCCACGCCCGTCTGCAACTGGACGCCCGCTATCCGTGGGTGGTGCTGATCCCCCGCGTCGGCGCGGCGCGCGAGCTGGAGGACCTGTCGGTCGCCGCCCGGGCCCGGCTGATCGAGGAGACCGTCCTGGCCGGCGCCGCCGTCCGCGCGGTTGCTGAAGTGCTGGACCTGGCGG
>JAGIBE010000106.1 GCA_017744495.1 Caulobacter sp. | reverse complement strand
GACGATCCCAATCCTCCTCCCTCCGATCGCTGCGCGATCACCTCCCCACAGGGGGAGGGACTGCGAGATACTTTCCGATGCGTGCGCTACAGCCCGATCCGCCGCGCCCCTTCGGCGACGGTCACCACGTCGAACCCCGCCGTCAGCGCGCCGTCCACCAGCCGCTCCAGGGCCGCCGTCGTGCAGCCCCACTGGGAGGGCTCGGGCGAGACGTCGTGGGTGTAGAGGATCAGCCAGGCCTTGCGGCGATGGGCCTTGTCCAGCCAGTCTAGGGCTGTCTGCTCCCCGTCCGCGCCCTCGATGCCGACGGCCGGGGCCTGGTTGAGGTCGGCGCCGTTCGCGATCAGGCCGTGGTGCAGGGCTCGCAGCGTCTTGAAACGACCGGCCAGGGCGGACTTGGCGGGCAAGGCGACGTCGCCATAGGGGTAGGCGAAGCTGACGGGATCGCCCGCGCCCCACTCGGCCAGGTGGCGGGCGTTGAGGTCGACATCGGCTAAGGTCTCAGCCTGGGAGGCCTGGCCGCAGTCCAGGTGCGAGAAGGTGTGGCAGGCGATCTCGTGGCCGGCGACGTGCAGGCGGGCGGCGTCGGCGCCCGTCGCGAAGCGCCCCATCGGTCCGTCGCGTCCGGTCAGGCCGGCGGCGAAATAGTAGGTGCCGCGCAGACCCCGGGCCTCCAGCACCTGGGCGCCGGCCTCGCAGGCCGTGGCCGGGGCGTCGTCGAAGCTGAACGACACCATCGGCCGCTCCAGCTTCACCCGGGCTGGACGGCGATGGGCCAGGCGGATCAGCCGGCGGCGGACCTTGCCCTTCAGGCTGCGGTCCGGCTCGTAGGCGTCGACCTTTTCAAATGAAGTCTGCATCAGACGGCGTCCGAATAGAGGGCGGCGCGATAGAGCCGCAGGGCGAAGGCGCGGAGCGAAGTGGGCGCCGCTTCGTTGAGGGCGACGGCTTTGATCAGGGGACGCCACGCGCCACGTAGCGGAAGAGCCTTCAGGGCCTTGGCGGCCTTGTAGCTGGGATAGGCGCTGACAACCTCGTGGTGGGCGGCGACCACCCGGGCGAAGTTGGCGGCCGACTGCTCGTACTTGGCCGCCAGCGCCGGGGCGGTGTCGAGACCAAGATGGGTGGCCGTGTTGTCGATGTGCAGGATCGGATAGAAGCGGGCCACGCGCAGGGCCCATTCGACGTCTTCCCAGCCCCAGCCGGCGAAGCGCTCGTCGAAGGCCACGACCTCGAACACGTCGCGGCGGACCAGCAGGTTGGACGTGAAGACGTGCTTGGCCGGATCGCGGGCCCGTTCCGGGGCGGGGGTGCAGTCGCTCTTCAGCGCCATGGTCCGGTGCAGTTCGTGCTCGGGACGGCGCGGGGTCTGGTCCAGGGTAAAGCCGCCGAAAGCCACCGGCGCATCGTCGGCCGCCACGGCCGTCCAGCGGGTCAGGAAGTCCTTCGGGTCGGGCAGCATGTCGCTGTCCAGGAACAGCAGGTGCCGGCCCCGGGCGTGGGCGGCCAGGCGGTTGCGGCCCTTGGCGCGGCCCTCGTTGGGTGACAGCACGATCAGGCGGGCGGGCAGACGCAGCTTCTCGATCCGACCGGCCATGCGGCGGGTCAGGGCCTCGTCGCCGCCGCCGTCGTCCAGCAGAACGATCTCGGCGTTCACCCCTCGCTCGTCCAGGGCGGTCAGCAGGGCGCTGGGATCGTCGCGATAGGTCGGGATCAGCACCGACAGGCGCGGGGGCGTCCCGCTCTGGTCCAAAGCGGCCCATGCGGCGTTGTCGATCAGGGTCTCGGCGGCGGGCTCGGTCATGCGGTCTTCAGGCGGCGTTGGAGAAGGTCCGCGACCCGACCGCGCAGGCCGCCGGCGTCCAACGCCAGCACGGCCAGGCCGTAGACGACGGCGCCGGCCGACGCCTTCAGGACCAGTTCGAGGACGCCGCCGAAGGCCGGTAAGGCCAGGACGGCGA
>JAGIBE010000105.1:728-2126 GCA_017744495.1 Caulobacter sp. | reverse complement strand
GCGCAGCAGGGCCGAGCGGTCGGCCTTGCAGCGGGCGATGACGTCGTCCTGCTGGGCCAGCTTGCGCAGGGTGCGCTCGTCCAGCGCCTCCTCGGCCAGCTTCAGTCCGCCGCGCGGCGGCGGCTCGGACAGCGAGCGCAGCAGGCCGTGCAGCGAGCCGAAGTCCAGGCGCGCGTTGCGCCACTCCGCGCCCATCACCGGCTCGAAGTGGTGGTTGACCACGGCCTCGACCAGGTCGTCGTCCATCTCCTCGCAGTCGCCGGTGACGCCGAAGGTGCCGTCGCGGGTGTAGCGCCCCGCCCGGCCCGCGATCTGGCCCACCTCCTGCGGATGCAGCCAGCGGGTGCGCTTGCCGTCGAACTTGCGCAGGCCCGCGAAGGCCACGTGGTCGACATCCATGTTCAGGCCCATGCCGATGGCGTCGGTGGCCACCAGGAAGTCGACCTCGCCGGACTGGTAGAGGGCGACCTGGGCGTTGCGCGTGCGGGGGCTCAAGCTGCCCATGACCACCGCCGCCCCGCCCCTTTGGCGACGGATCAGCTCGGCGATGGCGTAGACGGCGTCGGTGGAGAAGGCGACCACGGCCGTGCGGCGCTGCAGGCGGGTCAGCTTCTTGGAGCCGGTGTAGCTGAGCATGGAGAAGCGCTCGCGGGTGACGATCTCGGCGTCGGGCAGCAGGCGGCGCACCAGCGGGGCCATCGTCCCCGCGCCCAGCAGCATGGTCTCGAACTTGCCGCGCGCATGCAGCAGGCGGTGGGTGAAGATGTGGCCGCGTTCCGGATCGGCGCAGAGCTGGATCTCGTCGATGGCCACGAACTCGACCTCGCGGCCCAGGGGCATGGCCTCGACGGTGCAGACGAAATAGGCCGCGCGCGGCGGGACGATCTTCTCCTCGCCGGTGATGAGGGCCACGCTGGCCTTGCCGCGCAGCTTGACGATGCGGTCGTAGATCTCGCGCGCCAGCAGGCGCAGCGGCAGGCCGATCATGCCCGAGGCGTGGCCCAGCATCCGCTCGACGGCCAGGTGGGTCTTGCCGGTGTTGGTGGGGCCGAGCACCGCCGTCAGCTTGGAAGAGGCCAGGCCTGTCGAACGGTCACTCATGGTCCAAAGGTGGGATGGGAATCGCGACGGGGCAAGCGGGGGCTTAGGGGGCGCGGCACTGAGCCCCACCTTTTAAGCTCCGTTATCCTCGGACTTGTTCCGAGGACCCCTGTTTCAGCCGAGAAGAAGGGTGATCCGCGGGGGGGCGGGGTCGCGCCGCCCCAAACGGCAAACTCGCCGGCAGAGGGGGCCTCAGAACAAGTCCGAGGATGACGGATGTGAAGGAGGGCAACGGCCCTACCCTACCGAGCGTTTCCGTAGGGTCCTGGGATGGAGGCTTCAGCCGTGCAGAACTCC
>JAGIBE010000105.1:0-719 GCA_017744495.1 Caulobacter sp. | reverse complement strand
GAGGGGTCCTCGGAACAAGTCCGAGGATGACGAGTGAAGAGGGGCCCGCAACGCCGCTGCTCGTCCAAGCGTTTCCCTAGGGTCCCGAGGAGGAGGCCACACCCGTGCAGAACTCCCGATGGAAGGCCGCCGGTCCCGAGGTGCACGAGGCGCTGCGCGACGCCAAGATCGCCGCCGTCATGCACGCCGTCGAGAAGGTGGACGCGGCCCTGATCGCCGACGAATACGCGGTGTTCGCCGCCGCCCTGGCGCCCGAGCTGGTGGTCAACAATCCCGGCAACATCGTCGCCGCCAGCGCCGTGGTCCGCCAACTGAACGCCGACGGCAAGATCGCCTACAGCCAGTATGAGCGCGTGATCGAGCACGCCGGCCTGCGCGGCGAGATGGTGCTGCTGATGGGCGAGGAGACCGTCGTGCCCAAGCCGCCCAACCCGCTGGCCGGCCAGACCGTCCACCGCCGCTTCACCGAGCTGTGGCGGCCCGAGGGCGAGACGTGGCTGCTGACCGCCCGGCAGGCGACGGTGGTGCGGTAGGGCCAGCGGTCCAAGAACCCAACGCTCCCCAAAGAGTCGTCATCCCGGGCCTTGTGCCCGGGATGATGGCGCAAGGGAAGCTCAGAGTCCCCTGGACGATCTCAGCGCTTCTCGAACATCACCTTACCGTCCACGATCGTCAGCACCGCCTGCGCCTTCAGGATCTCCGGCGGGGCGATGGTCATC
>JAGIBE010000104.1 GCA_017744495.1 Caulobacter sp. | reverse complement strand
GCGCCAGGTCGAGGACCATCTGGACCAGCGTCCGGGCCGAGCCGTGTCCATCCCCGAACTGTGCCAGGCCCTGTCGCTGTCGCGGCGGACCCTGAACCGGGCGTTCGAGGAGGGGTTGGGCGTCGGTCCCCGGACCTATCTGCGCCTGCGCGCCCTGTCGGCCGCCCGCAAGGCCCTGGTCGCGGGCCGCGACGCCGGCGCCTCGGTCACCCAGGTGGCCCTGGAGCACGGCTTCTGGGAGCTGGGCCGGTTTTCGGTCACCTACCGCGCGATGTTCGGCGAGAGTCCGTCCCAGACGCTGAGGGGGCGGTGAGGGGGGCGTTCTCCCCCTACACCAGCATCCCATGCCCGCGCAGCACCACCAGTCGCCCCGCGTTGAAGAACGGCAGGGACAGGGTCACCGCGATCAGGACCTCGAAGGCCAGGCTGGCGAGGTTGAGGGGGGGCTTGGTCTTGTCCGCCAATGTCGAGACGCCGCGGCCCACGGCCGCGCCCAGCCAGGCCATGGCCAGGGCGAAGGCCATGGCCGCGCCCACGTTCGACTGGTAGCCCAGGAACAGGGCCGCCGTGGCGTGCGACAGGATCAGCAGGCCGCCCAGGGCCCGACCCTCGGTCGGCGAGGTGTTTGAGGGGGCGTCCCCCTCGCGATCCCCGTCCAGGGCGGTCAGTCCCAGCACCGAACCGGGCCGGACCAGGGTCAGGCCGCCCAGCGCGCCGCCGATCACGCAGGCGATGATCGCCAGGATCAGCGAAAGGCCGTAGCTCGAAATCGTCACGCTCGTCGGTTCCCCGCTACTCAGACCGCCGCCCGGCAGACCGCTTCGACGTTGAAGCCGTCCGGGTCCAGGACGAAAGCTCCATAGTAGTTGGGGTCATAGTGAGGCCGAACGCCAGGGGCGCCGTTGTCGATTCCGCCGGCGGCCAGGGCGGCGGCATGGAAGGCGTCGACCTGCTCGCGGGTCTCGGCCGAGAACGCGACGTGGAACTTGCCCTTCAGCACGTCCTGTTCGGCGATCCAGAACCAGGGGCGGGTGTCGCCGTAGCCCACCACGTCGACGCCGTCGGTGAATTCCTTGGGTACGACGTACAGCGGCTTGACGCCCAGCGGGGCCAGGGCCGCGTCGTAGAAGGCGGTCGAGCGGGCGAAGTTGGAAACGCCGATGGTGATGTGGTCGATCATGGTCGCGCCCCTTGCCGGTCAGGTGGAGACTTGAATTCCACGGGACGTGGAAGGCCGCAACCTCTCGCTCGGGAAGGCCGTCCTATCAACGCACGCGGATGTGGAAGACGACCCTACGGTCGCCGGGCGCGTCGGGCTCCCAGGGGCGCTTGAGGGTGAAGGACAGGTCCATCCGCCCTCGGACGGCGGCCGTATAGCGATAGACCGTCCGCACCGGGGCGCCCGGCGCCTTGGCCTGCGTCTGGAAGCTGGAGCCGCCGGCCAGCAGGGGCGAGGCCTCGTTGTCCAGTCGCCACGCATAGCCCGTGCCCGAGGTCAGGGGCAGGGCGACCTCCAGGTCCTGGCCGCTGACCAGCTCGATCGTGCCTGTATCGGCGTCGACGTCGGTCACGGTGCGCACGGGCAGGGTGACGTCGCTGGCGCAGGCGCTTAAGGCGAGCAGGCCGGCGGCGGCCAGACCGGAAAGGGGAGGGAGGGTCTTCATGCGCCGTCCTCGTGCTGGTCTTCCTAGCGGCTCTTCCTGGCTCAACGCCTCGGGTCGGTCTTTCCGTCCGCCGCCGGAATTTGAAGCGGTTTTCCCACAGCAAATCGGCGCCCGCCGTCCTTGACTCCCCCAGGCCTCGGTCCTAACTCCTGCGCGGCGTTGGCACTCGATGGGAGCGACTGCTAACAGCGACGCTCCCAGCTTGTCCGACGAACCATAATTTAAAACCGTCCCGACGGAGAAGAGTCATGAAATTTCGCCCTCTCGGCGACCGCGTCCTGGTGAAGCGCGTCGAAGAAGAAACCAAGACCAAGGGCGGGATCATCATCCCCGACACCGCCAAGGAAAAGCCGCAGGAAGGCGAAGTCGTCGCCGTCGGCCCCGGCGCCCGCAACGACAAGGGCGACATCGTCGCTCTGGACGTGAAGGCCGGCGACCGCATCCTGTTCGGCAAGTGGTCCGGCACCGAAGTGAAGGTGGACGGCCAGGACCTGCTGATCATGAAGGAAAGCGACGTCCTGGGCATCGTCGAGGCCTAAGGCCCGACCCGTCCGACGACCGCTTCCTCTCCAAGTTTCTCTTTTAGAAGGGCTCTCAAATGGCCGCTAAAGACGTCTATTTCTCCTCCGACGCGCGCGACAAGATGCTGCGC
>JAGIBE010000103.1 GCA_017744495.1 Caulobacter sp. | reverse complement strand
GGAGGGGTAGGGTTCAAACAACCCGAAGACCTCGCCGCCGAGACGCCGGCGGAAGCGGTCGAGCCGCTCTACCGGCGCCTTTTCGCCACGCGATCAATCGCTTCAGCGACCAGGCCGTCAAGCTCCGGCGGGAGGTTGTGGCCCATACCCTCGACGAGCATGAACTCGGCGTTTGGGATCGAAGCGGCGGTATCCGCGCCGCAGGCCGGCGGAAAGAGCGGATCATCGCTCCCGTGAATGACCAGCGCCGGCGCGGTCACGGTCGCGAGCCGTGATCGACGGTCGCCGGCCGCGGCGATCGCCGCGATCTGACGTCCCAACCCACCGCGATCCTGGGCGCGGCCGACCTCGTCCATGATCAGGCGACGCGTGGCGGCCTCGTCGAACGGGGAGTTCTTGGACTTCGACAGCAGCTTGCCGGCGTCGATGATCAGCGGGGCTTCGACGTCGCACAGCACCAGATCGGCCGGAGCGCCGGGGGCGATGCGGCCCGACTGCAGGCCGATCAGGCCGGCGGGGGCCAAGGTCACCGTGCGGATCAGGTCGACCAGCGGCAGGCGCTCGTCGTGATAGAGGCTCAGCAGGGCCGGCAGCAGGGTCTCCAGACCCACGGCGCCGGGAGCGGCCTCGTCATAGGGCAGGCGCTTGTCCTCGGCCGGCGCCGGGGCGTGGGCCGAGACGACGATGTCGATCAGGCCGTTGGCCAGCGCCTCGATCAGCGCCTGGCGGTCGTTTTCGCCGCGCAGGGGCGGGGTGACCTTGGCGAAGCTGCGATAGTCGCCGATGTCCAGTTCGTTGAACGACAGGTGGTTGATCGACACCGAGGCGTGGATCCGCAAGCCCTTGACCTTGGCGCGGGCCAGGGTCTCCAGGGCCTGGGCGCTGGTGACCTGGTCGACCAGCAGGCGGCCGCCGGTGGCCTCCAGCAGGGCGACGTCGCGCTCCAGCATGATCCGCTCGGCCATCGGCGAGATCGAGGGCAGGCCCATGCGGCCGGCGAACTCGCCGCCGGTCGCCGCGCCGCCCTTGGCCAGCCACGGGTCCATCGGCCGGTGAGCCAGCAGGGTGTCGAAGCCCTTCGCATAGGTCAGGATGCGCTGCATGACCTTGCTGTCGACGATCGGCTTGTCGGCGTCGGTGACGTAGACGCAGCCGGCCTCGCGCATCAGGCCGATCTCGGCCATCTGCTCGCCCAGCAGGCCCTTGGTCGCGGCGCCGGCGCACAGGATGCGGGCGGCGTCGATGTCGCGGGCGCGGCGCAGGATGAAGTCGACCACGCTGGGATCGTCGACGGCCGGGTCGGTGTCGGGCTGGACGACGAAGCTGGTCACCCCGCCGGCCGCGGCGGCCTTGGCGGCGCTGGCTAGGGTTTCCTTGGTCTCGGCGCCAGGCTCGCCGGTCTTGACGCGCAGGTCGATCAGGCCGGGGGCCAGCATGGCCCCGCCGCAGTCGACGACGCGGACGTCCTTGGAAAGCTTGCCGAATTCACGGCCCTTGGCGACGTCGGAGATCACGCCTTCGGAGACGATGACCCCGCCCGGGCCGTCATAGCCGCTCTCGGGGTCGACCAGACGGGCGTTGATCAAGGCTAACGGTGGAAACGCGCTCATTTGCCGTGCTCCTCGAGCCGGTGGGCAAGGGAGGCCAGTACGGCCATGCGGGCGGCGACGCCCATCTCGACCTGGTCCTGGATCAGGCTGATCTCGGGATCGTCGGCGACGTCGGAGTCGATCTCGACGCCCCGGTTCATCGGGCCCGGGTGCATGACCTTGGCCTTGGGCGCGGCCCGGGCCAGCTTCTCGCGGTCCAGGCCGTAGAAGCGGAAATATTCGCGGGTCGAGGGCACGAAGGCCCCCTGCATGCGCTCCAGCTGCAGGCGCAGCATCATGACGACGTCGGCCCCGGCGATGCCGGCCTTCATGTCGTGATGGACGGTCACGCCCCAGCGCTCGGCCTGGGCCGGCATCAGGGTGGGCGGGCCGACCAGGCGCACGCTGGCGCCCAGGGTGTGGAGCAGGGCGACGTTCGAGCGGGCGACGCGGCTGTGCAGCACGTCGCCGCAGATGGCCACGGTCAGGCCCGAGACCCGGCCGAAGGCGCGGCGGATCGACAGGGCGTCCAGCACCGCCTGGGTGGGATGCTCGTGCTGGCCGTCGCCGGCGTTGATCACGCTGCCGCTGACCTTCTGGGACAGCAGCGACGCCGCGCCCGACGAGGCGTGTCGCACCACCAGCAGGTCGGGGCGCATGGCGTTCAGAGTCACGGCCGTGTCGATCAGGGTCTCGCCCTTGGTGATCGACGAGGTGCGCGGGCTCATGTTGACCACGTCGGCGCCCAGGCGCTTGCCCGCGATCTCGAACGAGCTCTGGGTGCGGGTGCTGTTCTCGAAGAACAGGTT
>JAGIBE010000102.1 GCA_017744495.1 Caulobacter sp. | reverse complement strand
GTATTCGCCGCTGAGTTGGACGTGCAGCTTGCCGTCCAAGAAGGACTTGCCGACCGCGACCTGGGCCAGGAACTGCTCGTTGTCGCCGTAGGTCGTGACCCCGGCGGCGAAGTTCGACTTGAAGCCCTCGAAGTGCTTGTCGGTGATGAAGTTGACCACGCCGCCGACCGCGTCCGAGCCGTAGGAGGCCGAGGCGCCGCCGTTCACGACGTCGACGCGCTGGACCAGCAGCTGCGGGAAAAGGCTGATGTCGGGAACGCCCGTGACGTTGGCCGGAACCACGCGCTGGCCGTCCAGCAGGGTCAGGGTGCGGATCGTGCCCAGGCCCCGCAGCGAGAACGAGCTCAGGCCCTGCTGGCCGCTCGAGGTGCTGAAGGTGCCGGTGGTCGCGCCCGTCGACCCCTGCAAGGAGGGCAGCTGGGCGATGGTGGTGAAGACGTTCGGCTCGGCGTTGCGCTGCAGGTCCGCCTCGCCCAGGGCCTGGGTCGGCGTGGGGGCGGTGAAGCCGGTGGACTTGATGCGGCTGCCCGTGACGATGATCGTCTCAACGGTCGAAGACTCCTGCGCCGACGCGGGCGCGGGCTCGGACGGCGCCGTCTGAGCGCCGGCGGCTCCCGCCATCGCCATCAAGGCCACCGCGCTCGTCGCGAACAGAGCGCTCAAATAGGACGGTCCCCCGCCGGCGCGACCAACACCACTCATCCTGCTGCCTCCCTCTTTTCTTTGAGGCCACCGACGATGGCCTTGAGGGAATTTGTCAGGCTGGGCGCGCGCAAACTATTAGACCATGGTCGTAGGCCCGCGCCCCGAAGGGCGCGGCCGTGCCTATTGTCCGCGCACCGCGTAGAGAGCGTGGTGGGTCAGGACGAACAGAGTCCGCTTGTCGGGCCCACCGAAGACGAGCTGCAACGGCCGTTCGGGCACGTCGATTCGTCCGACTTCCTGGCCGTCCGGCGCGTAGACGAACACCTGCCCGTTGGCGACATAGACTCGTCCGTCGGGTCCGGTCGCCACGCTCTCGCCGCCGCGGTCGGCGAAGACCTTCAGGTCGGTCACCCGCCCGCCCGGGCCGACCAGGCCGCTGTAGGTCTTGTTCTCGGCGCTGTTGGCCACGAACACCCGCTGGCCGGGCTTGGCCGTGGTGAAGCCGTAGGTATCCAGCGAGTCGGAGAAGCGCAGGCCGCGATAGTCAGGTGGTCCCTGCTGGAACACGCGATAGGCCGGCAAGGCCAGGCTGCCGTCGGGCGAAACATATTCCTTGGCCTTGGGCAGCGCCATGTCGTGGGCGAACAGCTCGGCCAGAGTCGTGAACTGGTAGGTCTGAAGATCCAGCCGATCCTGAAACTCGGCGTTGTTCCACCAGTTGACCGGCAGCACGGTCGCCGCCTGCGGATGGTCGGCGGCGGCGGTCGGGGCGATCACCGTGACGTCTGTGTCCGGGCTGCCCGGCTTGAAGCTGTAGACCGTGCCGTCGCGGCCGTCGGACGACAGGACCAGCAGGTCGCCCGAGCCGTCCACCGCCAGGTTGATCGGATCCATCGTGTTGTCGCGCACGATCGACAGCTTGCGCGCCTCCGACCAGCTGTAGATGCGCTGATGGCGGCGGTCGGTGAAATAGAGGGTCCCGGCCGCGTCGACGGCCCCGCCGCCCAGCGAGAAGAAGCCGTCGTTCAGCTTCTCGAGCCGCGCGCCGGCGGGGAAGATCGAGGGCGTGACGGGCTTCGGATCGGCGGTCAGGTCCAGCACCGCGAACTGCCGCTCGCGCGCCTCCAGCCCGCTGGTGACGTCCTGGATGGCGTTCTCGTACGGGTACTTGGTGAGGCGCAGGAAGCTCGCGCAGCCGTTCTCGTCGCAGGTGCTGAAGCCGCTCTCGCCGTTCACCGCCACGTTCCGGAAGCGGATGTCGCGCGAGTTGTAGACCTTGACCGCCGAGGCCGCCGGACGCCGCGTCCGGGTGACCCGATAGCCGTGATAGTTGGCCACCAGGATGTCGTGGGAGTCGCGGATCTCCAGCGAGACGGTGTCCTCGCCCTCCCCCGCCTCCTCCTCGGTCTGCGGCGCCAGCAGCTCCCAGTTGGCCACGCGGTTGAGGCTGATCTCGGTGCGCAGGTGGTGCTCGACCGAAGCCTGGTAGATGTGGCCGGGCGTCTGGGTGTCCGACACATAGATTCCGGAATAGGCGTAGGTGCTGGGGCTCCAGACGTTGGCGAAGGTCCCGCCCCCGCCGTTGGTCACCCACAGGCTGGGATACTGGCCCGCCCAGCGCTTGGCCGGGTCGGCGTCGGCCGTGGCGTTGGCGTTGTAGGGGTTGAATCGCGAGCCGTCATAGAGGTCGGTGCCGTGGCCGCCCTGGAACTTGACGTCGTCGACCAGCGAGTTGGCGCCCGCCGTCCAGAGCAGGGCCGTGGCGCGCGGGTTGATCCCGCTGGTGTTGAGCCCCAGTCCGAAGA
>JAGIBE010000101.1 GCA_017744495.1 Caulobacter sp. | reverse complement strand
CCTCGATGCTGACGTCGCCGCCGCCCGGCAGGGCGAAGACGGTGGTCAGGGCCTCGGCCTCGGCGGCCTCGACGGCCTCCAGGGCGGTCAGGCCCTGAGTGGGGGAGCCCGACTTCACCCAGAGGCGCAGCAACTCGTCGATGGTCGGGGCGTGGACCAGCACGCGCGGTTCGCCCTCGGCCGGGCCGACATAGCGGGCCACGCCCGACTTGTCCCGGCGGGAGGGACTGCGGACCTCGATCTCGACCACCTGGCCCTCGACCAGCTTGGGCATGTCGGGCTTGAGGTTCAGCAGCAGGTCGCTCCCGCCCGGCAGGGCGACGAAGGCCGCGTTGAAGGCGCGCTCGATCTTCTTGACCCGGGCGACGCCGCGAACGCCCTCGGCGTCCAGCGGGTCGTCCCCCCATTCGGGCACGTCCCAGTGAGCGACCAGGCGCTCGGGGCGGCCGTCCAGGGTGACGACCCCGACGGTCTCGCCGATTCCCTTATAGAGGTAGGCGCGCCGCTCGCTCATGCTTGAAAGCCGCTCATTTCCGATAGCCCATGCCCGTCAGCAGGTTCAGCGTCTCATAGAGCGGCAGGCCGACCACGCTGGTGTAGGAGCCGTGCAGGTCGACGATGAAGCCGCCCGCCACGCCCTGGACGCCGTAGCCGCCCGCCTTGCCGCTCCATTCGCCGCCGGCCAGGTAGTCGGCCCGCTCCTGGTCGGAGAGATGCTTGAACTGCACGCGGGTCTCGACCAGCCGCGAAGCCTCGCGGCCGTCGGGGGCGACGGCGGCCACGCCGGTGAGGACCTTGTGGTTGCGGCCCGACAGCAGCTTGAGGCAATACGCGGCCTGCTCGGGCGTCTCGGCCTTGGGCAGGATGCGGCGGCCGACGGCCACGACGGTGTCTGCGGCCAGGACGATGGCGCCGGGCGAGCGAGGCGCGACCGCCCTCGCCTTCTCCACGGCCAGCCGCAAGGCATGGCGGCGAGGCGTCTCGTCGCGCAGCGGCGTCTCATCGATGTCGGCGGGATCGACCCGATCCGGGGCGACGCCGACCTGCGCCAGCAGGTCCAGGCGCCGGGGGCTCGCGCTGGCCAGGACCAGCGGCGTGCGCTGGACGACCATTCGCCAGCCCTACTTGAAGCGGTAGGTGATGCGGCCCTTGGTCAGGTCGTAGGGCGTCATTTCCACGAGCACCTTGTCGCCGGCCAGCACGCGGATGCGGTTCTTGCGCATCTTGCCGGCGGTGTGGGCGATGATCTCGTGATCGTTCTCCAGCTTCACGCGGAAGGTCGCGTTGGGCAGCAGTTCGCTGACCGTACCGGGAAACTCGAGCAGTTCTTCCTTAGCCATCAGGCCTCTCAAAACGGGTTACGCCATGCCGATAAAGCCTCCACGACGATTCGGTCGGGAGGCGCTACGCGGTGCGAGGCGGGGTGTATAACGCATTCACCCCCCAAACGTCGATGGCGCGCCGAAACGTTGTCGGATCGCCGTGGCCAGAGCGTCACGCACCTCGCGGTAGGCGGCCAACATGGCGTCGCGCGAGCCGTCCGCAAGGGTGGGATCGTGGGTCGGCCAATATTCTATGTCCGTGGCGCGGTCGCGGGCCAGTTCCACGGCCCGGTGCTGGGCCTCGGGGGTCAGGGAGATGACGACGTCGAAGCTGTCGTCCTCCAGTTGGGCGAAGCTCTTGGGCCGATGGCCGGTGACGTCCAGGCCCATCTCGTCCATGACCACGGCCACGAAGGGATCGACGCCGTCGTCGGACGGATCGGGCTTCAGGCCGCACGAATCGACGAACGCCCTTGTCCCGTAGAAGTGCTTGAACAGCGCCTCGGCCATCGGCGAGCGCACGCGGTTGTAGTTGCAGGCGAACAGCACCGCGTCAGGAAGCGTCCCCGACACGCCGTCAGCCTCGCCAGTGCAACGCGCAGATCAGGGTGAACAGCCGGCGGGCCGTCTCGAGGTCGGTCTTGACCTTGCCCTCCAGCCGCTCGCGCAGCAGAGTCGAGCCTTCGTTGTGCAGGCCGCGCCGCCCCATGTCCAAGGCCTCGATCTGCTGGGGCGAGGCGTTGCGGATCGCCGCGTAATAGCTGTCGCAGATCATGAAGTAGTCCTTGATCACCCCCCGGAAGGGCGACAGGGACAAAAGGTGCCGGCGCTCGTAATTCGGACCCGCGATGTCGAAGGCCAGGCGGTTCTCGACCAGCGACAGCTTCAGGTCATAGGGCCCGCCCGACGCCTCGGCCGGCTCGAAGTAGTTGCCGTCCAGCAGGTCGAAGATCGCCACCTGCCGTTCCTGCTCCTGATCGCGCGAGGCGGCGGCCAGGCTGTCCTCGTCGATCAGGACGGACTTCAGGAACTGGTTGGCTGCGGGTTGGGACATCGTCGGCAGACTTGCCCCTTACGGCTTGGTTGGCAACCGGACGGCGGCCGACAGGGCGTGAGCCGGCAGGCCCTCGGCCTCGGCCAGGGCCACGGTGTGCGGCCCCAGAATCGCGAACGAGGCCGCATCGCACTTCACGATCGAGGTGCGCTTGAGGAAGTCGTAGATCGACAGGCCCGACTGGAAGCGCGCCGCGCGGCTGGTGGGCAGCACGTGGTTGGAGCCGGCCACGTAGTCGCCGACCGCCTCCGGCGCGTGGCGGCCCAGGAACATGGCTCCCGCATGTCGCACTCGGCCGGCC
>JAGIBE010000100.1 GCA_017744495.1 Caulobacter sp. | reverse complement strand
CTGCCATATCGTCGGCGAGCGGGCCGTGGAGGTGGCGCAGCTGGCGGCCGTGGCGATCGGCGGCGGTCTGAAAGTCGGCGACCTGGCGCGCCGGCCGTTCTCGTTCCCGACCTATGCCGGCATCCTGGCGCGCGCGGCGGCGGTGGCGGCGCGCCGGCTGAACCGCGACGCCTCGGCCTCCGCGGTCGGGCCAGCGGGGCTGCTGTAGTCCGATGGGACGTCGGGCGCCGGCTTTGCTGGGCTTGGCGGCGGCGGTGATCGCCTCACCGGCCCTGGCTCAGGACGACGGCCCGCGCGTCTACCAGTTGGTCCCGGAGGGGGCGCGGAACGTCACCGCCTTCCTGGTGAACAAGCGCGGCGACCACGCGCCCGACCCCGCCACCGGCCAGCCAGGGTCGGAGATCGACACCGACATCCTGGTCCTGCGCTACGTGACCTCCCTGAACGTCGGCGGGCGCTCCTTCGCTCCGTTCGTCATCGTGCCGATGGGGCAGGTGAACGCGACGGGCGCGCCCAAGAGCTCCGGCTTCGGCGACGCCCAGATCGGCGCCGGCCTGGGCCTGGTCGGCGCGCCGGCCCTGAAGCCCGACGCCTTCGCCGCCTTCAAGCCGGGCTTTGGCCTGCAGGTCCTGGGGCGGGTCTTCCTGCCGACGGGCGAGTACAGCGCCGACAAGCCGGTGAACTTCGGCTCCAACCGGGTCTCGTACCAGATCGGCCTGCCGATGGTGTACGCCTGGGGGAGCTCGTATCGCGATCCGCGCCTGACCAGCCTGGAAGTCCTGCCGACCCTGAACTTCTATGAGGCCAACAGCGATCCGTTCGGCGCCGACGAGAGCCGCAAGGAAACCCAGGTGGGCCTCGAGGCCCACCTGACCCACAACCTGTCGCGGCGGGTCTGGGTGTCGGCCGACCTGCTGGCGCGACTGGGCGGCGAGACCAGCACGGACGGTCGGGCCAACGGCGACCACACGCGCGGCTGGTCGGCCGGGGGAAGCGTGGCCTTTCCCCTGGCCGGCGCCACGATCGCCTTGACCTACCAGCACGCCGTCGAGCGCAAGGACGACGGTCCCGACGGCTGGTTCTTCCGCACGGCGCTGATCGCGCCGTTCTAGGAGGGCCAAGCCAAGACCTGTCAGCCCGCCAGCGCTTCCTTCTTCTCCTCCAGGGCCAGCCAGTCCTCCTCGGCCGTGGCCAGGTCGGCGCGGGCCTTGTCCAACTGCTTCATGATCTTGTCGAAGCCGGCCGGATCCTTGGCGTAGAAGTCGGGGTCGTGGAGCTTGGCCTCCAGATCGCCGATGATCTTGGGCGAGGCGGCGATCAGCGCTTCGCATTCCTCCAGGCGGCGCTGGTCCTTGTAGGACAGCTTGACGGCCTTCTTGGCGGGCGGCGGGGCGCTGGGGGTGACGATGGCCTTGTGCGAGCCCGTGCCGGTCGCGAAGTCGCCGGCCGCGCCGCGGGCGCCCTTGAAGAAGTCCGGGGCCTGGTCGATCAGGTCGGTCCAGCCGCCGGGGGTCTCCAGCACCTTGCCGTGGCCGTTCATGGCGATGGTCGAGGTGGCCAGGCGATCGATGAAGTCGCGGTCGTGGCTGACCAGGATCAGGGTGCCCTCGAAGTCGGCCAGCACCTCTTCCAGCAGGTCGAGCGTGTCCATGTCGAGGTCGTTGGTCGGTTCGTCCAGCACCATCAGGTTGGTGGGCGTGGCCAGCGCGCGGGCCAGCAGCAGGCGGTTGCGCTCGCCGCCCGACAGGCTGGTGACCGGCTGGCGCAGCTGGGCCTCGGTGAACAGGAACTCCTTGGCGTAGCCGGCCACATGCTTGGGCTGGCCGCGCACCAGGATCGAGTCGCCGCCGCCGGGGGTCAGGAAGTCCCACAGCGTCATCTTCTCCGACAGCGCCATGCGGTTCTGGTCGACGTAGGAGATCTCCAGGTTCGTGCCCAGGGTGATGGTCCCGGCGTCGATCGGGATCTCGCCCAGCAGCATCCGCACCAGGGTGGTCTTGCCCGCGCCGTTGGGGCCGACCAGGGCCACGCGGTCGCCGCGCAGGATGCGGGTGGAGAAGTCCTGGACGATTACGCGGTCGCCGAACGCCTTGGAGACGTGCTTGGCCTCGACCACCTTCTTGCCCGATAGGCCCGAGCTCTCGACGGCCAGGGTCATGCTGCCGCGCTTGTCGGCCTGGATGTTCTTCTTCTGGGCGCGCAGGTCCATCAGGGCGCGGCGGCGGCCCTCGTTGCGGGCCCGGCGGCCCTGGACGCCGCGCGCCAGCCAGGCGTTCTCGCGCTCCAGCTGCTTGTTGAGACGACGCTCCTCGTCGGCCTCGGCGGCCAGCACCTGCTCGGTCCAGGCCTCGAACTCGGCGAAGCCCTTGTCCAGGCGACGCACCTTGCGGTGCTCCAGCCAGAACACCCGGTGGGTGACGCGGTTCAGGAAGGCGCGGTCGTGGCTGACGATCAGGGCCGCGCACTTGGAATTGGCCAGCTCCTCTTCCAGCGTCTGGATGGCGAAGATGTCCAGGTGGTTGGTCGGTTCGTCCAGCAGCAGCACGTCGGGCTGTTCGGCGAAGGCGCGGGCCAGCGCGGCGCGACGGCGCTCGCCGCCCGACAGGCCTTGCGTGCTCTTGGCGTAGTCCAGGCCGAAGTCGGCCAGGGTGGCGTGGGCCTCGTAGTCCTCGGCGCCGCCTTGGGTGCAGTAGTCCAGCAGGGTCTCGCCGGTGATGTCG
>JAGIBE010000099.1 GCA_017744495.1 Caulobacter sp. | reverse complement strand
CATCTATTCCTGGGCTACATGGCCGAGGACGACAGCAAGCCGCGCTTCTTCGCGTACCTGTCGCTCTTCACCTTCGCCATGCTGGCTCTGGTCACCGCCGCCGACTTCATGCAGCTGTTCTTCGGCTGGGAAGGGGTGGGCCTGGCCTCGTATCTGCTGATCGGTTTCTGGTTCAAGAAGTCGACCGCCAGCGCCGCGGCCATCAAGGCCTTCGTCGTGAACCGCGTGGGCGACTTCGGTTTCGCCCTGGGCATCATGACCACCTACTGGGCGTTCGGTTCGATCCAGTTCCACGAGATCTTCCCGCAGATCGCCGCCGGCGCCTCGCGCACCTGGGAGTTCGCCGGTCACACCTTCCCGCTGGTCGACATCGCCTGCTTCCTGCTGTTCATCGGCGCGATGGGCAAGTCGGCGCAGTTCTTCCTGCACACCTGGCTTCCGGACGCCATGGAAGGCCCAACCCCGGTCTCGGCCCTGATCCACGCGGCGACCATGGTCACCGCCGGCGTCTACATGCTGTGCCTGCTGTCGCCGATGTTCGAATACGCGCCCGTCGCCAAGAACATCGTCACGGTGATCGGCGCGGTGACGGCCCTGTTCGCCGCGACCGTCGGCCTGACCCAGAACGACATCAAGCGCGTGATCGCCTACTCGACCTGTTCGCAGCTGGGCTACATGTTCTTCGCGGCCGGCGTCGGCGCCTATCAGGCGGCGATGTTCCACCTGTTCACCCACGCCTTCTTCAAGGCCCTGCTGTTCCTGGGCGCCGGTTCGGTGATCCACGGCATGCACCACGAGCAGGACATGCGCCGCTACGGCGCCCTGGCCAAGCTGCTGCCGGTGACCTTCATCGCCATGACGATCGGCACGATCGCCATCACGGGTCTGGGCATTCCGCCGCTGCACCTGGGCTTCGCCGGCTTCTATTCGAAGGACACCATCATCGAAGCGGCCTACGCCGCCGGCGGTCACAACGGCGTCGCCATGTTCGCCTGGGTGATCGGCGTGCTGGTGGCCGGCCTGACCTCGTTCTACTCGTGGCGCCTGGCTTTCTTCACCTTCAACGGCAAGGCCCGCTGGGGGCACGACGACCACCACGCCCACGATGCGCACGGTCATGACGATCATGCCCATGCCGAAACCCACGACGAGCCGCTTCCGGACGCGCACGACGACCATGGCCACGGCCATGATCACAAGCCGCACGAAAGCCCGTGGGTGATGCTGTTCCCGTTGGTCGTGCTGTCGATCGGCGCCGTCTTCGCCGGCTTCGTGTTCAACGACTTCTTCGTGGGTCACCACCAGGAAGAGTTCTGGCGCGGCGCGATCTTCAACGCCCCGACCAACCACGTGCTGCACGAAGCCCACGGCGTGGCCGAGTGGGTGAAGTACAGCCCGCTGATCGCTTCGATCGTCGGCCTGCTGATCGCCGTGTACGTCTACCTGCTGAAGGGCGACGAGCGCCTGGGCGAGAAGCTCGCCGCGCGCAACGGCCCGCTGTACGTCTTCTTCTACAACAAGTGGTTCTTCGACGAGCTGTACCAGGCCACCTTCGTGCGCCTGACCAAGTTCCTCGGCGACCTGTTCTGGAAGGGCGGCGACCAGAAGCTGATCGACGGCTTCGGCCCCGACGGCGTCAGCGCCGTCAGCTACGACGTCGGCCGTCGGACCGGCAAGCTGCAGTCCGGCTACCTCTACCACTATGCGTTCGTCATGTTGCTCGGTGTCGCCGGGCTCCTGGCCTACGCCCTGTTCCGCTTCCACTAGGGAAGATCGATGACCGGCCTTCTCAGCCTCACCACCTTCGCCCCGCTCGTCGGCGTGGTCCTGCTCCTGGCGGTTCGCGCCGCCCAGAGCGACAACGCCAAGACGGACAATCTGGCCAAGTGGATCGCCCTGGCGACCACCCTGGTCACCTTCGCCCTGTCGGTCGTGCTGGTCGCCCAGTTCGACGCCAAGAATCCTGGCTTCCAGTTCGTGGAAGACGTGGCCTGGTTCGCGGGCCTGCACTACCGCATGGGCGTGGACGGCATCTCGGTGCTGTTCGTCCTGCTGACGACCTTCCTGCTGCCGATCTGCATCATCGCCGGCTGGAAGTCGGTCGAGAAGCGGGTGGTCGAGTACCTGATCTGCTTCCTGGTCCTCGAGACCCTGGTGATCGGCGTGTTCTGCGCTCTGGACCTGATCCTGTTCTATCTCTTCTTCGAGGGCGGCCTGGTTCCGATGTTCCTGATCATCGGCATCTGGGGCGGCAAGCGCCGGGTCTACGCGGCCTACAAGTTCTTCCTCTACACGCTGCTCGGCTCGGTGCTGATGCTGGCCGCGATCCTGTCGATGATCTCGATCGCCCACACCTCGTCGATCCCCGAACTGATGACCTTCAAGTTCGCCCCGTGGCTGCAGACCTGGCTGTGGCTGGCCTTCTTCGCCAGCTTCGCGGTCAAGATGCCGATGTGGCCGGTGCACACCTGGCTGCCCGACGCCCACGTCGAGGCCCCGACGGCCGGTTCGGTGATCCTGGCGGGCATCCTGCTGAAGATGGGCGGTTACGGCTTCCTGCGCTTCAGCCTGCCGATGTTCCCCAACGCCTCGGAGCTGTTCCAGCCGCTGGTGTTCGCCCTGTCGGCCATCGCCATCGTCTACACCTCGCTGGTCGCCTTCCGTCAGACCGACATCAAGAAGCTGATCGCCTATTCGTCGGTGGCCCACATGGGCTTCGTGACCATGGGCATCTTCTCGGGCAACGCGGCGGGCGAGCAGGGCGCGATCTTCCAGATGCTGAGCCACGGCCTGATCTCGGGCGCGCTCTTCCTCTGCGTCGGCGTGGTCTATGACCGCATGCACACCCGCGAGATCGCCTTCTACGGCGGCCTCACCAACCGCATGCCCTGGTACGCGGCCGTCTTCATGCTCTTCACCATGGGCAATGTCGGCCTGCCGGGCACCTCGGGCTTCGTCGGCGAAATCCTGACCATGACCGGCACCTACAAGGCCTCGACCTGGACGGCGCTGGTGGCGGCCTCGGGCGTCATCTTCTCGGCGGTCTACGCCCTGAACCTGTACCGTCGCGTGATGTTCGGCGAGATCGTCAATCCCGAGCTCAAGGACATCACAGACCTCGACAAGCGCGAGATCCTGATCTTCGCCCCGCTGATCATCGGCACCCTGGTGCTCGGCGTTTACCCCAATCTTGTGTTCAACCTGACCGCGTCGTCCGTCGACGGGCTCGTCGGCGCCTGGCGCGCCGCCGTGGGCGGGTGAGGGACCCCATGACGTTCGCCGCCAACTTCTCCCTCGTTCTCCCCGAAGTGATCCTGGGGCTCTCGGCCCTGGTTCTGCTGGTCTGGGGCGCCTTCTCCGGCAAGGTCTCGCCGATCTTCAACGGCGCGGCCGTCCTGGCCCTGCTGGGCGCGGCGGTCGCGGCCGTGGTCGGTCCGCATGGCCACGCCTTCAACGGCGTCTACGCCGCCGACGCGGCCGCCACCTACGCCAAGGTCGCGATCTACCTGTTCAGCGCCATCGCCGTCGTGCTGGGCGACCGCTGGCTGGCCGTCCGGGGCGACCAGAAGTTCGAGTTCGCCGTGCTGGTGATCCTGTCGGCCCTGGGCATGGGCGTCACCGCTTCGGCCGGCGACCTGATCAGCCTCTATATCGGCGTCGAGCTGCAGTCGCTGGCCCTGTACGTACTGGCCGCCTTCCGCCGCGACGACGCCAAGTCGTCGGAAGCGGGCCTGAAGTATTTCGTGCTGGGCGCGTTGTCGTCGGGCCTGCTGCTGTACGGCGCGTCGTTGATCTACGGCTTCGCTGGCTCCACCCGCTTTGAGGTCATCGCCGCCGCCGCTCACGGTGCGCACGGCGTGGGCCTGCTGTTCGGTCTGGTGTTCCTGCTGTGCGGCCTGGCGTTCAAGGTCTCGGCCGCGCCGTTCCACATGTGGACCCCGGACGTCTACGAAGGCGCTCCGACCCCGGTCGTCGGCTTCTTCGCCGCCGCGCCCAAGCTGGCCGCCATGATGATGTTCGCCCGCGTTCTGGGCGACGCCTTCCCGGACTCAGTGGCCCAATGGCGCCAGATCCTGGTGGTCACCGCTCTGCTGTCGGTCTTCGTCGGCGCCTTCGCCGGCCTGGCTCAGAGCAACCTGAAGCGCCTGTGGGCCTACAGCTCGATCGCCAATGTCGGCTACGCCCTGCTGGGCGTCGCGACCGGCGGCGAGACCGGCCTGCATTCGATGCTGCTGTTCATGACCCTGTACATGGTCGACGTCACCGGCTTCTTTGCTTGCCTTCAAGCTTTGTCGCGCGACGGCAAGCCGATGGAGACCATCGAGGATATGGCCGGCTTGGTGAAGGAGCGTCCGGGCATCGCCGTGGCCATGACCACATTCTCGCTGTCGGCCCTGGGCCTGCCGCCGTTCTCGGGTTTCTGGGCCAAGTTCTACGTCTTCGGCGCGGCCATGGGCTCGGGCGACGTCATGCTGCAGTGGGCCGCCGTTCTGGGCCTAGTCGGCAGCGTGGTCGCGGCGTTCTACTACCTGCGTCTGATCAAGACGATGTGGTTCGACGCGCCGGCCGCCGGCGTGGACAAGCCGCAGCCGACCGCCCGCGCGATCGGTTTCGCAGCCGCGCTGTTCTCGTTCCCGATCGTGCTGCTGGCGCTGGTCTGGCTGGACCCCGCCGCAAAGGCCGCCGCGGCGGCCTTTGGCCACGCGTGACGTGACGGGCGACTCCACGCCCGTCGTCGTCCTGGACGAGATCGACTCGACCAACGCCGAGGCCCGGCGCCGCGCGGAAGCGGGGGAGGCGGGCCCGGTCTGGCTGGTCGGCCTGCGCCAGACCGCCGGCCGGGGCCGGCGCGGCCGCGCCTGGGAGACCGGCGACGGCAACCTGGCCGCCACCCTGCTGTTTTCCACTGACAAGCCGCCAGCCGAGGCGGCCCAGGTGTCGTTCGTCGCCGCCCTGGCGGTCGCGGACATGCTGGCCGCCTATGTGCCAGCCAACCTGGTTAGTCTTAAATGGCCCAATGACCCGCTGCTGGGCGGGCTGAAGGTCAGCGGTATTCTTATCGAGTCCGGGAGCCGGCCGGCCGGCGGCCTGTGGATCGCGGTCGGGATCGGGGTGAACCTTGCCCGCAAGCCGATCGACAGCGAGCGCCCCGCCACCGCCCTGACCACCTGGCGCGACGCCCCGCCGCCGTCGCCCGTCGAGGCGATCGAGGGGCTGTCGGCCGCCTTCGCGCGTTGGGAGGACGTCTGGCTGCGTCTGGGCTTCCCGGCCATCGCCGACGCCTGGACCGCCCGCGCCCACGGTCTGGGCGAGCCCTGCGTCGCCCGTCTGGGAACCGAGACCCTGGAGGGGATCGCGGAAGGACTGGACGGCGACGGCGCGCTGCGTCTTCGTCTGGCCGACGGCCGATTGCGGCGGGTCACCGCCGGCGACGTCTTTTTCGGAGGGGCCTCCTGATGCTGCTGGCCATCGAGCAAGGCAACACCAACACAATGTTCGCCATCCACGACGGCGCGACCTGGATCGCCCAGTGGCGCGCGGCTACCGAGAGCACGCGCACGGCCGACGAATACGTGGTGTGGCTGTCCCAGCTGCTGTCGATGCAGGGCCTGGGCTTCCGCGCCATCGACTCGGTGATCATCTCCAGCGTCGTGCCGCAGTCGATCTTCAACCTGCGCAACCTCAGCCGGCGCTACTTCAACGTCGAGCCCCTGGTGATCGGCGAGAACGCCAAGCTGGGCGTCGACGTGCGCATCGACAAACCGTCCGAGGCCGGGGCCGACCGCCTGGTCAACGCCGTGGGCGCGCACATGGTCTATCCGGGCCCGCTGATCGTCATCGACAGCGGCACGGCCACCACCTTCGACATCGTCGCCGCCGACGGCGCGTTCGAGGGCGGCATCATCGCCCCCGGCATCAACCTCTCCATGCAGGCCCTGCACGAGGCCGCCGCCAAGCTGCCGCGCATCGCCATCCAGCGTCCCGCTCGCAATCGCGTGGTCGGCACCGACACCGTAAGCGCCATGCAGTCGGGCGTGTTCTGGGGCTACATCTCGCTGATCGAGGGCCTGGTGGCCCGGATCAAGGCCGAGCGCGCCGAACCCATGACCGTGGTCGCCACCGGCGGCGTCGCCTCGCTGTTCGAGGGCGCCACCGACAGCATCGACCACTTCGATTCAGATCTGACCATCCGTGGTCTCCTCGAAATTCATCGCCGTAACACCCATCTAGAGACGTAATGACCAAATCTACCGATAAGCCTTCCCCCAAGGACGAGCTCGTCTTCCTGCCGTTGGGCGGGTCGAACGAGATCGGCATGAACTTCAATCTGTACGGCTACGGCCCGGCCGATGACCGCAAGTGGATCGTCGTCGACCTGGGCGTGACCTTCGGCGACCAGACGACGCCGGGCGTCGAGATCATCCTGCCGGATCCCGAATTCATCGAACAATACGCCGACGACATCCTCGGCATCGTCCTGACCCACGCCCACGAAGACCATCTGGGCGCCGTGGCCTGGCTGTGGCCGCGCCTGAAGGCGCCGGTCTACGCCACCCCGTTCACCGCCTTCCTGCTGCGCGAGAAGCTGCGCGACGCCGGCCTGCTGGACGAGGTCCAGATCACCGAGGTGCCGCTGAGCGGCAGCTTCGACCTCGGGCCTTTCCACCTGGAAATGGTCACCCTGACCCACTCGATCCCCGAGCCGAACGGCCTGGCGATCAAGACGCCGCTGGGTACGATCCTGCACACCGGCGACTGGAAGATCGATCCCGATCCCCAGCTGGGCGAGGCCACCGACGTCGATGCCATCCGCAAGCTGGGCGACGAGGGCGTGTTGGCCATGGTCTGCGACAGCACCAACGTCTTCGTCGACGGCGAGGCCGGCTCCGAAGCCGGCGTGCGCGCGGCGATGAACAAGCTGATCGCCGGCCTGACCGGCAAGATCGCCGTGGCCTGCTTCGCCTCGAACGTGGCCCGGATGGACACCGTGATCCGCGCCGCCCAGGCCAACGGCCGCAAGGTCTGCCTGGCCGGCCGCTCGATGCACCGCATGGCCGCCGCCGCCAAGTCGGTGGGCCTGCTGGAGGGCCTGGAGCCCTTCATCACCGACGACCAGGCCAAGTACCTGCCCGAAAACGAGGTGCTGTTCCTGTGCACCGGCAGCCAGGGCGAGCCGCGGGCGGCCCTGGCCCGGATCGCCGAGGGCACCCATCCGCACGTCAAGCTATCGACCGGCGACCACGTGGTCTTCAGCTCGCGGGTGATCCCGGGCAACGAGATCCCGATCCGCAACCTGCAGAACAAGCTGGCCGATCGCGGCGTGCGCCTGCACACCGAGCGCGACACCCCCGGCATCCACGTCAGCGGCCACCCGTGCCGCGATGAGCTCAAGCAGATGTACCAGTGGGCGCGGCCGCAGATCGCGGTCCCGACCCACGGCGAACGCCGCCACCTGATCGAGCACGCCGCCTTCGCCAAGGACCTGCAGGTGCCGCACGCGGTGACCCCGCGCAACGGCGACATGGTGCTGCTGGCCCCGGGCCATCCGTCGATCATCGACGAGGTCCCGGCCGGTCGTCTCTATGTGGACGGCGGGGTGGTGACGCCCGAGAACGGCGAGGCGCTGCGCGAGCGAAGGCACGTGGCGTTCAACGGCGTGCTGGCCGTGTCGATCGTGCTGGACGGCCGCAACAAGGTGGTCTCGGGCCCGCAGGTCCGGGGCCTGGGCCTGGCCGGCGACGCGGAGTATCCGCTCGACGACGCCCTGGACGACCTGGCGGAGGAGGCCGAGAACGCCTTCAAGCGCCTGGAAGGCGATCAGCGCGAAATCGACGACGCCATCGAGAGCGCCATCTCCAGGGCCGTGAAGAAGGCCGCGTTCCGCATCTGGGAACGCAAGCCCGTGGTCGAGACCACGGTCCTGCGGATCTGATCGACCCATGGACGAGACGACACGGCCGCCCGAACCGGCGCCAGAACCCACGCCCGAGCCCGGCTGGCGGCGGACCCTGCGTCTGCTGACCGGCCCGGCTTGGCCGCTGGGTGTGCTGACCCTCGTCCTCTGGATCGTCTTCGGCGTCCAGTTCCTGGCCAAGACCCGGGGACTGGAGGACGCCATGTTCGCCCTGGGAGCTCTCTATCCGCCGTACTTCCAGCGGGGGTTCTTGTGGACGCCGCTGACGCACGTTTTCCTGCACCGCGGGCTGCTGCACATCTTCATGAACACCACGGCGCTCGTCAGCCTGGGCCCGGCCATCGCGGTGCGCCTGGGCAGTGACCTGAAGGGTGCTCTGCTGTTCTGGACGTTCTTCCTGATCTGCGGCGTGGCTGGCGGACTGCTGTTCCTGGGTCTCCACTGGAACGGCGACATCCCGGCCGTCGGCGCCTCCGGCGCGATCTGCGGCCTATGGGGCGCCGTGGCGCGGCTGACCGCCAACGGCGAGCTGGCGCCGGTCTTCTCCCGCGAGGTCGGCAAGCAGGCGTGGTCGTTCACCGTCATGAACCTGGTGCTGATCGCCATCGGCTTCGGCATCGGCCAGGCGTCGGGGCAGGGCGGTCTGATGATCGCCTGGGAATGCCACGTCGGCGGCTTCATCGCCGGTCTGTTCCTGGTCCAGGCCTTCCCGGTCCGCTACTGGTGGGCTGCGTCAACCCGCCTGAGCCGGCGTTTTTGAAACGCCTCGCCGCGACGCCATGAAGTCGTCTATACCCTGGGCAAAACGAACAGAGGGCGCGTGAGCGTCCCAGCCCGCAGGATACGAACCCATGATCGGCAAGCTCAACCACGTCGGCGTCGCCACGCCCTCCATCGACGAGTCGGTGAAGATGTACCGCGACCTGCTGGGCGCGACCTCGCACACCGAGAAGTTCGCCATGCCCGAACAGGGCGTCTGGGTCTGCTTCGTCAACCTGCCCAACAGCCAGATCGAGCTGATCGAGCCCTATGGCGAGGCTTCGCCGATCCACGGCTTCCTGGCCAAGAACCCCAAGGGCGGCCAGCACCACATCTGCTTCGAGGTCGAGAACATCTTCGAAGCCCGTGACAGTCTCGTCGCCAAGGGCGCCACCGTGCTGGGCGAGCCGCGCATCGGCGCCCACGGCGCCCTGATCATCTTCGTTCACCCCAAGGACATGGGCGGCATGCTGGTCGAGCTCATGGAAACCCCGAAAGAAGCGCACCACTGATGGGCCCCGTCACCTGCATCGCCGTCTATCTGACCATCTGGTGGACCACGCTGTTCGCCGTGCTGCCGCTGGGCAACCGCACCTTCAAGGAGATGGGCATCGAGCCGCCGCCGGGCGCCGATCCGGGCGCGCCGGTCAATCCGAACCTGAAGCGCAAGTTCTTCACGACGACTTGGGTGTCGGCCCTGGTGATGGCCGGGCTCCTGCTGGTCATCCATTTCCGCCTGATCCAGCTGCCGGCGCTGCCCGCCACCTATTGATCGGAGAAATGGCGCCCACGCCTTGAGCGGACGACGCTGAAATTGCCGACATTCGCCCAATCCGTGGGCGAACTTCGCCAAGTGGTCAGGCCAGGCGCAATCGGGCGCCCCGAACAGGCGTTCGGGGCCTAGTCTCAGACTCACGAGGCCGGGTCTTCCGACCTTGCTCTGTGGCGTCTTCCCCGACGATGACTTGCAAGGCCGCGCGAGGACCGCGCGGCCTTCTTTTCTTTCCACAACAAGCGTTGCAGCCATCTTTTCGCCGTGCGCGTTGCCAAGCTGACGCCTGAGCGGCTATCTCAACGCCGGATTCAAACATAACGAGCGTGACGGCCGCCAAACCGCTCACACTTTTGTCTGTCACGCTCGAGTTCCCCCGGAGACGTCTCGTCCATGCGCCTGTCGCGCTATTTCCTGCCCGTCCTGAAAGAAGCCCCCTCCGACGCCCAGATCGTCTCGCACCAGCTGATGCTGCGCGCGGGCATGATCCGCCAGGAGGCCGCCGGCATCTATGCCTGGCTGCCGCTGGGCCTGAAGGTGCTCAACAAGGTCGAGCAGATCGTCCGCGAGGAAATGGACCGGGCCGGCGCCATCGAGCTCTTGATGCCGACCCTGCAGCTGGCCGACCTGTGGCGCGAGTCGGGGCGTTACGACGCCTACGGTCCCGAGATGCTCCGCATCGTCGACCGTCACGAGCGCGAGCTGCTGTACGGGCCCACCAACGAGGAAATGATCACCGAGATCTTCCGGGCCTATGTGAAGAGCTACAAGGACGTTCCGAAGAACCTGTACCACGTGCAGTGGAAGTTCCGGGACGAGCGCCGTCCGCGCTTTGGCGTGATGCGCGGCCGTGAGTTCCTGATGAAGGACGCCTACAGCTTCGACCTCGACGCCGAGGGCGCGCGCAAGGCCTACAACCGCATGTTCGTGGCCTATCTGAACCTGTTCTCGCGCATGGGCCTGAAGGCCGTGCCGATGCGCGCCGACACCGGCCCGATCGGCGGCGACCTCAGCCACGAGTTCATCGTGCTGGCCGACACCGGTGAGAGCGCCGTCTTCTGCCACAAGGACCTGGTCGAGATGGCCGCGCCCGGCCCGGACGTCGACTGGTATGGCGACCTGCAGCCGCTGGTGAACCAGCGCACGGCGCTCTACGCCGCGACCGAGGAAATGCACGACGAGGCCGCCTTCAACGCCATCCCCGAGGGCGACCGCCTGTCGGCGCGCGGCATCGAGGTGGGCCACATCTTCTCGTTCGGAACCAAATATTCCGAGCCGATGAAGGCCCTGGTCACCGGTCCGGACGGCAAGGACGTGCCGGTGCAGATGGGCAGCTACGGCGTCGGCGTTTCGCGCCTGCTGGGCGCGATCATCGAGGCCAGCCATGACGAGGGCGGGATCATCTGGCCGGAAGCCGTGGCGCCGTTCGACGTCGCGATCATCAACATGCGCCAGGGCGACGCCGCCTGCGACGAGGCCTGCGAGACCGCCTACAAGGCGCTGAAGACCGCCGGTCGCGATCCGCTGTACGACGACACCGACGCCCGCGGCGGCGCCAAGTTCGCCACCGCCGACCTGATCGGCGTGCCGTGGCAGCTGATCGTCGGCCCCAAGGGCATCGCCGAAGGCGTGGTCGAGGTAAAGAACCGCAAGACCGGCGAGCGTCATAGCGCCCCGCTGGCCGACGTCATCGCCCAACTGTCCGGAAAGGCCGCCGCCTGATGGCCCTCGGCGCCGGTCCGTTCGGAACCTGGGAGCGCACCGTCGCCTGGCGGTACCTGCGCAACAAGCGCAAGAACGGCGGCGTGGCGCTCATCGCCATCATCTCGTTCGCGGCGGTGATGCTGGCGGTCTTCGCCCTGATCACCGTCATGAGCGTGATGAATGGCTTCCGGGCTGAACTGCTGGGCCGGCTGCTGGGCTTCAACGGCCACGTCTACGCCCAGGGGCCGTTGCTGAACGGTCCTGACCGCGACGGGGTCATCACCCGCATCAAGGCGGTGCGCGGCGTCACTCAGGCCGCGCCGATGGTCGAGGCCCAGGCCATGGTCATTGGCCCCAGCCAGGTGTCCGGCGCCATCGTGCGCGGCGTCACCCCGGCCGACTTGCGCGGCATGAAGATGATCTCGACCAACATCAAGCAGGGCTCGCTGGCCGGCTTCGGCGAGGGCGAGTACGGCGGGGATATCGTGTTGATCGGCGACCGCATGGCTCGCAACCTCGGCCTTTCGGTCGGCGACGCCATCACCCTGATCTCGCCCTCGGGCCCCGCCACGGCCTTCGGCAGCTCGACCCGCGAGAAGGACTATACGGTCGGCGGGATCTTCAGCGTCGGCATGAGCCAGTTCGACGAGAGCTTCGTCTACATGGCGCTGCCCCAGGCCCAGCTGTTCTTCGGCCGCGACACCGCGATCGACTATGTCGAGATCAAGATCGCCGATCCGGACAAGGCAAAGGAAATCAAGCCGATCATCGAGCAGGCCAGCGGCCCGGGCGCCTTCGTCCAGGACTGGATGGACAAGAATTCCAGCTACTTCAACGCGCTGCAGGTCGAGCGCAAGGTGATGCGGCTGATCCTGTTCTTCATCGTGGCCATCGCCACCCTGAACATCATCTCGGCCCTGGTCATGCTGGTGAAGAACAAGGGCCGCGACATCGCCATCCTGCGGACCATGGGCGCCAGCCAGGCGTCGATCCTGCGGATCTTCATCATGGCCGGCGCCTCGATCGGGTTGTCGGGCACCCTGGCGGGCCTGCTGCTGGGCGTGCTGTTCTGCGCCAACATCACCGCCATCCAGAATTTCGTGGAATGGGTGACCGGCACGGCGGTGTTCAGCGCCGATATCTATTTCCTGGCCCACATCCCGGCCAAGATCGACTGGGCCGAGGTGGCGAGCATCGTCGGCATCTCCACCGCCATGAGCATCCTGGCCACCCTGCCGCCCGCCATCCGCGCCTCGCGGCTCGATCCGGTCGAGGCCCTTCGCTATGAGTGACCCCACCCAGCCCGTGGCCAGCCCCGTCCTGGCCCTGCGCGGCGTCGAGCGCACCTATGTCACCGAGGCCGGCCCGCTGAACGTGCTGCGCGGCGTCGACCTGGACGTCTATCCGGGCGAGGTGGTCGGGCTGATCGGTCCGTCCGGTTCGGGCAAGTCGTCGCTGCTGCATGCGGCCGGCCTGCTGGAAAAGCCGAACGCCGGCATCATCGCCCTGGACGGCCGCGACTGCTCCAAGCTGTCCGAGCGCCAGCGCACCAAGGTGCGGCTGTCGACCGTGGGCTTCGTCTACCAGTTCCACCATCTGCTGCCCGAGTTCAGCGCCCTCGACAACGTGGCCATGCCCGCCATGATCGCCGGCAAGGGCCGGGGCGAGGCGCGCGCCGCCGCCCAGGTGACGCTGGACCAGCTGGGCCTGTCCGGCCGCGTCGAGCACCAGCCGGGACAGCTGTCGGGCGGCGAACAGCAGCGCGTGGCCATCGCCCGCGCCCTGGCCAATCATCCGAAGCTCCTGCTGGCCGACGAGCCGACCGGCAACCTCGACCCGGCCAACTCCTCGGCCGTGTTCCAGGCTCTGTACGAACAGGCCCGCCAGCGCGGCGTCGCGGCCCTTATCGCCACGCACAACATGGAACTGGCCCGCTACATGGACCGGGTCTTCGCCCTGAAGGATGGGCACCTGGAAGCCCAGAGCCTTTAGAGTCAGAAACGGCGGCGCGGCTTGGCGAGCGCCTGGAGATCACAGCAGCGCGTCGCGCATCGCCGCGTAGAAGCCGCCTCGGTCGATCTTCTTGATCACCCGCGCGTTCGGCGGCCGCCGCTTCAGGTCCGGGTCGGCCAGCTCGATGTCGGGCAGGATGGCGTGCGAGACGCTCAGGTAGCCCCGCGTCAGCTCGCCCTGGGTCTCGACATCGACGACGGCCATCTCCGACTCCAGGATCAGGTCCTCGTTCAACGCCACGGCGCAGGTCAGGGCGTCGGGGTGCAGGCTGCCGTCCAGACCCTGCGTCTCCTGGGCGAAGGCTAGGGAGGTGCGGTTGACCTTGGTGAAGAACTCGGCGCGCGGCGTGCCCAGGGCCTCCAGCGCCGCCAGTTGCTCCAGGCTCAGCAGGCCGTCGCGCAGGGTCTCGGTCCAGGTGACGATGCTGGTCGGGAAGCCGGCGTTGATCACGATCTTGGCGGCCTCGGGATCCACGTAGAAATTGTACTCGGCCGCCGGTGTGACGTTGCCCACCCCGTTGTCGGTCCCGCCCATGATCCACAGGTGCTTGACCGCCTGGGCGATGCGCGGCTCGCGCAGATGGGCCAGGGCGATGTTGGTCAGGGCGGCCTGGGCGATCAGGGTGATCTCCCCGGGCGCTTCCATCACCCGGCGCACGATCTCGTCGGCGGCGTGGCCGAGGGAGGGCCGCTGGACCGCCTTGGGCAGATCGCTGTCGCTCATGCCGTCGGCGCCGAACACATAGGCCGCATCCAGCGGTGCGCGGGTGAACGGCCGCTGGGCGCCTAGATAGACCGGAACCTCGCCGCCGCGCCCGCAGACTTCAAGGGTGGCCAAGGCGTTCTCGGCATGCTGCTCGAACCCGACATTGCCGTGGGCGATGGTGATCGCCTCGACGGTCACGCCAGGGCGGCGCAGGGCCAGCATCAGGGAGAAGGCGTCGTCGCCGGCGGTGTCGGTGTCGATGATCAGGCGCATGGCCGCGATCTGCGCCGATCCGCGCCTCAAATCCACTGAAAATCCTGGCCGCGACCGAGCTGCGGCCCATCCGCGCGGGCGGCGCGACAAAAAAGCGCGCAATCGAACGAGGGCCTCTTGCATGTGAGAACAAAAGTGGAATATAGAACAAACAAGCAACGACCACTGGAGGCTCCTCATGGTCCGGATCGCGCGTGAATCTTTGGCTCTTGTATCTGTCGCCAGCTTCGTCTGGATGATGTGCTCGGTCGCCCATCTGGTGGCCTGAGTCGTGTAACGAGGTGCGGTGATGTCGGACAACGAAGGCCAGGGTTTCGTCCACCTTCGCGTCCGCTCGGCCTATTCGCTGCTGGAAGGCGCGATCAAGGCCGACAAGATCCCGGGCATGGCGGCCAAGGAAGGCATGCCGGCCGCGGGGCTCACCGACCGGGCCAACCTGTTCGGGGCCCTGGAATTCTCCGTTTACTGCAAAGACTATGGGGTCCAGCCGATCATCGGCTGCGCCTTGCCGGTCTCGGGCGTCGGGGCTGGCCCCACCGAACGCTGGGCCCGCGTACCCACCGTCACCCTGCTGGTCCAGAACGAGCAGGGCTATCTGAACCTCTCCGAGCTCTCGTCGCTGGCCTATATGGAAAGCGCCGAGCTGCCCGAGCCGCAGGTGCCCTGGAAGAAGGTCGTCGAGCTCAGCGAGGGCCTGATCCTGCTGTCGGGTGGTTCCGACGGTCCGGTCGACGCCCTGTTCGCCGCCGGCAAGACCGCCGAGGGCGAGGCGGCCCTGGCCGAGATGCAGCGGGTGTTCGGCGACCGCTTCTATGTCGAGCTTCAGCGCCACGGCCTGCCGCGCCAGGCCGCCGCCGAGCCGGGCCTGGTCCACTGGGCCTATGAGAACGACGCGCCGCTGGTGGCCACCAACGACGCCTATTTCGCCAAGCCCGAGACCTACGAGGCCCACGACGCCCTGCTGTGCATCTCCGACGGCGCCTTCGTCGGCCAGGACGAGCGGCGGCGGGTCACGCCCGAGCACTGGTTCAAGCCGGCGGCCGACATGCGCAAGCTGTTCGCCGACCTGCCGGAAGCCTGCGACAACACCCTCGATATCGCTCGCCGCTGCGCCTTCATGGTGCACAAGCGCGACCCGATCCTGCCAAGCTTCCCCACGGGCGACGGCCGCAGCGAGCCGGAGGAACTGACCCACCAGGCCAGGGAAGGGCTGAAGAAGCGCCTTGCGGCGCTGCCCGAACTGGCCGCCCCGGAACAGGAATACTGGGACCGGCTGGACTTCGAGCTGGGCATCATCATCAAGATGGGTTTCCCCGGTTACTTTCTGATCGTGTCCGACTTCATCAAGTGGGGAAAGGAACACGATATCCCGGTGGGACCGGGCCGGGGTTCGGGCGCCGGCTCGCTGGTGGCCTGGGTGCTGACCATCACCGACCTCGACCCGCTGCGCTTCGGCCTGCTGTTCGAGCGCTTCCTCAATCCCGAGCGGGTCTCCATGCCCGACTTCGACGTCGACTTCTGCCAGGAGCGGCGCGAAGAGGTGATCTCCTATGTGCAGGAGAAGTACGGCCGCGACCGCGTGGCCCAGATCATCACCTTCGGTTCGCTGCAGGCCCGCGCCGTACTGCGCGACGTCGGCCGGGTGATGCAGCTGCCGCTCGGCCTGGTGGACCGTCTCTGCAAGATGGTGCCCAACAACCCGGCCGCGCCGGTGACCCTAGCCCAGGCCATCGACATCGAGCCGCGCCTGAAGCAGGCGCGTGACGAGGACGCCAACGTCAAGGCCTGCCTGGACGTGGCCCTGCAGCTGGAAGGCCTGTTCCGCAACGCCTCGACCCACGCCGCCGGCGTGGTCATCGGCGATCGGCCCCTGACCCAGTTGACCCCGCTCTATCAAGACCCGCGCTCGGACTTGCCGGCCACTCAGTTCAACATGAAGTGGGTCGAGAGCGCCGGCCTGGTGAAGTTCGACTTCCTGGGCCTGAAGACCCTGACCGTGCTGGACCGCGCGGTGAAGCACCTGAAAAAGCGCGGCGTGATCATCGACCTGGGTCAGCTGCCCTTCGATGACGCCAAGACCTACGAGCTTCTCGCCTCAGGCCAGACGGTCGGCGTGTTCCAGCTGGAAAGCCAGGGCATGCGCGACACCCTGCGCAAGATGCGCTGCGGCTCGATCGAGGAGATCACCGCGCTGATCTCGCTGTACCGCCCAGGTCCGATGGACAACATCGACACCTTCGTGGACTGCAAGTTCGGCCGCAAACCCGTCGACAACCTGCATCCCTCGCTGGAGAAGGTGCTCAAGGAGACCTACGGCGTCATCGTCTACCAGGAACAGGTGATGCAGATCGCCCAGATCCTGGCCGGCTACAGCCTGGGCGAAGCCGACCTCCTGCGCCGGGCCATGGGCAAGAAGAAGAAGGAGGAAATGGATCTCCAGAAGATCCGTTTCGTCGCCGGCGCCAAGGAGAAGGGCGTTCCGGAGGAGCAGTCGGGCTCGATCTTCGAACTGGTGGCCAAGTTCGCCGGCTACGGTTTCAACAAGTCGCACGCCGCCGCCTACGCCCTGATCTCGTATCAGACGGCCTGGCTGAAGGCCAATGCGCCGGTCGAGTTCCTGGCCGCCTCGATGAGTTTGGATCTGTCGAACACCGACAAGTTGGCGGTCTTCCACCAGGACGCCCGGCGGTTCGACATCACCGTGCGCCCGCCCGACGTCAACCGCTCCGGCGCTGACTTCGAGGTCGAGAACGGCGAGGTGCTCTACGCCTTGGGCGCGGTGCGCAACGTCGGCCTGGAAGCCATGAAGCACCTGGTCGCTGTCCGCGAGGAAGGCGGGCCGTTCCGCGACATCTTCGACTTCGTCGAGCGGGTCGATCCCAAGCTGGTCAACAAGCGGGCGATCGAGAACCTGGCGCGGGCCGGCGCCTTCGACTGCTTCGACAAGAACCGCGCCCAGATCTTCGCCTCGGCCGACGTGCTGATCGCCCACGGCCAGAGTGTCGCGGCCGATCGCGCGGGCGGGCAGGGCGCGCTGTTCGGCGGCGGCACGGGTCGGCCGCGCCTGAAGAAAACCGAGCCCTGGACCCAGGTCGACCTGCTGGACGAGGAACTGGCCGCCGTCGGCTTCTACCTGACCGGCCATCCGCTGGACGACATGGTCGGCGTGCTGCGTCGCCGTCGCACCCACATGCTGACCGAAGTGATCCCGCGCGCCGAAGCGGGCATGGAGGCCTTCCGCATGTGCGGTGTGGTCCGCCGCCGCCAGGAGCGCGCCTCACAGAGCGGCGACCGGTTCGCTTTCGTCTCGTTGTCGGATCCCAGCGGCGAGTACGAGGTGCTGTTCCCGCCGGAATCCCTGCGCAAGTGCCGCGAGGTGCTGGAGCCCGGCAAGGCCGTGTCGATCAAGGTCCGCGCCAAGGCCCGCGACGGCGAGGTGCGGTTCTTCGGCGACGACGCCGAGCCGATCGAGAAAGCCATCGAGAACATGGTGGCGGGCTTGCGCCTGCACCTGTCGCCGACCGCCACCGAGATCGAGGCCCTGAAGAAGCGCCTTGAGCCGGCCCTGTCGCCACGCGGCGGCGAGGTCAGCGTGATCGCCGCCCTGGGCGGCGGGCGCGAGATCGAGATGAAGCTGCCCGGCCGCTACACCCTGGACGCATCGTTGCGTGGGGCGCTGAAGACCGCGCCGGGCGTGGCCCTGCTGGAAGACGTTTAGGGCTGTCTGTGCTGAGCAGGCGTCTGTTTTCGTCGCTGGGTTCGAGAAAATGGCGGGCGTGGCGCGATCGCGTCGACCTGTCTGGGAGATCGCCGGCTCAAGAGGGGAGACCAGAATGGACGCCTTGGCGCCGCCGCCCGCCGCGGTTCGTGATGCGAACGCTCTCGAGCTCGCTCGGGTCTGGATCGCGGAACAGGGATTGCACTGCGCCTTGCGGGTCGGACTGTACGCGGGCGACGGCGTTTCCCGGGAGACCAATGCTTGGGGCATCATCCTGGCCGACCTCGCGGGTCATGTCGCCGATGCGCTGAGCGCTGAAGGCATGGGGGCGAGGACGGAATTGCTCGACGCCGTCGTCGAGCGTTTCAACGCGGAAATCGCGGACCCGTCGTCCGAGCGCTCGGGCGAGGCCGGAACGAGCGTCGGCTAAAGCTCGGGCGTCCGTTTTCGTGCGCCGAGGGATCTCGGCGTCTTTCCCGATTACGGCGCTTCGGCATGTCGGGACCGCCCGTCGTCGCACGTCTTCCAGAACGCCGAGAGGGCGAAGCAATAGGGAGAAGGTCGATGGCCAGACATGAAGGCGGCTGCCAGTGCGGGCGGGTGCGCTATGCGGTGGAGGTCGATTTGGACAACCTGATCACCTGCAACTGCTCGCGCTGCGCCAAGCTGGGCTCGGTGCTGGCCTTCGCGCCGGCGTCGGCCTTCGCGCTGGAACAAGGCGAGGACGCCCTGACCGAATTCCGCTTCAACACCCACAAGATCTCGCACCTGTTCTGCGAGACCTGCGGCATCCAGTCGTTTGGGCGCGGCGTGGCGCCGGACGGGTCCGAGATCGCGGCGATCAACGTCCGTTGTCTGGACGGCGTCGACGTCTTTGCCCTGGAGCCCCACAAGTTCGACGGCAAGTCGATGTGACGGCCGCCCCGGCGCGGATCCGGCGGAACGGGCCGCGACTACCAGGCTTCGGCGCGGCAGTTGGGCAGGCGGGCGCGGCTGAGACGGCGGTGGGCGGCCTTACCGCAGCCGACGATCATCGGCGCGTCGGCCCCGCGCAGCAGCGGCAGGTCGTCCAGGCTGTCGGTATAGGCGTAGGCCCAGCGTTTGCCGTGACCGGCCTCGGCAAGGGCTTGGCATTTGCGCTGGTTGCGGCAGTGGACGTTGGCGACCCAGCCGCCGGCCCGGCGTTTGAGCGAGGTGCCCAACACCACGATGGGCTTGTCCAGCGGATCGATCAGGGCCTGGGCCAGCACGGTGGGGGCGGCGGTGACCACCACCACCTCGTCGCCGTGGGCCAGGTGCTCGTCCAGGGTCGCCATGCCCGGCCCGCGCCACCGCAGGGGCAGGGCCTCGGCCTGGAAGTGTTCGGCGAAGTCGGCGCAGGACTCGCGCAGCTTCCGCTCGCTGAGGCCCGCCGTGGCGATCCACAGCAGGATCGAGGCGCCGGCCCGGCGCGTACGCGGCGCGACGACCATCGGGATGGCGACCGGCGCGACCAACAGGGTGGCCAGGAGCCGAGGAACGGAGCGGCGAACGCGGCCCCACAGCCAGAGCGCCGTGGAATCGCCGTCCAACAAGGTGCCGTCGAGATCGAAGACCGCGAGCATGGCCTTTCCTAGCGTCCTATCCTGTCAACCATGTGTCACGCCTGTGGGCGGGAGGTGTCCGCTTGTGGATAAAACGCGGCGAAGCACGGTTTAGCCTCGATTGGATAGGACAGGGGAGGCGGTGCGAAATCGCCTCCGAATGTGGTCGGCAAGGGCACGATCGCGCGTCTAAGGGGTTGCTTTCTGGTCCGTTCCCGCCTATTTGCGCGGCCATTCCACACGTGGACGTGCGGCGACGCCGGGGAGACATCCCGTCGTTACCGTTCCGGTCCCGCTCCGAATCGTTCGGAACGGGGGTGTCCACGGAGGTTCAACCGGAAGAAGGAGACCTATCATGGCGCTTCCCGAATTCTCCATGCGTCAGCTCTTGGAAGCTGGCGCCCACTTCGGCCACCAGACCCACCGCTGGAACCCGAAGATGGACCGCTACATCTTTGGTTCGCGTTCGAATATCCACATCATCGACCTGTCGCAGACGATCCCGCTGCTGCACCAAGCCCTGGTGAAGGTCCGTGAAGTCGCCGCCGCCGGCGGCCGCGTGCTGTTCGTCGGCACCAAGCGTCAGGCCAGCGACCCGGTCGCCACGGCCGCCAAGCGCTGCGCCCAGTACTACGTCAACCACCGCTGGCTCGGCGGCACCTTGACCAACTGGCGCACCGTCTCGGGCTCGATCGCTCGTCTGCGCGAACTGGAAGGCGTCCTGTCGGGCGAAGGCCAAGGCCGTTCCAAGAAGGAACTGCTGCAGCTCACCCGCGAGCGCGACAAGCTGGAACTGTCGCTGGGCGGCATTAAGGACATGGGCGGCATCCCCGACATCATGTTCGTGATCGACACCAACAAGGAAGCGATCGCGATCCTGGAAGCCCGCAAGCTGAACATCCCGGTCGTCGCCATCCTGGACACCAACTGCGATCCGGACGGCATCACCTATCCGATCCCGGGTAACGACGACGCCGCCCGCGCCCTGCAGCTGTACTGCGATCTGGTCGCCGACGCCGTCCTGGACGGCCTGGCCGCCGGTCAAGCCGCTTCGGGCGTCGACCTGGGCGCTTCGGTGGCCCCGGTCGAGCCGACCCTGGCTCGCGAGCTGACCCCGGAGCCGGTGGCTGACGCCGCCGCTCAAGAGGCCACCTCGGAAGCCCTGGACGCCGTCGCCGAAGAGCCGGCCGCGAGCTGATTTTCCGACAATCGCGTCGGGAGTCCGCTCCCGGCGCGGTCGTTGTGACCCTGTCATGCGACCGAGCTATCCAAGCTCGGTCGCTAAACGTTTGAATCTGGAGGATTTCATGGCTGAGATCACGGCAGCGCTGGTGAAAGAACTGCGCGAAAAGTCCGGCGTCGGCATGATGGACTGCAAGAAGGCCCTGCAAGAGAACGGCGGCGACATCGAAGCCTCCATCGACTGGCTGCGCGCCAAGGGCCTGTCCAAGGCCGCCAAGAAGGCCGACCGCGTCGCGGCTGAGGGCCTGGTCGGCATCGCCGTCCGCAACGACGGCGCCGGCATGACCGCCGCCGCGGTGGAAGTGAACGCCGAAACCGACTTCCTGTCGCGCAACGAGCTGTTCCAGAACGCCGTCCGCAAGATCGCGGCCGTCGGTCTGGACAACGAGGGCGTGGACGCCATCGGCGCCGGCAAGACCGCCGACGGCGAAGTCGTGTCGGACGTCCTGACCCAGCTGATCGCCACCATCGGCGAGAACATGGTCCTGCGTCGCTCGGCCAAGTTCAGCGTCGCCCAAGGTGCGGTGTCGTCGTACATCCACAACGCGACCGCCCCGGACCTCGGCCGCATCGGCGTGCTCGTGGCCATCGAAGGCGCCGGCGACCAGGCCAAGATCCTGGAACTGGGCCGCAAGATCGCCATGCACGTGGCCGCGACCGCCCCGCTGTCGCTGTCGCCGGACGACCTGGACCAGGCCGCCATCGACAAGGAGCGCCAGATCTTCACCGAGCAGGCGCTGGAGTCGGGCAAGCCCGCCGCCGTCGTCGAGAAGATGGTCGAAGGCCGCATCCGCAAGTTCCTGGAAGAAGTCGTGCTGCTGAAGCAGGCCTTCGTCATGAACCCGGACCAGACCGTCGAGCAGCTGGTCGCCGAGACCGGCAAGGAACTGGGCTCGCCGCTCACCGTGAAGGGCTTCGTCCGTCTGGCCCTGGGTGAAGGCGTGGAGAAGGCTCCGGAAGGCGATTTCGCCGCCGAAGTCGCCGCCATGGCCGGCCAAGCCTAAGTCTCTTTCGCCGCTCCTGCTGGAGTGGCGAAGTTGACCGCCTGAGAAGGCGCGGCGCGCAACAAGCGCGCGCCGCGCCTTTTTTGCGCCCCAGGTCGCGTCCTGCACGCGATCTGCCCGGCTTCAAGCCGGAAAACCGATCCCACTTTTCCGGAACGCGCACTATGTTGCGTCCCGACGACTCAGGAAGAGCCTCCGCATGTCCGAACCTCAGCACAGACCCTATCGCCGCGTGCTTCTGAAGGTTTCGGGCGAGGTGTTGATGGGCGACACGCCCTACGGCATCGACACCAAGACCGTCGAATCGGTGGCCGAAGACATCCGCGAGATCGTCCAGTCCGGCGTCGAGCTGTGCCTGGTGATCGGCGGCGGCAACATCTTCCGCGGCATGGCCGGGGCGGCCAAGGGCATGGAACGCTCCAGCGCCGACTACATGGGCATGCTGGCCACCGTGATGAACGCCCTGGCCATGCAGGATGCGCTCGAGCGCATCGGAGTCTCCACCCGCGTGCAGTCGGCCATCCCGATGGCCACGGTCTGCGAGCCCTACATTCGCCGCCGCGCCCAGCGTCACCTGGAAAAGGGGCGGGTGGTGATCTTCGCCGCCGGCACCGGCAACCCGTTCTTCACCACCGACACCGCCGCGGCCCTGCGGGCCGCAGAGATGCAGTGCGACGCCCTGTTCAAGGGCACCAGCGTCGACGGCATCTACAGCGCCGATCCCAAGAAGGATCCGGACGCCAAGCGCTACGACACGCTCAGCTATATGGACGTTCTGGCCAAGGATCTGCGGGTCATGGACGCCTCGGCCGTGGCGCTGATGCGCGACAACAATATCCCGATCGTGGTCTTCTCCATCAAGGGGCGCGGCAACCTGCTGAACGTCCTGAAGGGGCAGGGAACGCACACCGTCGTTTCCGGCGACCGCGCCGCTTAATTTCCCAGCGAAGAGAGCCCAAGCCATGGCCACCGCCGAAAAACCCGTCCTGTCCCGCTACAAGGACCGCATGGACAAATCCGTCGCCGCGCTGAAGGAGGAGTTCGGCTCCCTGCGCACCGGCCGCGCCTCGGCCAGCCTGCTGGACCAGGTGATGGTCGACGCCTACGGCTCGACGACCCCGCTGAACGCGGTGGCCTCGATCAGCGTGCCCGAGCCGCGCCAGATCAACGTCAACGTTTGGGATCGCGGCGTCGTCGTCTCGGTCGAGAAGGCCATCCGCAATTCGGGCCTGGGCCTGAACCCGGTGGTCGAGGGCCAGAACCTGCGCATCCCGATCCCGCCGCTGACCGAAGAGCGTCGCAAGGACCTGGTGAAGATCGCCGGCAAGTACGCCGAGCAGCAGAAGGTGGCCGTCCGCAACATCCGTCGCGACGCCAATGACGACCTCAAGAAGGCCGAAAAGGCCTCCGTCATCAGCGAGGACGAGCTGAAGAAGATGGAAACCGAGGTCCAGAAGCTGACCGACGCCGCGATCAAGCAGGTCGACGAGGCCTTGAAAACCAAAGAACAAGAGATCATGCAGGTTTAGCATCGACCTGCGTTGTGGGGGGCGATGAGGGAAGGCTGAAGCGCATGGCGCCGACGACCGGCCTGCAGAATGTCTCGACGCGCGCCGGGGGCGCCAAGTCGGGGCAGTCGCTGCATGTGGCCATCATCATGGACGGCAACGGCCGTTGGGCGAAGCGGCGCAACCTGCCGCGCGTCCTGGGCCATCGCGCCGGCGTCAACGCGTTGAAGCGGACCGTCGAAGGCGCCGCCGCCCTGGGCGTGGGCGTGATGACGGTGTTCGGCTTCTCCACCGAGAACTGGAGCCGTCCGCCGCAGGAGGTGTCGGAGCTGATGGGCCTGCTGAAGGCCTATCTGGAGTCCGACATCGACCGCCTGGCCCGCGAGGGCGTCAAGGTGCGGATCATCGGCCGTCGCACGGGGCTGGCGGCCGACGTGCTGGCCGTGATCGACCGGGCCGAGAGCCGCACCAGCCACAACAACGACTTCCTGCTGCAGGTGGCCTTCAACTACGGCGGTCGCGCCGACATCGCCGACGCCGCCCGCGCCTTCGCCGAGGCGGTGCAGCGCGGCGAGGCCCGGGCCGAGGATCTCGACGAGGCGATCTTCGAACGTCACCTGTCGACCGCGGGCGCGCCGGCTCCGGACCTGATCGTGCGCACCAGCGGCGAACAGCGGATCTCGAATTTCCTGCTTTGGGAATGCGCTTACGCCGAACTCGTGTATCAGGATGTTCTTTGGCCGGACTATGGGCCCGAACACCTGGCCGCCGCGTTGACGGAATATCGCAGTCGCGACCGTCGCTATGGAGGTATCGCCGTCGATGACGTCGCCGTCGCCGGCTAAACGTTTCAACTGGAGCAACCTGCGGATCCGTGTCGCCTCGGCCACGGTGCTGGTGCCTACGGTCGTGGCCGCCGTTTGGTTCGGGAACGTCTGGTTCCTGGCTCTTATCCTGGTCGGCGTGGCCCTGCTGGCCCGCGAATGGGCCGAGATGAGCGCGCATCGCGTGGCGCTGGGCGTGGCCGTGGCCATCGGGGCGGCCGTGACGATCTCGGTGATCGTCGCCTATCTGGGCCACTACTACATTACCTGGCCCGTCGTGATCGTCGGCGCCCTGGCCGCGGCCCTGATGGCGCGCGGCGCTCTGGAGCGACGAGCCGACGCGGCCTACGGCGTGATCTACATCGCTCCGGCCGTCATCGCGATGATCTGGTTGCGCCGCATGGAGGCGGGGCTCAGCTGGACCCTGCTGCTGTTCACGGTCACCTGGTTCGCGGACATCTTCGCCTACGCCACCGGCAGCCTCCTGAAGGGGCCCAAGCTGTGGCCGCGCTTTTCGCCCAACAAGACTTGGTCGGGCTTCTTCGGCGGCCTGGTCGCCGCTTCGCTGGGCGCGGTCGGGATCGTCTTCCTGTCACAAGCCTTGCCGGCCTTGCCGGACCTGCACCTGGTCTGGCCCGTGGCGGCCGTGGTCGGCCTGTTGGGCGGCCTGGCCACCATGGCCGGCGACCTGTGGGAATCCATGCTCAAGCGCCGGTTCGGCGTGAAGGACTCCGGCGACCTGATCCCCGGCCACGGCGGCATGCTGGACCGCGTCGATGGCCTGATGTTCGCGGCGATCGTGGTCGCCGGCGCCCGGCTGCTGGACCAATGGGGATGGCTGCCGTGACCTCACCCCGCAAGGTGGTGGTCCTGGGCTCGACCGGCTCCATCGGCGTCTCGACCCTCGACCTGTTCGAGCAATCGGGCGTCGCTGTCGAGATCCTGGCCCTGACGGCCGGCCGCAATGTCGCCAAGCTGGCCGAGCAGGCCCTGCGCTGGAAGCCCCGCGTGGCGGTCATCGACGACGAAACCTGCCTGCCGGAGCTGCGCGACCGCCTGACCGGTTCGGGCGTACGGGCAGCCGCCGGCGCGGCGGCGGTGTCCGAGGCCGCCGCCATGGGCGCGGACTGGGTGATGTCGGCCATCGTCGGCGCGGCGGGTCTGGCCCCGACCCTGGCCGCCGCCCGCACCGGCGCGGTCATCGCTCTGGCAAACAAGGAGAGTCTGGTCTGCGCCGGTCCGGCTCTGCTGGCGACCGCCCGCGCGGCCGGCGGCTCGGTGATTCCGGTCGATTCCGAGCACTCGGCGATCTTCCAGGTGCTGCAGCGCGATTGTATCGACCAGGTATCGCGCCTGATCCTGACGGCCTCGGGCGGACCCTTCCGGACCTGGGACAAGGCCGCCATGGCCAAGGCCACGCCGGAGCAGGCGGTGGCCCATCCCAACTGGTCGATGGGCGCCAAGATTTCGGTCGATTCCGCGACGATGATGAACAAGGGTCTCGAGATGATCGAGGCCTCGTATCTGTTCGAGACCCCGCAAGAGCGTATCGACGTCGTGATCCACCCGCAGTCCGTGATCCACAGCCTGGTCGAATACGCCGACGGCTCGACCCTGGCCCAGCTGGGCCCGCCGGACATGCGCAGCCCGATCTCCTGCGCCTTCTCCTGGCCCCAGCGCCTGTCCTGGCCCGCCAAGCCCCTGGACCTGGCCGCCTACGCCCAGCTGACCTTCGAGGCGCCGGACCTGGACCGCTTCCCGTCGATCGGCATCGCCCGCGAGGCCCTGCGCCTGGGCGGCGGCGCGCCGGCCGCGATGAACGCCGCCAATGAGGTGGCCGTCGCGGCCTTCCTTGACCGCCAGATCGGCTTTCTGGATATTGCCGGCGCGGTGGCGGGGACTCTTGAGCGCATGAACGGCCTAGGCGAGCTCGCCGACAGTCATGGCGACGCCCTCGACAGCGCGATGATGACCGATGCTTCGGCCCGCCGTATTGCGGCCGAGGTTGTCGGCCAGAAGCGTACCTAGAGACGGATCGGGGGAGTTGGGCGCCACCATATGAGCGGTATTTTGTTGACCCTCGTCGCGTTCGTGATCGTGCTGTCCGTTGTCGTGACGGTGCACGAGCTCGGCCATTTCCTGGCCGCGCGGGCCTGTGGCGTGGCGATCGACTGCTTCTCGATCGGCTTTGGTCCCAGAATCGTTTCGTGGCGCGACAAGACCGGCGTCGAGTGGCGGATCGCCTGGTTCCCGCTGGGCGGCTATGTACGCTTCTCGGGCGACGACAACGCCGCCAGCGTGCCCGACAACGCTGATCTGGCGCTCCTCAAGGCCGAGATCGCCGAGCGCGAAGGGGCCGAGGCCGTCTCCCGCTACTACCATTTCAAGCCGGTGTGGCAGCGCGCGTTTATCGCCGTGGCTGGGCCGGTGGCCAATTTCCTGCTGGCGATCGCCGTGTTCGCGGTGCTGCTGGCGACCCTGGGCGAGTACCGCCGTCCGGCGACCGTGGACCGCCTCGCGGCGGGCAGCGCCGCCGCCGTGGCCGGCTTCAAGCCGGGCGACCTGATCACCCAGGCCGACGGGCGCAGAATCAAGAACTTCGAGGACGTCGGCCGCTACGTGATCCTGCGGTCGGGCATGCCGATCGACTTCACGGTCAAGCGCGGCGACCAGACCCTCAACATCGTCGCCACCCCGACCCAGGTGGAGGTCGTCGACAAGATCAACGGTCGCGCCAAGGTTGGCCGCCTGGGCATCGAGAACGTCAGCCGGTCTTACCACTACCGTTCGACCGTCTGGCGAGCGATTCCCGACGCCACCGTCGAGGTCTGGGACCAGATCAGCACCATCGGCTTCTATCTGCGACGCCTGGTGACCGGTCAGATCTCGGCCGACCAGATCAGCGGCGTGATCGGCATCGGCCACGCCGTCGGCGCCGTCGCCCAAGCGTCCACCGCCAACGCGCCCGACCTGAAGACCATGCTGCTGGGTTTCCTGGTGGGCGAGATGGTGATGGTGGCCACCCTGTCGGTCAGCATCGGTTTCATGAACCTGCTGCCCATCCCCGTCCTCGATGGCGGCCATCTGCTGATGTACGCCTACGAAGCCATCGCCCGCCGGCCTCTGCAGGCCAAGTTCCAGGCGGCCAGCTTCAGAGCGGGGCTTGCCTTGATCCTCGGTTTCATGCTGTTCGCGGCTTGGAACGACCTTCACCGCTACGACGTGTTCAAATTCATTGGCGGCCTGTTCTCGTGACCTGTTCTCGTGAACTGGGCCGTCCGTCCATGATTGGTCCCATGAGCAAAATTCGCGCCCATAGCGCCGCGTTCGCCACCGGCGTTGCGCTCCTCCTCGGTTCCACGGCGCTGACCGCGCCGCAGGCCGCCTTCGCCCAGGCCCAGACGACGGGCGTGGTCCAGCGCATCGTGGTGCAGGGCAACGAGCGGATCGAACAGGGGACCGTGCTGTCCTACCTGCCTATCCAGCCCGGCGAGACGGTCGATCCCCAGCGCCTCGACCTGGCGCTGAAGACCCTGGCGCGCACCGACCTGTTCGCAGACGTCAAGATCGAGCTGCAAGGCGGCGACCTGATCGTGAAGGTCGTCGAGAACCCGATCATCAACCAGGTGGTCTTCGAGGGGAACTCGGCGCTCAAGGAAGACAAGCTGAAGGACGAGGTGCAGATCCGCCCGCGCGGCATCTTCACCCGCGCCAAGGTGCAGGCTGACGTCCAGCGCATCATTGAGCTCTATCGCCGTTCGGGTCGTATCTCGGCCACGGTGACGCCGAAGGTGGTCGAGCTGCCGCAGAAGCGCGTCGACCTGGTGTTCGAGATCAACGAAGGCCCCAAGAGCGGCGTCCTGGGCGTCAACTTCCTCGGCAACAAGGAATTCAGCGACAACGACCTGAAGGACGTCATCGTCACCAAGGAGTCGCACTGGTACAAGTTCCTGACCAGCAACGACAACTACGACCCCGACCGGATCGAGTACGATCGCGAACAGCTGCGCAAGTTCTATCGCAACCGCGGCTATTTCGACTTCCGCGTGGTGGCCACGGTCGCCGAACTGGCCACCGACAAGAACGGCTTCGCGGTCACCTACACGATCGACGAAGGTCCCAAGTATAAGTTCGGCAAGGTCACCGTCGAGACCGAGCTTAAGAAGCTGAACGGCGACCTGCTGGCCCAGATTCTGCCGGTTCGCACCGGCCAGCTGTACGAAGACGACAAGATCGAGCAGGCCACCGACGCCCTGACCTTCGCGGCGGGCGCCGCCGGCTTCGCCTTCGTGGACGTGCGTCCGCGCTACGTCCCCAACCACGAGACCAACACCGTGGACGTGGTGTTCTCGGTGCGTGAAGGCCCCCGCGTCTACGTCGACCGGATCGACATCGTCGGCAATACCCGCACGCTGGACTATGTCGTCCGCCGCGAGCTGGAAGTGGCCGAGGGCGACGCCTACAACCGTGTCCTGGTCGACCGCTCCAAGAACAACGTCCGCGCCCTGGGCTTCTTCAAGGACGTCAATATCGAGGAGGTGCCCAGCGCCCAGCCCGACCGTACGACCCTGCGCGTCAAGACCGAGGAGCAGCCGACGGGCGAGCTGTCGTTCAGCGCGGGCTACAGCTCGGTCGACAAGCTGGTGCTGGACGTCGGCGTCACCGAGCGGAACTTCCGCGGTCGCGGCCAGAACCTGCGGGCCCGCGTTTCGGTCGGTTCGCTGCGTCAGCAGATCGACTTCGGCTTCACCGAGCCGCGCTTCCTGGGCCGCGACCTGCGCGCCGGTGTGGACCTGTACTCGTACCGCTACGACCTGAGCGACTACGCCGCCTACGATACGGAATCGACCGGCGGCACGCTGCGCGTGGGCTTCCCGCTCACGCAGAACGCCTCGATGAGCCTTCGCTACCAGCTCCGTCAGGACAAGGTGAGCGTCGCCGACAACCTCTGCGTTCCTGGCCAGGAGCAGGTCTCGGCCATCCTCTGCCTGCAGCGCGGTGCGTACGTGACCTCGCTGATCGGCTACAGCATGCGGATGGACAAGCGGAACGATCCGATCCAGCCGACCCGCGGCTGGTTCGCCGATCTGAGTCAGGATCTGGCCGGCTTCGGCGGCGACACCAAGTACCTGAAGACCGAGACCGACGCCGGTTGGTACTGGGGCTTCAACAAGGACTTTATCTTCAGCGCCACCGGCTCGGCGGGCTATATCGAAGGTTGGGGCGGCGACAACATCCGCATCAACGACCGCTTCTACAAGGGCGGTTCGACCTTCCGCGGCTTCGAGATCGCGGGTATCGGCCCGCGCGACACCACCAACGGCAACCAGAGCAGCAACTCGCTGGGCGCCAAGCTCTACGCCATTGGCACGTTCGAGCTGACGGTCCCGACCTTCCTGCCTGAGCAGTATGGCATCAAGGCCGCCGTCTTCACCGACTTCGGTACGGCCGGCCAACTGGATGACGTCGATCGTCTCAAGTCGGACGGCACCATCAATCCGCTGATCAAGGACAACCTGGGCCTTCGGGCCTCGGCGGGCCTGAGCATCGACTGGAAGTCGCCCATGGGCCCCATCCGGTTCGATTTCAGCCACATTCTCGCTAAAGAAGACTACGACAGAACCGAAACCTTCCGGTTCTCCACCTCCACAAGGTTCTAACCAACATGACCTCCAAGTTCCTCGCCGCGACCGTTTCGGGTCTGGCCGCTCTCGCCACGGCGTCGGGCGCTTTCGCTCAAGCCGCCCCGGCCGCCGCTCCGGCTGCTCCGGCGGTCACGCACGGCGCCCCGATCGCCGGCGTCTGCATCTTCTCGAGCCAGCGGGCCGTGGCGACCTCGCAGGTCGGCAAGGCGGTCGATGCGCGCCTGAAGACCATCATCGCCCAGGTCAACGCCGAGCTGACCGCCGAGCGCACCAGCCTGGACAACGACGCCAAGGCCCTGGACGCCAAGAAGGCCACCCTGGAGCAGAGCGCCCTGGAGCAACAGGCCGCCGCCCTGCAGGTGCGCGCCAACGCGTGGCAGCGTAAGGGCCAGCTGCGTCAGCGCGAAGTCGAGGCCACCGAGCAGAAGCAACTGGCCCGTGTCTACCAGGAGCTGGATCCGGCCATCCGCCAGGCCTATCAAGCCAAGAGCTGCGCGATCCTGATCGAGCGCGAGTCGGTCCTGCTGGGTAACCCGGCCATGGATATCACCGACGCCGTCGTGGCGGCGGTCGACGCCCGCATCAAGACCCTGACCTTCGATCGCGAACGTCTGGACCAAGCGGCTCCGGGGGCTCAAGCTCTCCAGCCGACGACTCCCAAGAAGTAGTCGAGTCGGCCCGGGCGTGGCGCCCGGACCGCTCCCGAGAGGACCGATGCCGGACCCGCGCTTTTTCGAAGACCTGGGTCCGGCGACCCTCACGGAACTGGCCAGCCTGAGCGGCGCTCGGCTGGCCGATCCGGCCGACGGCCACCACCGGATCTCGCACGTCGCCCCGCTGGAGAGCGCCGACGCCGGGTCCGTCACCTTCCTGTCCGATCCCAAGCGCCTGGCTGATTTGGCCGGCCTGAAGGGCGGGGCCTGTTTCCTGAAGCCCGAACACGCGGCCCAAGCTCCGGCTGGGGCTCTGTTGCTGCTGACCAGCCACCCTCAGGCTTCGTGGGCGGCCGCCGCCCAGCGCCTGCACGCGCCCCGTCGCCATGACGGCTCGCAACACGTCCATCCCGACAGCGAGATGGAGGACGGCGTCGTCGTCTCGCCGGGCGTGATCGTCGGGCAGGGGGCCAGGGTCGGCCGCGGGACCTATCTGGGACCGGGCGTGGTGATCGGGCCGGGGGTCGCGATCGGCCGGGACTGCCGGATCGGCGCCAACGCGGTGATCGGCTTCGCCCTGGTCGGTGACCGGGTGTCGATCCACGCCGGGGCGGTGATCGGCGAGGCGGGATTCGGCGCGGCCGGCGGACCGAAGGGCGTCGTCGACCTGCCGCAGCTGGGTCGGGTGATCCTGCAAGACGGGGTGACAATCGGCGCCAACAGCACGGTGGACCGGGGCGCGTTCGGCGATACCGCGATAGGCGAGAACACCAAGATCGACAATCTCGTCCATGTCGCCCACAACGTCCGGCTCGGTCGCAACTGCGTCGCCGCCGCCTTCACGGGCATTTCCGGCAGCACGACGGTGGGCGACGGAGTCGCGTTCGGCGGCAAGGCCGGCGTGGCCGATCACCTGACGGTCGGCGCGGGCGCCCAGATCGGCGCCGCGGCGTCGGTCTTCAAGGACGTGCCGGCCGGAGAAACATGGACTGGGTTTCCCGCGCGACCGCTGAAGCGGTGGCTTCGGGAGACCGCATGGCTGTCGCGCAAGGCGGGCGGCCGGGAACCAAGGGGCTAGAATGAGCCAATCCAAGACCAAAGAGCCCCAAGACACCGAGGCTTCGACCATCGACATCGCCGAGATCCTGAACCGGATCCCGCACCGCTATCCGTTTCTGCTAGTGGACCGGGCCGAGGACTATCGCGCGCACCAGTCGATCGTCGGCATCAAGTGCGTGACGGTCAATGAGCCGTTCTTCCAGGGCCACTTCCCGGGCAACCCAGTGATGCCCGGCGTGCTGATCATCGAGGCCCTGGCCCAGACGGGCGCGGTGCTGATGAGCAAGTCGCTGGAAGTCGACACCGAGGGCAAGACCATCTTCTTCATGTCGGTCGACAACGCCCGTTTCCGCAATCCCGTGCGCCCGGGCGACGTGATCCGCATGGAAGTCGAGGTGCTGCGCGCCCGCTCCAGCATCTTCAAGTTCAAGGGCGTGGCCAAGGTGGGCGACAGGGTCGCCGCCGAGGTCGAGTTCGCCGCCATGGTGGTGGAGACTCCCAAGGCATGATCCAGATCCATCCGACCGCCATCGTCGATCCCTCAGCCAAGCTGGCGGACGACGTCCAGATCGGGCCGTTCTGCATCGTCGGCCCGAATGTGACCCTGGGCGCGCGGGTTCGTCTGCTGTCGCACGTGGTGGTCGACGGCGTCACCACCATCGGCGAGGACACCGAGGTCCACGCTTTCTCGTCCCTGGGCGGTCCGCCCCAGCACCTGGGCTACAAGGGTGAGCCGACCCAGCTGGTCATCGGTCCGCGCAACGTCATCCGCGAGCAGGTGACGATGAACACCGGCACGGCCTCGGGCCGTGGCGTGACCACCATCGGCGCCGACGGCTTCTTCATGGCCGAGGCGCACGTGGCCCACGATTGCATCGTCGGCGACAACGTGGTGCTGGCCAAGGGCGCGACCCTGGGCGGCCACGTGGACGTCGGCAACTTCGTGTTCGTCGGCGGCCTGGCGGCCATCCACCAGTTCTCGCGGGTGGGCCGCTATAGCTTCATCGGCGGCCTGGCGGCGGTGACCAAGGATGTCATCCCGTACGGCTCGGTGTGGGGCAACCACGCCCATCTCGAGGGTCTGAACCTGGTGGGCCTCAAGCGCCGGGGCTTCAGCCGCGAGGCGATCAACGCCCTGCGCGCCGCCTACCGCCTGTTGTTCGCCGACGAAGGCACCTTCCAGGAGCGTCTGGACGACGTGGCCGAGGCCCATGCCGGTACGCCGGAGGTGATGGAGATCGTCGAATTCATCCGCGCCGACGGCAACCGGCCGCTGTGCCTGCCGGAACGCGAGGTCTAGGAGGCGGCCATGCGCAAGCTTGGTCTGATCGCGGGTGGGGGCTCCCTGCCGGTGGAATTGGCGGCCCATTGCGAGGCGGCCGGGCGGCCGTTCGCCGTGATGCGCCTGAAGTCGTTCGCCCAGCCGGTGCTGGCCCAGTATCCGGGCGTCGAGGTCGGGCTGGGCGAGTTCGGCAAGGTGTTCAAGGCGCTGCGCGAGGAGGGCTGCGAGGCCGTATGTTTCGCGGGCGTCGTGGACCGACCGGATTTCGCGGCCCTCAAGCCCGACCTGCGCGGCCTGACGGTGATCCCGGCCCTGGTCGGCGCCGCCCGCAAGGGCGACGACGCCCTGCTGCGCCGGGTCTTGGCCGAGTTCGAGAAGGAAGGTTTCGTTATCGAGGGGGCCCACGAGGTGCGGGGGGAGATGACCCTGCCGCGCGGCGCCCTGGGCAAGCACGTTCCCAAGGACGGCTGCATCGCCGACATCGACCGCGCCCTCGACGTGGCCCGCGCCATCGGGGCGCTGGACGTGGGGCAGGGAGCCGTGGTCTGCGACGGCCTGGTCTTGGCGGTCGAGGCCCAGGAGGGCACCGACGCCATGCTCCGCCGGGTCGCGGACCTGCCTCAGGCCATCCGCGGCAATCCCGAGGCGCCGCGCGGCGTGCTGGCCAAGGCGCCCAAGCCGATTCAGGAGACCAAGGTCGACCTGCCCACCATCGGCGTCGCCACCCTCCAGCGCGCGGCCCGCGCCGGCCTGGCGGGCGTGGTCGGCGAGGCTGGTCGCCTGTTGATCGTCGATCGCGAGCAGGTCATCGCCTGCGCCGACGACCTGGGCCTGTTCGTCTACGGGGTCGAGCCCAGGGCCGACGCATGAGCGGGGCGGGGCGGCCGCTGACCGTGATGCTGGTGGCGGCCGAGGCGTCGGGCGACGCCTTGGGCGCCAAGCTGGCCCGCGTGCTGCGCGATCGCCTGGGCTCTGACAAGGTCCGCTTCGTCGGTGTCGGCGGCGCCAAGATGGCGGCCGAGGGGGTGCAGAGCCCGTTCGACATCGCCCAGCTGTCGATCCTGGGCATCTTCGAGAGCCTGAAGGCCTATCCCCGGGCCATGGCGCGGCTGAGGGACACCCTGGCTCTGGCGGCCCGGGAAAAGCCCGACGTGGCGGTGCTGATCGACAGTTGGGGCTTCAACATCCGCCTGGCCAAGGCGCTGCGGAAGCAGGACCCCGACCTGCCGCTGGTCAAATACGTCGCCCCTCAGGTCTGGGCCTACCGCGCCGAACGAGCGAAGGATCTGGCGACGGCGGTGGACTTGCTGCTGTCGATCCAGCCGATGGACAAGCCGTTCTTCGACGCCGTCGATCTGCCCAGCGTCTTTGTCGGCAATTCTGCCCTGGCCCACGACTTTAGCCGTGCCGACCCGGATCGCCTGCGCGCCGCGATCGACGCGGGGCCCGGCGAGCCGATCCTGCTGGTGCTGCCCGGCAGCCGTCCGTCCGAGATCGAGCGCGTCCTGCCGCGCTTCGAGGACGCGGTGCGTCGCTTGAAGACCGAGCGCCCCGATCTGCACGTGGTGGTCCCTGCCGCCTCGACCGTGGCTGACAGCGTCAAGGCCCGAGTCGCCGCCTGGCCGTTCCGGGCCCATGTGATCGAGGACGAGGCGCTGAAGGACGACGCCATGGCGGCCGGCACGGTCGCTCTGGCCTGCAGCGGGACGGTGACCACCGAATTGGCCCTGGCCGGCTGTCCGGTGGTGGTCGGCTACGTCACGGGCAAGATCACCTACGCCCTGCTCAAGACCATGTTCAAACCACGCTGGGTGACGCTGTTCAACATCGCCGCCCAGGACACGGTCGCGCCCGAACTGCTGCAGGACGCCTGCACTGGAAAAGCCCTGGCGGCCGAGGTCGCCAAGCGGCTGGACGATCCGACGCTGCGCGCGACCCAGATCGCCGCCCAGAACGCCGCCCTGGTCAAGATGGGGCGCGGCATGCCCGATCCCTCGGAGGCGGCCGCGTCGGCCCTCCTGGACTTCCTGAGGGCCCGAGGGAAGGCCGTCTAGGCCCCCGGCAGCGGCGGTCGACGCGGGACGTTAGCAAAGCCTTTAAGACCCGCTTCACGGCTCCCGGTTAGGTTGGAGACCTCGGCGACCCGCACGTCGCCGGCCGGAGAGCAGGCGTGACGATCTTCTCGATCGCCCCTTTGTCAGCCCTGACGCCGTCGAACCCCGCCAACCGGGTCGACCAGGCGGCCGACGCGCTCGCCCGCGTCGCCGTGATCCAGACCGTCGAAGCCCTGGGCGCGATGCTCGAGCAGTCCGGCTCTCAGTCCCAAGGCGACCTGGCCAACCTGGCCAAGCACACCGTGGGCGAGGGCGAGGCCAATCTGGCCCGTGTGGCCGACGCCAAGGCCGTCGCTGTCGGTCCAGAGGTCCAGGCCGAGACGCCCGCCCGCGCCGTGACGGCCGCCGCCAGCCGCGCCGCCGCCCGTCAGGCCGGCCTCGCGCCGCTGATGGCCGACATGGTCCAGGCGGCGGCCGAACCCGACACTCCGCGCCAGGTCAAGGCCGCCATCGCCCAGGTCATGGCCCTCAGCGCTCGCATGGACGGCCAGATCAGCGGTCCCGAGATCCGTCAGGCCCTGCAGCGTTCCGGCCTGTTCCTGGAGGCGCGCCTGGCGTCCGGCGACCCGGTTCGCCGCCAGCAAGCCCCGACGCTCAGCGCCCCGCCGAAGACTGTCCCGACGCCCACGCCCAACAGCGACATGAAGGCCGCCCTGCTGGTTTTCCGCGAGGTGGTCAAGACCTGGGCGGAGGGTCTACCGCCTATGTCGGCCCAGGCCGGGGCCGCGCCCGCCGGCCAGCCGAACGCCGCCGCCGCGGCCGCCGCGGCCTCGACCCAGCTCGCCGATCGTGGCACGCCCCAGGCCCTGACAGCCGCGACGTCGGCTTCGGTGAGCTCGTCGGTCGACCCGGCCGCCGTCGAACCGGAAGTCCAAGGTCCGCCGCCCGAAGACGGCGCGCCGCTGCCCGCCAGGCCCGCGATCGCCGGACCGATCATCAACGCGGGCTGGCAGCCGGTTCGTCCCAACCCGACCCCGCCGCCTCTGCCGGCCTTTGGGGCCATCGTCGCCGAGGACTTCCCGCCGACGCCGCTGGCCGCGACCCAGATCGCCTCGGCGGCGGCCCTGGCCTATGGCGGGCCCGAGGCCGCGCCCGCGCCGCCGTCCCAGACCCCGCCGCCCTATGCCGGGGCCCCGACGCACGCCCAGGCCGCCGCCCAGCCCGGCCTACCGCCCGGTTCGGGACCGCACGCCGTCGCCCAGCGCCTTCTGGCCGAGAGTGGGGCGGCCCTGGCCCGCACCGAGCTACTGCAGATCGCTTCGCTGCCGGAAGCGCCGGCCGCCGGTCGCCCCGTCGAGGAGCACGGCGCGCGCTGGGTGTTCGACATGCCGTTCATGACCCCGCAGGGCCCCGCAGCCGCTCAGTTCGAGATCAGCCGCGACGGTGGCGGCGGTTCGGGCGGGGAAGGCGGCCGCGAATTGGGACGCACCTGGCGCGCCCGGTTCTCGCTGGACGTCGAGCCGATGGGTCCGGTCCACGCCCAGGTGGCCCTGACGGGGGACCGGGCTCGTGTCTCGCTCTGGGCCGAGCGCCCCGCCGCCATGGCCCGCCTGCGCACCGGCGAGGACCGCCTGGGCTCGGCTCTGCGTGAGGCGGCCTTGGAGCCCGAGATCGCCTTCCATACCGGCCAGCCGCGCGCGCCCGCCGCCGCGCCGGGCCAGTTCCTGGATCAGGCCACATGACCGGTCCGATCCGCTCCGCCGGCCCGCGCATCGCCGTCGCCCTGCGCTATGACGAGCCCAACGCGCCCAAGGTGGTCGCCTCCGGCCGAGGCTGGGTGGGCGACAAGATCATCGAGACCGCCCGCGAGCACGGCGTGCCGATCGAGGAAAACCCGGCCCTGGCCCAGGCCCTGTCGGCCATCGAGCTCGACGAGGAGATCCCCGAGGCCCTCTACGTCGCCGTGGCGGAGATCCTGGGCTTCATCCTGCGCAGCGCCGAAGCGCGGTAAGCTCTACGGATTGCACTGAATCCTCTTGAAGCCGTCGCAGGTGGGATCGGTGCAGATCGCGCCGCTGCCGATGATCATCGTCCGCCCGATGTCGGGATCGATGTCGAAGCTGAGCGCGCCGTCGTGGCCCTTGGTCTTGCAGAACGCATCTGCGGCTGGTTTGCCGCAGGCGCTGCCCCATTGCTGGCAGAAGTCGAGCCGTTCGGTCTGGCCGTCGGCCGCCGGAATCCTGGGCGCGACATAGATCCCGAGGCTCAGCGGAGGTCTTGTCGGCGCCCTGGTCGGCGCGGTTTGCAGGCTTGGTTTCGGACGGACGCTGGCCGTGTCCTTGGGCGCGGGGGAGGGGGCTGGAACCGGCCGACCCAGGTCGAATGGAGCGCCTTGGCAATAGAGACCCAGACGATCGACATAGTCGCCCGAAGCGCCCCAGAGCCCTGACCCAGCCTCGAAATCCGGGCAGGTCAAGGTGTCGGGATGGCCCTCGAGGGTTTCGATGCCGAAGAAATCAGCCTTTTGAAAGCTCGGGCCGTCGGGATCGATCGGCACACGCTGGCACTGGAGCCTGACATATTTGACCAGGACCTGGCCGCCGTTGTCGATCTTGCCCACGTCCATGCCCTTCACCACCATTCCGTCAGGACAGGTGGCGCTGTTAGGGCTGCCGCCGCCGCCGCCATGTGAGTCCATGGTGTAGACGCGGCCCAGCGTCTTGGTGCTGGGATCGTAACGGGCGCAAATCGGCATGATGGCGTCGATCCAGTCGCCGGTCCGACCGGTGACGCCGATCAAGAAGTTGTTCGCGCCGCCCCCACAGGTCTCGACGAATGCGCCGCCGCCGGGGCCGCCCACGGCCGGGGTGTGGATCTGGGCCGAGCCGGAAGTCGCCAAGGCCATCCAGGCCAGGATCGAGAAAACGAGCTTCCACATGGGGAATCTCCTCTCGGCGCGACGGGATCGCGATCTCGTCGCGCGATCGTCGAACCTGACCGGGCGCGGCCAGGGCGATCCGAAGACACGCTAGGCCTGACCTCTTCCCCTTGAAAGCGTGTTGTGCGCCGAAACGACTGGAGGTTCTGCCCAAAGAAAAAGGCCCCGCTTCCACGAGGCCTTCTCCAATCCGGCGATGTCGAAGCGCCTAGCCGCGCTTTTCGACCGTCACGTAGTCGCGCTGGGTGGCGCCCGTGTACAGCTGACGCGGACGGCCGATCTTGCGCGAGGGATCCTCGAACATTTCTTTCCACTGGCTGATCCAGCCCACGGTGCGGGCCAGAGCGAACAGCACGGTGAACATCTCTTTCGGGAAGCCCATGGCCCGCAGGGTGATGCCCGAATAGAAGTCGATGTTCGGGTACAGCTTGCGGTCGATGAAGTACTGGTCGCTCAGCGCGACCTTCTCCAGCTCCATGGCCACCTTCAGCAGCGGATCGTTGACGCCCAGCTGCTCCAGAACTTCGTAGCAGGTCTTCTGCATGACCTTGGCGCGCGGATCGAAGTTCTTGTACACGCGGTGGCCGAAGCCCATCAGCTTGTACTTGCGGTCCTTCACGCCCTGCACGTAGGCGGGGATGTTCTCGACCGAGCCGATCTCTTCCAGCATCTCCAGGGCTTCTTGGTTGGCGCCGCCGTGCGACGGGCCCCAGAGGCAGGCGATGCCGGCGGCGATACAGGCGAACGGGTGGGCGCCCGACGAACCGGCCAGACGGACGGTCGAGGTCGAGGCGTTCTGCTCGTGGTCGGCGTGCAGGATGAAGATGCGGTCCATGGCGCGGGTCAGCACCGGGTTCGGGACCCAGTCCTCGGCCGGCACCGAGAAGCACATGCGCAGGAAGTTTTCCGAGTACGACAGCTCGTTGCGCGGCGTCACGAACGGACGGCCCTGCGAGTACTGGAAGGCGCGCGCGGCGATGGTCGGCATCTTGGCGATCAGGCGGTGGGCGCTGATCTCGCGTTGCTTGGGATCATCGACGTTCAGGCTGTCGGCGTAGAAGGCCGACAGGGCGCCGACCGCGCCGGTCATCACGGCCATCGGGTGGGCGTCGCGGCGGAAGCCCTGGAAGAAGCTGTCGAATTGGGCGTGCAGCATCGTGTGGTAGGTGATGTTGCGTTCGAACTTGGTGAATTCCTCGGCCGTCGGCAGTTCGCCGTTCAGCAGCAGGTGGCAGACTTCCAGGAACGAGGACTTCTCGGCCAGCTGGTCGATCGGATAGCCGCGGTGCAGCAAAATGCCGGCGTCGCCGTCGATATAGGTGATCTTGCTTTCGCAGGACGCGGTCGAGGTGAAGCCCGGATCGAAGGTGAAGTGGTCAGAGTCGGCGTACAGCTTGCGCACGTCCAACACGTCCGGACCCGTGCTGCCCTTGAGGATCGGCAGGTCGTAGTTCTTGTCGCCGATCGTCAGCGTGGCTTTGTCGGTCATGCGAGAGACCCCTTCAAAAGTGGAACGGTCAGTCCAGTTTTCGATTTCGCGGTTGCGTTATAGCGCCTCATGCGCGCGACGCCAGGGCGTCGTCAAGTCGCCCCAGAGACTCGTCGCGGCCAAGAGCCGCCATGATCTTGTTCAGGTCGGGCGCCTGCGAACCGCCGGTGAGAATTCCGCGCAGCGAAGGACCGAACTTGCCGAAGCCGACGCCCTCGGATTCCGCGAAGGATTTCAACAGGGTCTCGAGCTCGGACACGCCCCAGACCGGCGCTGAGGCCAGTTGGGCGCGCAGGCGGAGCAGCCGCTCGACGGTCTCGTCCGTCAGCTGCTTAAGGGTCTTTTCCTCAAGCGCCAGCGGCCGCACCTTGAGGGCGAATTCGCAGTGGTCGGCCAACTCAAGGATGGTCTTGGCGCCTTCCTTGACTTGCGGGATCACGGCCAGCAGGCGCGCGGAGACGTCGGCGGGCAGCTCGCCGCCGCGCGCTCGAAGCGCCTTCAGGGTCAGATCGGCCAGGCGGGCGTCGTCGGCCACCCGCAGGTGCTGGCCGTTGATGAAGTTCAGCTTGGCCCAGTCCAGGCGGGCGGGCGCCTTGACCACGTCCTTGATGTCGAACCAACTGATCGCCTGCTCGTCGGTGAAGACCTCGTCGTCGCCGTGGCCCCAGCCCAGGCGGGCCAGGTAGTTGCGCATGCCCTCGGGGATGTAGCCCATGTCGGCGAACTCGCCGACCGCCTGGGCGCCGTGGCGCTTGGAGAGCTTGGCGCCGTCCGGACCGTGGATCAGCGGGATGTGGCCGAACGCCGGCACGGCCCAGTCCATCGCCTGATAGATCAGGGTTTGGCGGGCGGCGTTGTTCAGGTGGTCATCGCCCCGGATCACGTGGGTGACGCCCATGTCGTGGTCATCGACCACCACGGCCAGATTGTAGGTCGGGGCGCCGTCGTTGCGCAGCAGGACCAGGTCGTCCAGCTCGATGTTACGGAAGGTCACCGGACCCTTGACCTGGTCGTCGACCACCGTTTCGCCGTCCAACGGACCCTTGAAGCGGATCACGTGGGGCAGGGTGGGGTCGTTCGGCGGTGGGGCGTCGCGCCAGGGCGAGCGGATGGCCTTGCCCTCGGCGCGAGCTTTCTCGCGGGCGGCTTCCAGCTCCTCGACGGTCATCCAGCAGCGATAAGCCCGGCCGGCTTCCAGCATCTGTTGCACGACCTCGCGGTGGCGGTCGGCGCGGCTGTACTGGAAGACGACTTCGTCGTCCGATTTCAGGCCCAGCCAGTCCAGCCCCTCGAAGATGGCGGCGACGGCGGCTTCGGTCGAACGTTCGCGATCGGTGTCCTCGACGCGAACAAGAAACTTCCCACCCGTATGGCGTGCATATAACCAGTTGAACAGCGCCGTGCGCGCGCCGCCGATGTGCAGGAAGCCGGTCGGCGACGGGGCGAAGCGGGTGACGACGCCGCTAACCTTATTGGGGGCGGTCGTCGGGGTGGGGGAATTGGTCATCGGTATCAAGGCTGAAGGACTGGAAACCGCTGACGCGGCGGGGATGGCGACGGATATACCCGGTGGCGCAACGGATAAATCCGTTAGCGGTGCGGCTCTTTACACGCGACTTGGAACGCTTCCTAGCCTGGGAGCGGTAACACTCTCGCTGATCGATGAGATCGTCGCCAACCGCGAGCGCTGGATGCTGTGGGCGCCCGTGGCTTTCGGCCTGGGGGCGGCCGGCTATCTGGAGCTGAGGGCCGAGCCGTCCTGGGCGCTGCTGGTCGGCGCGACGCTGGGCCTGGGCGTCCTGGCGGGGCTGATCAGGCGTCGCGCCAGGCGGGGACTGCCGGTCTTCCTGGTCCTGGCGACGTTGCTGGCGGCCGGCGCGCTCGCCGGAAAAGTCCGCTCCGACGCCGTGGCCGCGCCGATCCTGTCGGGCGAGCGGGCGGTGATGATGATCGACGGCTTCGTGGTCGATGTGGTCAGTCCCGGCGCGGGCGGACCACGCCTGCTGATCGCGCCGGTGGAGGTGAGGGGCCTGGCGCCCGAGGACACGCCCAAGCGGGTGCGGGTGACCGTCGAGGCCGAGGACGTCGTCGCGCCAGGCCAGGCGATCCGCCTGCGGGCCATGCTGGGATCGCCGCCGCCGCCGGCCGCGCCCGGGGCCTACGACTTCGCCCGAGACGCCTGGTTTCATGGCGTGGGCGGGGTCGGCTTCGCGATCGGACAGACGCGGCCCGTGGCCCTCGATACGCCGCCCTGGCGGCTGCGCCTGGCCATGGCGGTCAACGCCTTCCGCTGGAGGTTGGCCAGCCGCATCGTCGACGACATGGGCGTCGAGCGCGGCGGGATCGCGGCGGCCATGGTCACCGGCCACGAGGCCTGGATCACCCAGGCGCAGACCGACGCCATGCGCGCCTCGGGCCTGGCTCACATCCTGTCGATCTCGGGCCTGCACATGGCCATTGTCGGCGGCTTCGCCTTCGGTCTGATGCGGCTGCTGATCGCCGCCTGGCCGTGGGCGGCGCTGCGCGTCCCGGGCAAGAAGGTCGCCGCCCTGGCGGGCCTGGCGGCCATCGGTGTGTACCTGGTGATTTCCGGCGCGCCGCCACCGGCGTTGCGGGCGGCCATCACCGCCACGGTGGCCTTCGCCGCCATCCTGTTCGATCGCCAGGCCATCAGCCTGCACGGCCTGGCGATCGCGGCGCTGTTGATCCTGGCGGTGCAGCCAGAGTCAGCGGGCGCGCCGGGCTTCCAGATGTCGTTCGCCGCCACTGCCGCCCTTGTGGCGCTGGCCGAGGCCTGGCCGCGCCCGGTGCGCGAGATCTCCACGCCGTGGTGGATCCGCGCCATCCAGGGCGGGGCCGGCTGGCTGGCGGTCAGCATCGGGGCCAGCTTCGTCGCGGGCATGGCCACAGGGCCGTTCGCCATGCAGCACTTCAACCGCGTGGCCGTCTGGGGCCTGCCGGCCAACCTGGCGGTCGCGCCCTTGTCGTCGTTCGTGATCATGCCGTTCCTGGCCCTGGGCGCGGCCCTGGAGCCGTTCGGCCTGGGCAAGCCGTTCCTGGCCGTGGCCGGCTGGGGCATCGCCGCCATGATGGCGATCGCCGAGGCGTTCGCCAGCGCGGGCGGGGCGCAGCGGGTGGTGGCCAGCGGGCCGCCGTTCACCCTGGCGCTCGCATTCATCGGATTGATGCTGCTGTGCTTGTGGCGCGGCCGCCTGCGCTGGCTGGGCGCGCCCCTGGCCCTTGCGGTGGCGCTCTGGCCACGCGCGACGCCGCCCGACGTCTGGATCGCGCCGGACGGCAGCACGGCGGCCGTGCGCCAGGGCCGCGAGGCCGTGCTGCTGCGGCCGGACGCCCGCCGGTTCGGGGCCGAACTGTGGAGCCGCCGCCGAGGGTTAGCCGTGCCCGAAGGCGCGGAGCCCAGTTCGTTCTATGCCTGCGACCGCCGATCCTGCGCTCCAGCAGCCGAGGCGCCGGTCGCCCTGGCCCTGTCATGGAGCAAGACCGCACCGGACCTCACCGACTTGGCGGTGATGTGCGGCCAGGCCGAGATTGTCGTCCTGCGCGGCGCGACGGCGGCCCTCCCGCCGGCCTGTCGCGACCGCATCGTGCTGGACGGCGACGATTTCGCCCGGGGCGGCGCGGCCGAACTCTATCGGCGGGGCGGCGAATGGTGGATCGTCTGGGCCCAGCCGCTGCGGGGTGTGCGCCCGTGGAGCGGAGCGGGAAAGGACTAGGATGCTGAAGGTCTGGGGGCGGCGCAGTTCAGCCAATGTCCAGAAGGTGCTGTGGCTGGTGGGCGAGCTGGGTCTTCCGCATACCCACGTTCCGGCGGGCGGCGAGTTTGGCGGTCTGGACGAGCCGGCGTTCCGCGCGATGAACCCGCACGGCAAGGTCCCGGTGGTCGATGACGGCGGGGTGGTGGTCTGGGAGTCTCACGCCATCCTGCGCTATCTGGCGGCGACCTATGGCGAAGGCCGGTTCTGGGCCGCCAATCCCGCTGCGCGCGCACCGATCGACGGCTGGATGGATTGGGCGCAGACGGCGCTGCAGCCGGCTTTCCTGAGCGGGGTGTTCTGGGGCTGGTACCGCACGCCGGAGAGCCAGCGCGACGCCGCCGCCGTGGCCAGAGCGCTTGAACAGACCTTCGCCTGTCTAACCCAGGTCGATCGTCAGTTGGCGGATCGTCCGTTCGTGGGCGGCGAGACCCTGTCCCTGGCCGACATCGCCATTGGGGCCCATCTCTATCGCTACTCCGAGCTCGAGATCGACCGGCCGGACCTGCCGCGCCTGGCGAGCTGGTACGGACGGCTGACGGACCGCGCGGCCTATCGCGAGCACGTCATGATCCCGTTCGGGGAACTGAAAGGGCGGTTGGCGTTCTGAACGACAGGCGACGGAGGTGACCATGGAACGAGAAGGCGGCTGCGCCTGCGGGGCGATCCGTTATGTGGCGACAGGCGGACCCTTGCGGGTGGGACTGTGCCACTGCTTCACCTGCCGCAAGCGCCACGGCGCGCCGTTCAACGCCTTCGCGGCGTTCCGCGCGGACAAGGTGCGGATCGAAGGGCGGACCCGCGCCTGGGCCGGCGCCGAGCACGGTCTGCTGCATGGCTGCCCAGTCTGCGGCTCGCCTCTCTTCTGGACGGCGACTGACGAGCAAGACCCCGAGATCGAGATCCACCTGGGCGGGCTGGACGAGATCGGCCAGTTCACGCCGCAGTACGAGGTCTGGGTGAAGCGCCGCGAGCCCTGGCTGCCACCGCTGAACGTGCCGCAATATGTGGAGAACCGGCCGGCGGGAATGCCGACCTGAGCAGGCGCTCAAACGGAAAAGGCGCCGAGCCGTAGACTCAGCGCCCTATGATCTGGGTCCCGGCGTCGGCTTGCGCCGAACTTCGTTTCGCCGGGATAAGCGGACCGGGAGACTAGTGATACCGCCGGATCAGGCCCACCAGCTTGCCCTGCACCTCGACCTGGTCGGGACCGAAGATGCGGGTTTCGTACTTGGGGTTGGCCGCTTCCAGGGCGATCGAGCCGCCCTTCTTGCGCAGGCGCTTGAGGGTGGCTTCCTCGCCGACAAGGGCCACGACGATCTCGCCGCTGTTGGCCGTGTCGCCCTTCTTGATGATCACATAGTCGCCGTCGAGGATGCCGGCCTCGATCATCGAGTCGCCCTGGACCTCCAGCACATAGTGCTCGCCGCCGCCCAGCATGGTCTCGGGCACCGGCAGGCGCTCGCGTTCGTGCTGAATGGCGTCGATGGGCGTGCCGGCGGCGATGCGGCCCAGGATCGGCAGCTCGCGGCTGTTGTCGGCGGCGATCGGCGCGGCGGGCGCGGCCGGGGTCTGGCCGCCGCCTTCCAGCACCTGGGGCTTGAACGCCCCTCGGCCCTTGGGCGGCGCGGCCGCTGTGGCCTGCTGGGGCAGCTTGACCACTTCCAGCGCCCTGGCCCGGTGGGCCAGGCGGCGGATGAAGCCGCGCTCTTCCAGAGCCGTGATAAGCCGGTGGATGCCCGACTTGGAGGCCAGGTCCAGCGCCTCCTTCATCTCGTCGAAGGAGGGGGAGACGCCGGTCTCCTTGATCCGTTCGTGGATGAACATCAGCAGCTCGTGCTGCTTGCGCGTGAGCATGTCCGGCCTCGCCAGTCGCCGCGGAACAAACCGCAAACCTCTACGAATGTTCTCTAGGTGTTCTTCGTTGATGTCAAGTTAACGGTGTTCGTTGGGACCTGAACCGAAATCTCCAATGAATACAAACACCGCCGAAGCGGCCGAGACGAAGGTCTCATGCGTTCGGCCGAATCGAGGGCGTCGGGGGCTCGCTGGCGGACGAGGTCGCGGCGCGATTTGTCGTTGTGGCGAATGGCGGCCGAATAGCCGCCCCCGATCAGGTCTCGACGTCGGACCGGTCGCGCGACTTCAGCTGCAGCCAGTCTTGGAACGGCTGGTGGTAGTAGAGATCGAAGACCTCGGCCTGGAGCTTGAAGGGCAGGTTGGCCTCGCTGTTCCACAGCATCACCACGCCGGTCCGGGTGGCGGGGTCGAACATCATGGTCGAGCGATAGCCGGTCACGGCGCCGCTGTGGCCGACCAGGCGGTGGCCCTTGTAGGTGAAGCTGCGCATGCCCAGGCCGTAGCCCGGATGCTGCAGCGACCGGCCCAGGGGCGAATTGCCGTAAGGGTGTCCGGTGTTGACGCGCGGGCGCTGGATATCGGACAGAACGCCGGCCGGCAGCACGGCGGGCGCCTGGCCCATCTGGGCCTGCATCCACTTGGCCAGATCGACGATGTTGGAATTCACCCCCGCCGCGGCGGGCACCCGATAATAGAACTCGGTCAGAGGGGCGCTGTGGCCCCAGCGCGAGGGCGGGGCCCAATGCGGCGCGTCCTTCAGGCCGTCCAGGCCGATGGTCGCGCTGGTCATGCCCAGGGGCAGGAACAGACGCTGGCGGGCCTCGTCGGCGTAGGCGCGGTGGGTGGCGGCCTCCACGACCTCGCGGATCGTGTCGTAGGCGATGTTCTGGTAGCTGTGGCAGGTGGCCGGCGGGCACAGCAGGGGCACGGCCGCCAGGCTCTCGCGGATCATTTTCGGATCGCGTCCGCCCTCAAGCCAGCCGTCGTAGGCGTTTCTGGGCAGGCCGGTGCGCTGGGACAGCAGCTGTTCGACCGTCAGGGTGTTCTGGGCGTCGCCCGGCAGCCGCAGGCTGACGCCGAACTTGCCCAGCGGATCGTTCAGCGAGAACGCCCCGTCGTCGGCCAGGCGGGCGCTGAGGGTGGCGGCCACGGTCTTGGACAGCGACGCCCAGCGGAAGACCGTGTCTGCGCGGACCTTCTCGCCGTCGTCCGGCGTGGTGGAGCCGTAGCCCTGGACGAACGATAGGCGGCCGTCCTCGACCACGGCGACGGCCAGCCCCTGCATGGACCGGTCGGCCATCATCGTGCGGATGCGGGCGTCCAGGGCGCGATAGTCGATCTGGCCGTGCCATTCGTCGGGCCTGAGGGGCAGGACCAGCGGCGCTGGCGGGGCCGTGGCGACCTCAATGGCGGCGGGCTGGGGCTTGGGCTTGGGCTTGGGCGGGGTATGAACGACCGCCAGGATGAGCGCCGCGAGCCCAGCCACGGCGACGACGGCCATTCCGGGGACCACGCGCCAGTCGCGCCAGAAGCGCCCCTTGCGCGCGTCCAGCTCAATCGGATCGAACTCGCTCAAAACTCTATCCCAGCAGGACTCGGGTCGCCGCGGTCACGTCAGCCTGCCGCATCAGGCTCTCGCCGACCAGCATGGCCTTGGCGCCGGCCGCTTCCATCCGCACGGCGTCGTCATGGGTGAAGACGCCGCTTTCGGTGACCAGCAAGGCGTCTTTCGGCGCCTGGGCGGCCAGGCGTTCGGTGACGGCCAGATCGACCACGAAACTCTTCAGGTCGCGGTTGTTGATGCCGACTAGGGTGGAACCCAGCCTGCCGGCGCGGTCCATCTCGGCCTCGTCGTGCACCTCGACGAGGGCGTCCATGCCCAGGCGCTTGGCTTCCGACATGAGGTCGGCGGCCAGGACGTCGTCAATCATGGCCAGGATGACCAGGATGGCGTCGGCGCCCAGGGCGCGGCTCTCGGCCACTTGCCAGGGATCGACCAGGAAGTCCTTGCGGATGCAGGGCAGGGCGACCGCGGCGCGGGCGTCGATCAGATAGCCGTCGGCGCCCTGGAAGCTGGGGCCGTCGGTCAGGATCGACAGGCAGGCCGCGCCGCCGGCCGCATAGGCGCGGGCCAGGGCCGGCGGATCGAAGTCGGCGCGGATCAGGCCCTTGGACGGCGAGGCCTTCTTGATCTCGGCGATCAGCGACAGCTTGCCGGGGCCGTGGGCGACCTCAAGGGCGGCCTTGAAGCCGCGCGGGCTGCTGGCAGCGCGCGCGGCGCTGTCGACCTGAGCGAAGGCGCGGCGGCGCTTGCGATCCGCCACGTCCTCGCGCTTGTAGTCGGCGATCTTGGCGAGGATGTCGGTCATGCGGCGTTGGTCTCGGCATTCGTGGCGGCCACCAGCCCGTCCAAGGCGGCGCGGGCGCGGCCGTCGTCCAGCACCGCGCTGGCCAGCTCGACGCCCTCGCGCAGGGTCTCGACCTTGTCGGCCACCAAGAAGGCGGCGGCGGCGTTGAGCATGACGATGTCGCGGTACGGACCCTTGCGACCGTCCAGCAGGGCGGTCAGGGCGGCGGCGTTGTAGGCGGGCTCGCCGCCGGTAATGTCGGCCAGGGCGGCGCGGGGCAGGCCCACGGCTTCCGGCGTGATCGTGAACAGGCGCAGGGAGCCGTCGCGCCATTCGGCGACCTCGGTCTCGCCGGTGGTGGTCAGCTCGTCCATGCCCGCGCCGTGCACGGACCAGGCGCGCTCGGCGCCCAGCGCGCCCAGGGCCTTGGCCACGGGTTCGACGAAGCGATGGGCCGAGACGCCGACGACCTGGCGCTTGGCGCCGGCCGGATTGGTCAGCGGGCCCAGCAGGTTGAAGATCGTGCGGAAGCCCAGCTGCTGGCGGATCGGCGACACGTGCTTCATGGCGCCGTGGTGCGACTGGGCGAACAGGAAGCAGATCCCGGCCGTATCCAGCGCGTGGCGCTGCTGCTGCAGGGTGGCGTCGATATTGACTCCCAGGGCGGCCAGGACGTCGGCGGTGCCGGACTTTGAGGTAATCGCCCGGTTGCCGTGCTTGGCCACCTTCAGCCCGCCGCCGGCGGCGACGAAGCCCACGGCGGTGGAGATGTTCAGAGTGTGCAGGCCATCGCCGCCCGTGCCGCAGACGTCCACCACCTCATACGGATGGTCCAGGTGGATGGCGGCGCGGCGCATGGCGCGGGCGCAGGCGGTAATCTCGCCGACCGTCTCGCCGCGCAGGCGCATGGCGGTGACCGCCGCGGCCACCTGGGCGGGCGTGGGCTCGCCGCGCAGGCAGGCGGCGAAGAAAATCTCGGCGTCGTCCTCGTCCAGGGTCTGGCCGTCGGCCAGCTTGGCGAGCAGGGGCTTGAAGGCGTCCGACATGGCCTAGACCCAGATCGCCGCGTCGCGCTGGACCTTGGCCAGGTCCAGGAAGTTGGCGAGCAGCTGGTGTCCGCCCTCGGTGGCGATGGATTCGGGGTGGAACTGCACGCCGTAGACGGGCCGCGTCTTGTGCTGGACGCCCATGATCTCGCCGTCCTCGGTCCAGGCGGTGATCTCCAGGTCCTCGGGCAGGGTGGCCTTGTCGACCGCCAGGCTGTGATAACGGGTGGCGATGAACGGGTTGGGCAGGCCTTTGAACACGCCCTGGTCGTTGTGGAAGATCTTGCTGGTCTTGCCGTGCATGACTTCCTTGGCGCGGATCACGTCGCCGCCGTAGGCTTGGCCGATGGCTTGGTGGCCCAGGCACACGCCCAGGATGGCCAGGTCGTCCGGCGCGCCGCGCAGCAGCGGCAGGCAGATGCCGGCCTGGTCCGGGGCCTTGGGGCCGGGCGACAGCAGCACGGCGTTGGGCTTCAGGCCCAGAGCCTCCTGCACCGACAGGTCGTCGTTGCGATGCACGACGGTGTCGGCCCCCAGCTCGTTCAGATAGTGGACGAGGTTGTAGGTGAAGCTGTCGTAGTTATCGATGACCAGGATCATGACGCCGCCTTTCCAGGTTCAGCCTTCTAGCCGGTTTCACCAAAAAGGTGAGGGTTTTCGCGGCAAGTTTTTCTGTGGGGACGCTTAGCCGCCGGGCCAGCGCGCGAGGGCAGCGCGAAAGCGTCGCATTGCTTCATCTGGGGGCTGGGGCATGCTCGCGCCATGAACCCCGCTGATTCCGCCCTCGATCCCGCCGCTCTGGCCTATGCCCGGGCCCTGCTGCGCAAGCCGATGCGCCGGCAGAAGATGGGGCCGGTCCTGGCCGCCGCCGCCTTCGCGGCGTTCAGCGCGGTGACCTTCGCGGTGGTGATGGTGGTCGCCCCGCCGGCGGTCGTCCAGCATCTGCCGTCCGACCGCCTCGATGGCGCTCAATAGTCGCTAGGCGAAGCGCCAGGCCTCTTCGGCCGCGCGCTTCAGGGCCCGCGACTTGTGCAGGGTCTCGTCGTACTCGGCGTCGGGATCGCTGTCGGCCACGATGCCGCCGCCGGCCTGGACGTACATCATGCCGTCCTTGACCAGGGCCGTGCGCAGCACGATGCAGGTGTCCACCGAGCCGTCGGCGCCGATGTAGCCGACCGCGCCGGCGTAGCCGATGCCGCGCTTCTCGACTTCCAGTTCGTCGATGATCTCCATGGCCCGCACCTTGGGCGCGCCCGAGAGCGTGCCGGCGGGCAGGGCGGCCATCAGCACGTCGACCGGGTCCACGCCCTCGGGCGCGTCGCCCTCGACATTGGAGACGATGTGCATGACGTGGCTGTAGCGCTCGATCTTGAAGCTGTCGGTGACGCGGACATTGGCGCGCTTGCCCTTGGCCGCCGGATCGTTGCTTCCGGCGTGCTTGAGCATGGCCACGCGACCGACGTCGTTGCGGCCCAGGTCCAGCAGCATCAGGTGCTCGGACCGCTCCTTGGGATCGGCCAGCAGCTCCTTCTCCAGCGCCAGGTCCTGCTCGGGCGTGGCGCCGCGCGGCCGGGTGCCGGCGATCGGGCGGATGGTGATCTTGCCGTCGCGCAGGCGGACCAGGATCTCCGGCGAGGAGCCAACCAGGTTGAAGCCGTCCAGGTCCAGGAAGAACAGGAACGGCGACGGGTTGGTTCGGCGCAGTGAGCGGTACAGGGCGAACGGCTCCAGCGGGAACGGCGCGCGGAAGCGGTGGCTGGCCACCACCTGGAAGATGTCGCCGGCCGTGATGTAGTCCTTGGCCTTGGCGACCACCTCGGCGTAGTCCGCCCGGCTGACCGGGGTGGTGAACTCGGCCTGGCCGTGGCTCTGGCGCGGCGCGGATTGAACGAGTGGACCGCGCAGGTCAGCCATCACCGTCTCGATCCGCGTCTGGGCGGCCGCGTAGGCGTCGGCGGCCGACACCCCGGCCTGGGGCCGGGCGGTGGTGACCAGGATGATCTCCTGGGCGATGGCGTCGAACACCGCCACGATCGACGGCCGGGTCATGATCCCGTCCGGCAGGCCCAGCGTGTCCTCGTTGACGTCCGGCAGGCGCTCGGCCAGGCGGACCATGTCGTAGCCCAGGGCCCCGAACACGCCGGCCGACGGCGGCGGCAGGCCGGCCGGCAGCTCGATCCGCGAGCGGGCGACCAGGTCGCGCAGGCTGTCCAGCGCGCCGCCCGCCTGGGGCGTAAAGCGGCCAGCGGCGATGTCGTCGCCCTCGGCGATCTCGGCCTGATCGCCGCGGCAGCGCCAGACCAGGTCCGGCTTCATGGCCACGATCGAGTAGCGCCCGCGCCAGGCGCCGCCCTCGACGCTCTCGAACAGGAAGGCGTAGGGGCGGCCGTGGCCGATCTTCAGATAGGCCGAGACCGGGGTCTCCAGATCGTCGATCAGCCGGGTCCAGACCACCTGCGGGCGGCCGGACTCGTAGGCGGAGGCGAAGGCGTCGAAGCTGGGCTCCAGGCTCATTGAGCCCTGTCCTTCGCCTTGGCCGGGACCTTGCCGTCCTCGGAGGGCAGGGCGCTGGTGTCGACGCCGATCGCTTGGCGGGCCAGGGTCAGGTTGACCTTGGTCTTCAGCTGGGTCTTGGCCGAGTCCTGGGCCGACTGGCCGACCGCGCGGAACAGGCCCTGAGACACCTGCGGGCGCATCGCCTCGGTGATCTGGGCCATCTGCTCGGGCGAACCGGAGTGGATCTTCTCGATCACGGCGACCAGGTAGCCGCCTTGCGGGCCGCGGGCGACGAACGGCTGACCAGGCTTGGCGCCGAACGTGCTGATCAGCAGGTCACGGCCCAGGCCCTGGAACTGGCGGGCGTTCTGGCGGGTGATGTTGGGCACGCGCTGCACCTGGCTCTGGGCCGAGGCGGCGACGGCCTCGAGGGACTCGCCCTTCTTGACCCGCTCGCTCAGGGCGTCGGCCTTGGCCTTCATGCGCTGGAACAGCTGGTCCAGCTGCCACTGCTGGGCCAGGGGCGCGCGGATCTCGGCCAGGGGCGGCATGGCGGAGGGGATGACCTTCTCGACGCGTACGGCGAAATATTCGCCCTTACCGGCCTCGATCAGCTCGCTCTCGCCGCCCGCGGGCAGTTCGAAGGCGGTCTTCAGGGCGTCAGGCGTCAGGGCCGGGTCGGGCTGGCCGCCCTGATCGACGCCGTTGGCGGCGACCGGCGCGGTGGTGCGCACGAAGGCGCCCGCCTTGGCGGCCGCGTCGAGCAGGTTGGCGCCGCCGTCGTGGGCGTCCTGGTAGGTTTGCGTCTGCTCATAGGCCTTGGCCTGGGCGGCCTGAGCCTTCAGCTCGGCCTCGATGGCCGGACGCTGCGATTCCAGACTGGGTACGGTGGCGGAGGTGATCTTGACCAACTTGACCACCGAGACGCCGAACTCGCCGGCGATCGGGGCGCTGACCTGGCCGGGCGCCAGGGCGAACACGGCGTCGGCCACCTTGCGGTCGGGCAGAGCGGTCTTGGGCTTGGAGTCGATCACCAGCGGCTGCTTGCCGTAGGCGCTGGCGACGGCGGCGGGCGCATCGCCCTTGGTCAGGCGCTGGGCGATCACCGCGGCGGCCTTGGCGTCGGGCGCCTGGATCTGGACGAACGAGCGGGTCTCGGCCGTGCCCAGGGTGTCCTTGCGGAAGTTGTAGGTCTTGACGATGTCGGCCTCGGGCACGGTCACCGTGTTCTCCAGGGCCTTGGCGCTGAAGCGGGCCACCGACAGGACGCGGGTCTCGGGCCGGGTCAGCTGGGCGGCGTGCTCCTTCATGAAGGCCTGCAGCTGGGCGTCGGTCGGGGCGGCCGGCTTTTCGACGGTCGCGGGATTGACGGCGAAGGCGGCCAGGTCGCGGCCTTCCAGGCCATAGGCGGCCTCCAAGGCCGAATACAGCCGCGGGGCGCGCAGGCTGGCGGCGATGGCCGCGGACACCTGGCCCTGGGCGATGTCGTCGCGCAGGGCGGCGTTGTAGCGCTCGGGCGTCAGCTCGTTCTGGGCCAGCAAGGCCGCGTACATCTTCTCGTCGAACTTGCCGGTGATCGGATCGAACGGACGCTGGCCCGGCGGCAGACCGGCCAGTTGTTCGCGCAGGGTGTCAGCCACCAGCTTGTCGGAGGGGCGCACGCCCATCTTGTGCAGCAGCTCGGCCAGGGATTCCTGCAGGGCCAGCTGGGTCAGCATCTTGCGGTCGACGCCCTGCTGGACGGCGATATCCGGCGTGATCGTCTGCCCCTGGGCCTGCTCGCGTTTCCGGAAGTTCTCGAACTGCGCCTTGAAGTCCTCCGGCTTCATGTTCCGTGAGCCGGCCGCGATCACCCACTTGCCGGGCGGATGGCGGAACACGTCGCTGATGCCGAACACCGCGAAGCTGACGATGAGCAGACCGAACAGGACCACCGCGAACGGCGATTTGGCGAAGGAGCGGAAGCCGGCGAGCATGACTGGGAGAAACCTTCCTCGAAAATCGCGGGTTCTCCGCAGGGCCAAGGCCCGAGCGACGGAGGATACGCGAGCAGCGGGTATAGTAGAGCCGCGGGGCGCCGGGCAAGCGGCGCGGGTTTCACCGGTCTTGACTTCCGTCTCTCCAAGGGCCCCAAACCGAGCCCATGACCCTTTCGCTGACGACGCCCCGGCCGCTGATCGCCGGAAATTGGAAGATGTTCGGGCTGGAGGCCTCGCTGGACGAGGCCCGCGCGGTGGCGGCGGCTCTGGCCGCCAAACCGCCCGCCGCCCGGGTCGCCATCTGTCCGGCGGCGACCTTGCTGCATCGGATGGCCGAGGCGATGGCGGGCGAGGCGGTGATCGTCGGCGGCCAGGACTGCCATCCCGCGGCGGCGGGGCCGCACACCGGCGACATCTCGGCGGCCATGCTGGTCGACGCCGGCGCCAGGTTGGTGATTCTCGGCCATTCCGAGCGGCGCGCGGCTTATGGCGAGAGCGACGCCCTGGTGTCGGCCAAGGTCGAGGCCGCCTTGGCGGCAGGGTTGGAGCCGATTGTCTGCTTTGGCGAGACCCTGGCCCAACGCGACGCCGGTCAGGCCGAGACGGTGGTGACCGGCATGGCCAGAGGCTCGCTGCCGACCTCGCTGGCGGGGCAGGCCTTCGCCGTGGCCTATGAGCCGGTCTGGGCGATCGGAACCGGCCGCACTCCGGCGCCGGACGACATCGAGCATGTGCACGGAGCGCTGCGGGCCGTGCTGGTCGAACGGTTCGGGGCGCACGGCGCGACCGTGCCCATCCTCTACGGCGGTTCGGTGAAGCCCGACAACGCCCGCGAGATCCTCGCCGCGCCCGAGGTCGGCGGCGCCCTGGTCGGCGGCGCCTCGCTGAAGGCCGCCGACTTCCTGGCGATCATCGAGGCGGCGTAGGCGGCGCTTCAGGGCGCCAGTTGAGCGGCCATCGGCGGCGCGGGCCGGGCCGACCACGCGCCGATCCTGCGGGCCACCTCGCTGGGCCCCGCCGCGTCCAGCGCCTCCTCGAACGCGTCCACCGCGTCCAGGAGATCGTCTCCGAAAAAGGTCCCGGCCCACTGGCCGCCCACGAACGTTGGGAGGCAAGCGTCCACCTCGCGAGCGGCCGCCTCGAGGTCGGATGTCTTGTTGGCCAGCAAGGAGAGGTTCTGCAGAGTGACCTTCACCCTCTGGATCGCCAGCGCCACCGTTCCGGCGACATCTTCTGGGGAAGTTTCGACAGCGATTTTACGGACCGCTTTGAGATGATCAGAGATGTGTTTGGAACTCGACATAGTACAACTCCTCAAGCTGGAGCCCAATATTCCGCCATCTCCCGATTTTGGAGATCGGGGAAAACCCGGGGCTGGGCCACCGATTTTCCCGCACCCTAGGTTGTAGTGCGTGATTTCGCGAACAAAGCTGAACGTTGTTAGCGCTAACAGCAAATTGTATTCAAATGGCCGAGCTTAGAGGGCAGGGAGAGCAGGGGCTCTCGACGCGTCAGAACAGCAGTCCGTAAAGCCGGCAGTCCCGCCGTTCGCCGTCGCGATCGACGTGGCCTTTCAGATAGCCTTCCTGCTCGAAGCCCAGCTTCTCCAGCACCTTCTCGGCCCGGCTGTCGCCGACATGGGTGCGGGCGATCATCCGCTTGAGGCCCAAGGATGAGGCGCAGTGGGCCAGCAGGGCGGCGGCGGCCTCGGTGGCGTAGCCCTGGCCCCAGGCCTCGCGGGCGATGATGAAGCCCAGTTCACCGCGATGGTGGCGCCAATCCAGGTCGACCAGTTCGCAATAACCCAGGAACCAGTCGCTCTTGGCATGGCGGATCGCCCAGTACAGAGCACGGCGTTCCGCCATTTCGGCCACCTGGGCGGCGACGGCCGCGGCGACCTCGTCGGGATCTTCGATGGCGGCGCGGTCCCAGTGGGCCATCACCTCCGGATCGCTCATGAACGGATAGACGAGGGGAGCGTCCTCAAGCGTCAGCGGCGTCAGGCTAAGGCGTTCGGTCTCGAGGATCATGCGACGGAAAGGACCTGATGCGGACGTGGGGAATGGTCTTGAGTGCGGACGGTTCGTCCCCAGCTATGGCGCGGGCCCGTTGCAAGTGATAGAGGGGCCGCTTCGTTTTTCGCGGCGGACGTGTCCGTCGCCCGGATCGAGATCGATTTAGACATGCTCATCGGCGTTCTGCTGGCCATCAACATCATCGTTTGCATCGCCCTGATCGGCGTGGTGCTGATGCAGCGCTCCGAAGGCGGCGCCCTAGGCATGGGCGGCGGCGGCGGCGGTTTCATGACCGCCCGCGGCGCCGGCGATCTTTTGACCCGCACGACCTGGATTCTGTTCTCGATCTTCCTGATCATCAGCCTGGCGCTGACGATCCTGACGGGCCGCCAAGGCTCGAACAACGCGGTCATCGACCGCCTGAAGCTGGACACCCTGGACAGCAAGACCCTGAACGCCGCGCCGCTGCCGGTTGGTCCGGCCGCCCCGGCGCCGACCACGACCGTTCCGGCTCCCGCGACCAGCGCCCCGGCCGCGATCGAAGCTCCGGCGCCGCAGATCAGCGCTCCGGCTCCGACGGTCTCGGCGCCCAAGGCGACCGCTCCGGCCGCCAAGGCTCCCGCGCCCAAGGCCGCGACCCAGGCGCCCGCCGCCGCGCCGGTTCCGGTGATCAGCGCTCCGGCTCCGGCCGAGCAGAAGCCGGTCCAGTAAGGGCCTGCGACGACTTTACTGTTGATGCCGAGCCGCTCCGCCGGGGGCGGCGCATTCTTTCTGTGAATGAACCTCGGTCTTTTCCCCGGCGATGACGAATCACGGCTAATCTGATCGCCCATGACCCGGTACATCTTCATCACCGGCGGCGTGGTTTCCTCATTGGGAAAAGGCCTCGCCTCCGCAGCGCTCGGAGCGCTTCTGCAGGCGCGCGGCTACAAGGTCCGCCTTCGTAAGCTCGACCCCTATCTCAACGTCGATCCGGGCACCATGAGCCCGTATCAGCACGGCGAGGTCTTCGTGACCGACGACGGCGCCGAGACCGACCTGGACCTGGGGCACTACGAGCGCTTCACCGGCGTGT
>JAGIBE010000098.1 GCA_017744495.1 Caulobacter sp. | reverse complement strand
CACCGGGGTAGACCCGAAGGCGATTGTCATCCGTCCGGCCATTCCTGGCGACTTCCCGTCTTGGAAACGCGGGGAGGACATGCCCTATGCCCGTGCGGTTCACATGACGCCGCTCTGAGGACGCGAAGGGCTTATCCACAAGCTCTCTCAGGCCTTTGGACGAACCGATCATCCGGCGTGCGAAATACAAGGGTTGGGCCTATGTTCATCGCTAGCCAGCCATGCGTTTCGACGATCACTTCCTCGACGAACTGAAGCAACGCCTTCGCCCTTCCGACGTGATCGGGAAGACGGTGAAGCTGCGGCGGCAGGGTCGTGAGTACGCGGGGCTGTCGCCGTTCACCAAGGAGAAGAGCCCGTCGTTCTTCGTCAACGACGACAAGGGCTTCTATCACTGCTTCTCCAGCGGCAAGCACGGTGACATCATCTCCTACCTGCAGGAGACCGAGCGACTGACCTTCACCGAGGCGGTGGAGCGGCTGGCGGCCGAGGCCGGCATGGCCCTGCCCGAGCCCGACGCCCGTTCGGCCCAGGAAGACAAGAAGCGCGCCGGCCTGTCGGACTGGATGGAGCTGGCCGCCGCCTGGTTCGAGGGCGAGCTGCGCCGCCCCGTCGGCCAGGCCGCCCGAGACTACCTCAAGCGCCGCGCCCTGCCTGAAGACCAGTGGAGCCGGTTCCGCATCGGCTTCTCGCCCAACAGTCGCACGGCCCTGAAGGACTATCTGGTCGCCAAGGGCGCCAAGCCGGCCGAGCTGGTCGACGCGGGCCTGCTGATCGCCCCGGAAGACGGCGGCCAGCCCTATGACCGCTTCCGCGACCGGATCATCTTCCCCATCACCGACACCCGGGGCAGGGTCGTCTCGTTCGGCGGCCGGGCCATGGACCCCGCCGCCCGCGCCAAGTACCTGAACGGGCCGGAGACCACGCTCTTCCATAAGGGCCGGCTGCTGTACGGCCTGTACGAGGCCCGCAAGCTGCTGCACGCCGCCCAGGCGGCCGCGCCCACCGAACAGACCCCGATGCTGGTGGTCGAAGGCTATATGGACGTCATCGCCTGCCAGCGCGCGGGGCTGCCGGCCGTGGCGCCCATGGGCACGGCCATGACCGAGGAGCAGATGGAGGTGCTGTGGCGCCTGCATCCCGAGCCCACCCTCAGCTTCGATGGCGACAAGGCCGGCCAGCGCGCCGCCAGCCGCGCCATCGACCGCGCCCTGCCGCTGCTGAAGCCCGGCCGTTCGTTCAAGTTCTCGATCGTGGTCGGCGGCAAGGATCCCGACGACGTGCTGCGCGAGCAGGGTCCCGCCGCCCTGAAGGCCCAGCTGACCCAGACCACGCCCTTCGTGGAGGCCCTGTTCAACCGCGAGCGCGACGCCGAGCCGCTGGACACGCCCGAGCGCAAGGCCGGCTTCAAGCAGCGCCTGCGCGCCGCCGCCGGCGCCATCGCGGACAAGGACCTGTCGGCCGCCTATCGCGACGACCTCTACGCCAAGCTGGACGCGCTCTTTCCCAAACCAGCTTCCGGCGGCGGTTTCGGAGGGGGTTTCGGCGATGGGGGCGGCCGCCCCTTCACGCCGCGCGGCCCCTGGCGCGGCGGTCGCGACCGGGGTCCGCCCGACCCGGGCATTCGGGGCGTGGCTCGGGCCGAGATCACGACCCGCCTCAAGCCCTTCCACGCCGCCGTGGCGATCGCCGCCCTGCGCCATCCGGCCTGGGCCCGGCCCTATGACGAGGCGATCGAGCGCGTCGGCTTCGGCGATCCGCGTCTGTCGACCCTGGCCCACGAGCTGTTCGAGGCCCTGGCCGACGAGATCGGCGACGACGCTCCGTTCCGCGCCATCCTCGAACGCAAGGGCCTGGGCGGCCACGTGGCCGAGGTCGAGCGCGTGGCCTCGGCCATCGACGCCCCGTTCCTGGACCCGAAGATGGAGCCCCACCGGGCCAAGGCGCTGTGGTCGGCCTGCTACGAGGCTCTGGTCGAGATCGGCGACGCCGAACGGGCCCTGGAGGCCCTGCGCCGCGAGGCCGTCACCGCCGGGACCCTGGCCGCCACCCGCGACCTGCGGACCCGGATCACCGCGCTGGAGCGCCAGATCAGCGGCCTGGAGTTCTGGCAGGCGGCCAGCTAGCGGCCGGAAATAGAACGGTACTTAACACTACCCATCTTGACTCCCGCGTCATGCAACGCCATCTGGCGACTCAAGGATTTGCCACGCAGCTGATTGACATCGCCCGGGCCGCCGTCGCGCGCGCCCTCCTTGAAACAGGATGTCACCCTCGCCGCCGCCAAGTCCCAGTGACCGCGAAAAACCCCTCAAGGGCCGACGCTGATCGCGCGAAAACGACACACCTCCGCAAAGAGCTTGGCTCGCGGAGCGTTAGGTCATGGTTCTTTCGCGCGTCTCAGGCGTTTCTTGAGAATATTTTCAGCGGTTGGCTGGACAGCTTGCACGGACGGCGGGGCGCAAGGCGCGGGCGACCCATCACGGACACATTTCACGACGCGCGCCATGTCCTTGCGCGCCGCGTCGCTTCGGAGACCTGAATGAGCACCAATTCCTCGGCCGAGACGGAAGCGCCCGAAGCCACCGGCGGCGACGGCCCCCTGCTCGACCTGACCGACGCCGGCGTCAAGAAGTTCATCAAGCAGGCCAAGGCGCGCGGCTACGTCACGATGGACGAGCTGAACAAGGTCCTGCCGTCGGAAGAAGTCACCTCCGAAGCCATCGAAGACACCCTCGCCATGCTGAGCGAGATGGGCGTCAACGTGGTCGAGGCCGAAGAGGACGCCGAGACCTCTGAAGGCGGCGAAGTGGTCGCCCGCGAGGACAACCAGGCGGTCATCACCAGCGACAAGCCGGCGGCCTACGACCGCACGGACGACCCCGTGCGCATGTACCTGCGCGAAATGGGCTCGGTGGAACTGCTGTCGCGCGAGGGCGAAATCGCCATCGCC
>JAGIBE010000097.1:3534-6362 GCA_017744495.1 Caulobacter sp. | reverse complement strand
TCGCCGGCCACCCGGACCACGCCGCCAGCACTTTGCGCCGCAACGGCTTCAACGAGGCCTATGCCGCCGCCGGCAAGCCACGCCCCGATCCGGCCCTGATCGTCCAGGGCGACTTCAGCTTCAAGGGCGGCCTGGCCGGCGCCCAAGCCCTGCTGGACATGGACGATCCCCCGACCGCCATCTTCGCGGCCAATGACGACATGGCCGCCGCCACCTGCATGGAAGCCCAGCGGCGCGGCCTGAAGCTGCCCGACGACCTGTCGGTGGTGGGCTTCGACGACGCCCCGATCGCCGCCGCCATCTGGCCGTCCTTGACCACCATCCGCCAGCCCTTCGACCAGATGACCCAGCGGGCCATCACCGCCCTGAACGGCTGGAGCGCCAACGCCGCGCTCGGCAAGGGGGCGGCGACCATTCTGACCCAGCACAGCCTGGTGATCCGCGAATCCACCGGCCCCGTCCGAGCCGGCTAGACCCGAAGTCCGACCCGCGTCGGCCAGCCCTGGCCCGCGCCAATAATAGAGTGGGAGATACTATGAACCGACAGCCCTGGCGGGGCCTGACCCTGGCCCTCATGCTCGGCGCGTCCGCTTGCGCCATCGCGCCCGCCGCCTGCGCCCAGACCTCAGCGGCGCCCCCGGCCGCCCGTCCGTGGCTGAACCCCAAGCTCGACGCCGACACGCGCGCCGACCTGGCGCTCAAGGCCATGACCCAGGACGAGAAGCTGACGGTCATCTTCGGCTATTTCGGCGCCGACATGGGCGCCAAGTACAAGCGCGTCGCCGAGGCCCTGCCCGGCTCGGCCGGTTATGTGCCGGGGATCGAGCGCCTGGGCATCCCGGCCCAGTTCCAGACCGACGCCGGCGTCGGCGTGGCCACCCAGGGCGGCGAGCCCAAGAAGCGTGAGCGCACCGCCCTGCCCTCCGGCATGGCGACCACCGCCACCTGGAACCCCGAATTGGCCCAAGCCGGCGGTGCGATGATCGGCTCGGAAGCCCGCGCCTCCGGCTTCAACGTCATGCTGGCCGGCGGCGTCAACCTGGTCCGCGAACCGCGTAACGGCCGCAACTTCGAATACGGCGGCGAAGATCCGTGGCTGGCCGGCAAGATGGTCGGGGCCCAGATCAAGGGCATCCAGTCCAACGCCATCGTCTCGACCATCAAGCACTACGCCCTGAACGGCCAGGAGACCGGCCGCTTCGTGCTGGACGCCAAGATCGGCGAGGCCGACGCCCGCACCTCCGACCTGCTGGCCTTCCAGTTCGCGATGGAGGACTCCGATCCCCACTCGGTGATGTGCGCCTACAACCGCGTCAACGGCGACTACGCCTGCGAGAACGACTTCCTGCTCAACAAGGTGCTCAAGCAGGACTGGGGCTATAAGAGCTACGTCATGTCGGACTGGGGCGCGACGCACTCCAGCGCCAAGGCCGTCAACGCCGGGCTCGACCAGGAATCGGCCGGCGACGCCTTCGATAAGCAGCCCTTCTTCCGCGGCCCGCTGAAGGACGCCTTGGCCAAGGGAGAGGTGTCGCAGGCCCGCCTGGACGACATGGCTCGCCGCGTCCTGCGCGGCCTGTTCGCCAGCGGCGTAGTGGAAAAGCCGGTCAAGATCGCCGCGATCGACTACGCCGCCCACGCCAAGGTCACCCGCGCCGACGCCGAGGAGGGCGTGGTGCTGCTGAAGAACGACAAGGGGCTGCTGCCGCTCGTCGCGTCAGCCAAGAAGATCGCCGTGATCGGCGGCCATGCCGATGTCGGCGTGCTGTCGGGCGGCGGCTCGTCCCAGGTCTATCCGATCGGCGGCCGCGCCGTGCAGGGCGAAGGTCCGGCGTCCTGGCCCGGTCCGATGATCTATTTCCCCTCCTCGCCCCTGAAGGCGCTGAAGGCCCGCCTGCCGGGCGCGGACATCCAGTTCGCCGACGGCAAGGACAAGACCGCCGCCGCCAAGCTGGCGGCCGGCGCTGACGTGGTGCTGGTCTTCGCCACCCAATGGAACGGCGAGTCGTTCGACAGCCCGCTGACGCTGGAGAACGGCCAGGACGCCCTGATCGACGCGGTGGCCTCGGCCAACGCCGAGACCGTGGTGGTGCTGGAGACCGGCGGTCCGGTGCTGATGCCGTGGCTCTCGAAGGTCGGCGGCGTGGTCGAGGCCTGGTATCCGGGCTCGGAAGGCGGCGAGGCCATCGCCCGCGTACTGACCGGCGAGGTCGACGCCTCGGGCCGCCTGCCGGTCACCTTCCCGGCCTCGCTGGACCAACTGCCCCGCCCCACGCTGGACGGCGATCCCAACAAGCCCGACGACCTGTTCGCGGTCGACTATACGATTGAGGGCGCGGCGGTCGGCTACAAGTGGTTCGACAAGAAGGGCCACCAGCCGCTGTTCCCGTTCGGTCACGGCCTATCCTACACCACCTTCGCCTACGACAACCTCAAGGCCGAGGCCAAGGGCGGCGCCCTGACCGTCAGCTTCGACGTGAAGAACACCGGCAAACGGACCGGCAAGGCCGTGCCGCAGATCTATGTCTCGCCTAAAGCGGGCGGCTGGGAAGCGCCCCAGCGCCTGGCGGCCTTCAAGAAGGTCGAGCTGACGCCCGGCGCCAGCACCAAGGTCACCCTGACGGTCGATCCCCGCCTGCTGGCCACTTGGGACGAGAAGGCCCACGGCTGGTCGGTCGCGGCCGGCGCCTACACGGTCAGCCTCGGCGCCTCGTCGCGCGATACGGTCGCCAAGGCCGACGTGACCGTGGCGGCCCGCGCCTTGCCGGTCGGCCTGATGAAGCCCTGATACGGTATGGGGCGCCATTCGGTCGCAGCCGGAATTAAGG
>JAGIBE010000097.1:0-3529 GCA_017744495.1 Caulobacter sp. | reverse complement strand
TTTTTGTTCGAAGGCGCTTGCACCGAGTCAAATCGGCGGCTATCACCCGGCCTCTTCCTGAGGCGACCTGTTCCGCGGTAGCTCAGTGGTAGAGCAGCCGGCTGTTAACCGGCTGGTCGTAGGTTCGAATCCTACCCGCGGAGCCACTCTTCTTTTTCCTGACAATTAGTCCCAGGACGGTTTCGACCGGATCGTCAGGGGCACGCCCCCCGAGGCGTGGACCGAGATCTTGCCGCCTTGACGCTCAAAGGTCAGGTCGACCGTCTCTGCGCCGACCCGGAAGCGCTCGACCCGCAGGCGATCGATGCCGATGGGCAGGCGCGGGTCCACCAGTTCGATCTCGCCGCGATTGGCGTCGACGCTGATCCCCAGGCACGCCTGCAGGAGCATGAACACCGAACCGGCGGCCCAGGCCTGTGGCAGGCAGGCGACCGGATAGGCGACGGGCGGCTCGCCATGCGAGCGTGGGAAGCCGCAGAATAGCTCGGGCAGGCGCATGCCCATGCGGCTGGCGGTCTCGAACATATCGGCCGTCAGCTTCACGACGCCGTCACGCTCGCCGTAACGGGACAGGCCCATGACGCACAGCGCCGAGTCGTGCGGCCAGACCGAGCCATTGTGGTAGCTGATCGGGTTAAAGCGGGCTTCGCCGGTGGCCAGGGTCCGCAGGCCCCAGCCGGAGTTGAACGGGGCTGACAGCAGCTGGTCGGTGACCTTGCGGGCTCGCTCGGGCGTGGGCAGGCCGCAGAACAGCAGGTGGCCGGGATTGGACGACAGCGGCCGGCACAGCTGGCCCTGGCCGTCGACGGCGATGCCGTAGAAGCCACGCTCCTCCATCCAGAAAAGCTGCTCGACCTTCTCGCGCAGCGTGGCGGCCTTCTGCTTCCAGATCGCTGCCTGGCTGACGTCGCCGCGACGCTCGGCCAGGCGCGCCATGCCGCGATAGGCGGCGAAGGCGTAACCTTGCACCTCCACGAGGGCGATCGGGCCGGACGGGTAACGGCCGTCGGTGTGGAAGACGCTGTCCTCGCTGTCCTTCCAGCCCTGGTTGGAGGCCGCTGTCCTGGCCTCGGGCGTAGTCGATCAGGCCATCCCCGTCGCTATCGCCGTCGTGCTCGATCCAGTGCATGGCGCGGATGAGAGCAGGCCAAAGCTCGTCGATCAGCTTGTCGTCGCCGGTGCGCTGCTGATAGGCGCCAGCCAGGGCCACGAACAGCGGCGTGGTGTCGACCCCGCCGTAGTAGCGGCCGAACGGCACCTCGCCCATGGCCGGCATCTCGCCCTTGCGGGTTTCGTGCATGATCTTGCCAGGCGCGCTGTCGCGGAAGGCCGAACGCTCCGTGGCCTGGTGGGCGGCCAGGTAGCGCAGCACGCCCTTGGCCAGGGACGGCTCGAACCAAAGAATCTGCCAGGCGGTGATGATCGCGTCGCGCCCGAAGGCGGTCGAGAACCATGGGATGCCGGCATAGGGGTAGGGGCCGGTCTCCATCTTGGTGGTCAGCAGGGCCAGGTCCGAGCGGGACTTGCCCAGCCACTCGTTGAACAGGCGCCCCGAGCTGTTCAGCCGCGCGCCATGGCGGCGGCGCGAGCGCATGTCCCAGCGGGCGCGAGCGGCGGCGTCGCGGAAACGCTCGCGGCTGGGCGTGTGGCCATCGACGATGCCGATCTCGATATAGAGCTCGGTCTCGCCCTCGGCATGCAGCGAGAACATGAACTCGGCCTTGTGGGCCGAGAGGCGATAGGGCGCGTCGGAGAAGCAGATGAACGAGGCGCGCTCGACGCCGTCCAGGCCGATATAGCTGTAGGCCACGCGGCGGCCGTCGACATGCGGCGGGCCTTTCAGGCCGCGCTTGGCGCGATGGGTGCCGCGCACCTCGAACATGTCGCGGAAATCGGCGTCGAACTCGATCGCCATCGGCAGCAGCACGGTGTCGCGACTGTAGTTGACGAAGCGGACACGCTCATACAGCCGCTCGCCCCACAGGAACCGCTTGCGCTCGATGTGCAGCACGCCGGGCGGCCCCATCCGCTCGCCCGGATAGGGCAGGGCCTGATTGGTGCCATTGCAGGTGAAGAACACGTTGTCGTGCGCCACGGCCGCCGACAGCAGCGACATGGGGCGTCCGCCCAGGGTCATCCGGTAGAACGACAGGATGCGGGTGTCGTTGTGGAACAGCCCGTCGCCCTGGCCGGCGATGTCGCCGAACTCGTCGGCGACGATGAACGTGTCCTTGTCCTTCAGGGCATAGAGATTCTGTGGTGCGCGGACTTCCGCCGTCACACCGTAGTCGACGGGAGCGTCCAACGCCGGCGCCAGATTCTCCATGGCCCCTCCTAAAAGCTGTTTCTAAGCACTAGCGGCCAAGTCGACGAGGGCGGGATAGACGGCGGCGCCGTCGCACAGCTTTTCGTAAAGCGCGACGTATCGCCGGGCCATCGCCTCGGACGAGAACCTTGTGTCGAAACGCCGACGCACCGCGTTCCGATCCAGCGCCGATGCACGAATGATCGCCTCGGCGGCCTGGTCATCGTTGTCGACGATGAAGCCGGTCAGGCCATCCTCGATGACCTCGGGCACCGAACCGCAGCGATAGGCGACCACGGGCGTGCCGCAGGCCATGGCCTCGATCATCACCAGGCCGAAGGGCTCGGGCCAGTCGATCGGGAAGAGCAGGGCCTCAGCGCCGCCCAGGAAGGCCGACTTCTGGTGGTCGCCGATCTCGCCGACGAATTCGATCAGCGGGTCGCCGTTGATCATCGGCTCGATCTTGTCCTCGAAATAGGCGCGGTCGGCGGCGTCGACCTTGGCGGCGATCTTCAGCTTCTTGCCCAGGCGCTTGGCCAGCATGATCGCGCGGTCCGGGCGCTTCTCGGGCGAGATGCGGCCCAGGAAGGCCAGGTAGCCCTCGCTCTTTTCCGAGAAGGTATAGAGCTCGGCGTTCATGCCGTGATGCACCGTGCCGGCCCAGTTGGCGAAGGGCAGGGGGCGGCGCTGGTCGTCGCTGATCGAGACCAGCGGGAATTGCGGGTAGCGCTTGTAGACGGCCGGCAGGTCCTTGAGGTCCAGGCGACCGTGAAGGGTCGTGATCGTGCGATCGGCCCGGTCGGCGAAGAACGGGAACTGCACCATGTCGGTGTGGAAGTGGACGACATCGAACTCGTCGGCCAGGGCGCGGACCTCGGCGATCTGGGCCAGGTGGGCGGCCAGGTCGGATTTCAGCGGCGCGGGATCCAGGCGGATGGCCTGGTCGCGGGTGGCGATCAGCCGGGCCTTGGTCTGGGCGTCGGCGCTGGCGAACAGCGTGACCTCGTGGCCGAGATCGACCAGGGCGTCCGTCAGGTGGGCGACGACGCGTTCTGTGCCGCCGTACAGGCGCGGGGGGACGGCCTCGTAAAGAGGGGTGACCTGAGCGATCTTCATGGACGGACCTTGAACGGAGGAACTGAAACGCGGCGCTGGTCCGCCCGAAATCAGTTCCGTGGCTCGCGATTGGTTCCGTTAATCGCCTTTTTGCGGCCTCATTGGCCT
>JAGIBE010000096.1 GCA_017744495.1 Caulobacter sp. | reverse complement strand
ACTACAGCGAACTAGGCGAAGGCCCCGGAGAGACATCTCCGGGGCCTTTTGCTTTTGGGGCGTGGCGCGTCCGACCGTCAGGCCGTGGTGACGGGTTCGGCTAGGTAGGCGTGGATCGCCGCCACCACCTGCGCGCCCTCGCCGACGGCCGCCGCCACACGCTTGACCGAGCCGGCCCGCACGTCGCCGATCGCGAACACGCCGTGGCGACTGGTCTGCAGGGAAGGGTGGCCAGGGGCCAGATCCTGTCCGGTGCGCACGAAGCCGTGGTTGTCCAGCTCGACCCGACACTCTGTCAGCCATCCGGTATTGGGCGCGGCTCCGATGAACAGGAAGAGATGGCTGATCTCGCAGCGCTCTTCTTCGCCGGTGTCGAGGTCGCGATGGCGGATGGCCCGCAGCTGGCCGTCCTCGCCCTCCAGCTCGACGATCTCGTTGCGGGTGACGACCTCGATATTAGGCAGGCTCTTGATGCGGTCGATCAGGTAGCGCGACATGCTGGCGTCCAGGCTTTTGCCGCGGATGATCAGCCACACCTTCTTGACCTGGCTGGCCAGATAGACCGCCGCCTGGCCCGCCGAATTGCCGGCCCCGACAAGCGCCACTTCCTGCCCAGCGCAAAGCTTGGCCTCCAGGGGCGAGGCCCAGTAGTGGACGCTGCTGCCTTCGAACTGGTCGAGGTTGGAGACGTCCAGCCGGCGATAGCGGGCGCCGCTGGCGATCACGATCGTCCTGGCCTGGGTGGTCTCGCCGCTGACCAGCTTCAGGTGGTAGCCGTCCAGGTCGCTGGCGCCGGAGTCGGCGACGCATTCCAGACTGGCCACCTCGTCGGGGATGGCCAGGTTCGCACCGAACTTCTGGGCCTGGTTGTAGGCGCGGGCCATCAGGGCCATGCCCGAGACGCCGGTGGGAAAGCCCAGATAGTTCTCGATCCGGGCCGAGGCCCCGGCCTGGCCGCCGAACGCCCGGGTGTCCAGCACCAGCACCGACAGGCCCTCCGAGGCGGCGTAGACGGCGGTGGCCAGGCCCGCGGGGCCCGCTCCGACCACTGCCACGTCGTAGATGTGGTTCGGGTCCAGATCGCCGACCATGCCCAGGCAACGCGCCAGTTCGGCGTTGGACGGATGGCGCAGGATCTGGCCGCCGGGGCAGAGGACGATCGGCAACTCGGCCTCGTCGATCGAGAACCTCTGGATCAGCACCCGGGCGCAGTCGACCGTGTCGGGGTCGAGCTGCTGGTAGGGATGGCCGTTGCGCGAGAGGAAGCCCGACAGCCGGATCACTTCGCCGTCGCCCGTCCGGCCGAGGATCACGGGACCGGCGCCCGCTTCCAGCAGGCCGACCCGGCGCAGGATCAGGGCCCGCATGATCCGCTCGCCCAGCTCGGCCTCGGCGATCAGCACCGCGCGCAGGCGGTCGGGCTTGATGCGCAGGACTTCGACGTCGGTCATCGCTTCGACATCGACCAGCGAGGGACGGTTCGACAGCTGGGCCAGCTCGCCGATGAAGTGGCCGGGCTCGTGCTCGACGATCACGTGGCTCTCGTTGTGGGCGTCGCGTCGGCTGACGCGGGCCTGCCCCTCCAGGACCACCATGAGCCCGGGCGAAACCTCCCCGGCCTGGGCCAACATGGCGCCGGCCTTGGCGTGGGCGATGTCGCCGAAGCGGCGGATGCGGTCGATCTCCTCCGGCGAAAGGCGGGGGAACATCTGATCGCGGCGGGTGTCTATAACGGCCATGACCCCAGAGTGCGTCAGGAACGCCGTTTGGTCATCTATATCCGCATCGGATTTGAACGTTCGCGCCGTGAAGAGCGCCCTTGGACGTGGGGGCGGCCAGGCGGTAGAGTCCGGCCTATGTCGAAAGCCGCCGCTCAACGCCGTTCCGCCACCCAATGGCGGGTCGGGGCCGGGTCCGAGACCATCGCCCGTGACACCCCGCAGGAAGTCGCCGTGGGCCTGTCGTTCGACGGCCGGCCGCACACGGTGCTGATGGCCACGCCCGACGACGTTGAGGACCTGGCCCTGGGCTTCACCGTCACCGAAGCGGTGGCCAAGGCCTCGGACGTGCTGGGGATCGAGGTCACCCGGAACGACCTGGGCATCCTGGCCGACGTGAAGCTCCAGCCCGGCGTGATCCAGCGCAAGGCCCGGCCGCGCACCCTGGAGGGGCGCTCCAGCTGCGGGCTGTGTGGGGTGCAACGGCTGGCCGACGCCGTGCGGCCTCTGCCGCGCCTCGAGGGCGGCGCCGGCGTCTCGCACCAGGCCGTGCAGCGTGCGGTCGACGCCCTGGGCGATGTCCAGGCCCTTGGCCGCCTGACCCGCGCCACCCACGCGGCGGCCTTCGCGGACGGGGAGGGGGCGCTGGTCGTGGTCCGAGAGGACGTCGGCCGCCACAACGCCCTGGACAAGTTGGCCGGCGCCATGGCGCGCGATGGCCGCGACGCCTCGCAAGGCTTCGTGCTGGTCACCAGCCGCTGCTCGTTCGAAATGGTCGAGAAGACCGTGCGGATGGGCTGCTCGATCCTGGTGGCCGTCTCGGCCCCGACCGATCTGGCGATCCGCCGGGCCGAGGAGGCGGGCCTGACCCTGGTGGCCTTGGCCCGCGCCGACGGCCACACCGTCTTTACCTACGCCGAGCGCCTGCTCGACGCCGTACCGGAGTATGCGTGATGTCCGACCGTAACCCCAATGCGGGCATCCGCGGCGTCCATCGCTACGACAACGCCGCCGGCGGCTGGGGCGCGCTGAAGGCGGTGGCTGGGGCGCTGAGCGACCAGCAGACGGTGATCGAGGGCGGCAAGACCCTGCTGCGGGCCAACCAGCCGGAAGGTTTCGACTGTCCCGGCTGCGCCTGGCC
>JAGIBE010000095.1 GCA_017744495.1 Caulobacter sp. | reverse complement strand
GGGGCTTGTCCTCGGGCGGCAGGTTGGCGAACTCGGACGGGGCGGCGAAGCCGGGCTGGCGGTCGCGCTCGGCGATCAGGCGGGCGCGCTGGGCCAGCAGGGTCATGACCTCGCCGGTCATGCCGCGCTCGCTGGCCCGCAGGTCCGAGGCCGACAGCTCGACCAGGATCTGGCCCTTGACCACGCTCTGCCCCTCGACGACGCGAATGGCCGTGACCACCCCGCCCTCGCGGTTCTGGACTGACTGGCGGTTGCCGGCCACGGCGATCACGCCGTGCGCATAGGCCCCGGCGTCCAGCGGCGCCAGCGCCGCCCAGCCCAGGAAGCCGACGAAGAACAGCCCCGCCACCCCCGCGCCGATGCGGATGAACTTCGTCGGATCGTCCGACAGACGCGGCGGGACCTTGGCCGGGGTTTCTTCCGGCTTTTCCTCCGGAGCGGGTTCCGGGCCGTCGAGGTTCAGGGCGATCATGGCTTGGCGGCCTGCAGGGCGGTGGGAGCGGACTTGCCGGCGCGGCCGCCGCCGGCTTGGGCGGCCTTGGCGGTCTCGGCCATCTTGGCGATGACGTCGGCGCGCGGACCCAGCATCTCCATCTGGCCGTCGCGCAGCACCAGCAGGCGGTCGGCGATGTTGAGGATGCCGGTGCGGTGGGCGACGATCAGGATCGTGGCGCCCCGCGCCTTGGCGGCCAGGATGGCGTTGTTCAGCGCCATCTCGCCCTCGGCGTCGAGGGCCGAGTTCGGCTCGTCCAGAATCAGCAACGTCGGCTGGCCGTACAGGGCGCGGGCCAGGGCCACGCGCTGGGCCTGGCCGGCCGAGAGCCCGCGTCCGCCCGCCCCCAGGTGGGTGTCATAGCCCTTGGGCAGGCGCAGGATCAGCTCGTGCACGCCGGCGGCTTGCGCCGCCGCCACGACCTCGGCGTCGACGATGGCCGGATCGCCGCCCGCCCAGATGGCGAAGCGCGAGATGTTGTCCTTGATCGAGCCGGCGATCAGGGCCGAGTCCTGCGGCACGTAGCCGATGTAGCGGCCCAGCTTGTCGCCGTCCCAGTCGGCCAGGTTGGCGCCGTCCAGGCGCACCGTGCCGGCGTCGGGGCTGATCGCCCCGGCCGCCACCCGCGCCAGGGTGGTCTTGCCCGCGCCGCTGGGGCCGATGACGCCCAGTATCTCGCCCGGCGTCAGCTTCAGGTTCACCCCGCGCAACAGGACCGGGCCTTCGCCCGGCGCGCGCACGGCCACCTGCTCCAGCGACAGCGCCCCGGTCGGGGCCGGCAGCTGGGTGCTCGAGACTTCCAGCCCCGGCGTCGCCGGGAACAGCTTGATCAGGTTGTTCAGCGCGCCGCGCGCCTGGCCGACAAGGCCCCAGGACCCGACCAGTTGTTCGATGGGCTGCAGGGCGCGGCTCATCAGCACCGAGGCGGCGATGATCGCGCCGGCCGAGATCTGCTTGTCCACCGCCAGCCAGGCCCCCAGGCCCAGGGCCGCCGACTGCAGGAACATGCGGGTGAACTTGGTGGCCGCCGAATAGCCGCCGCCCGTGAACTGGGCCTTGGCCGAAAGGTCCAGGCCGGTGCGGCGGTCGGCCAGCATGCGCTCGCGCAGGGCTCCGCGCATGCCCAGGGCCCGCACCACCTCGCCGTTGGCGGCGGCGGCCTCCTGCGAGGCGTAGGCCTGGCTCTGGGCCATGAAGGCCTCGCGGGCCCGCGTGCGGGTGGCCCGCTCGTTCAGCACCGCGAGGGCCACCAGCAGCGCGCCGCCGGCCACGGTCATCACGCCCAGCGCCGGGTGGATGAGGAAGGCGACCAGCACATAGATCGGCGTCCACGGGATGTCGAAGGCGGCGACCGCCACCGGACCCGACAGGGCCTGGCGCACCAGGTCGAACTCGCGCATGCCCTGGGCCGAGGAACCGGGCGCCATGGCGCTCATCAGCTTCTGCAGGATGCCGCCGGCCAGCAGCCGGTCCAGCCGCAGCCCGGCCAGGGTCAGCAGGCGCGAGCGCACCGACTCCAGCGCCGTCTGGGTGGCCAGGGCGAAGGCCACGACCAGGGTCAGGTACAGCAGGGTCAGCCGGCCCTCGGTCGGCACGACCCGGTCATAGACCTGCATCATGTAGATGGTCGGCGCCAGCAACAGGATGTTGATCAGGGCGCTGAACACGGCGGCGGCCACGAGATGCGGGCGGCAGGCCCGCAGCGCGGCGAGCAGCGGCGGCGGCAGCGGTGCGTCCAGGACCTTCACGCGTCTCTCCCCGGACGCGTCCCTCCTCGTCAGCCACGGTCGCCGTACGCAGGTCTCACGCCCCAAGGTGGTACCTAACGTGGCGGCTCGCCTTTATGCAAGACGGTCGTTGTGCGGGAGGGTAAAGACCCTGGATTATTCAACGAAGGCCGGGGCGGGGACGCGCCGGCCCAGCAGGAATGCGTCGGCCACGTGGCGCAGGGGCGTGACGTCGACGTCGGATTCGCCCGCCGCGATCAGTTCGGCGAAGCGGGCGTAGAGCCCCGGATACTCGGCCTCCGACGCCTCGTGGACCAGGGCGCCGTCGATCCACAGCTTGGCCCCGCCGTGCGACAGGCGCAGGGCGCCGGCATCGGTATCGATCTCGATGTCCCAGCTCTGCGGGCCGGTCTGCAGGAAGTCGAACTCGGCGCGGACCGGCGTACCGACGGTGTCGGCGAAGTCCAGCTCGGCCTGGATCGGCGACTGGCGGTTCTCGGGCACATGCAGGGTGGCGCTGGTCAGGAAGAACGGACGCGGCAGGACGGCGGTGGCGATCGACAGGGCGTTGATCCCGGGGTCGAACACGCCCAGGCCGCCCGGCTCCCAGATCCAGTCCTGGCCGGGATGCCAGACGCGGACGTCCTCGCGCCAATTGATGCGGGCCGCGGTGATCGTCTTGCCGGCCAGCCAGTCGCGGGCGGGCTGGACGGCGGGGGCGCAGCGCGAGTGCCAGGTGGCTTGC
>JAGIBE010000094.1 GCA_017744495.1 Caulobacter sp. | reverse complement strand
CTTCAGCCCCGACGGCAAGATGAACATCGTCAATGAGACCACCTATTGGGACATCGTGCCCGACGCCCGGATCATTTTCGCCTACGCCATCTACATCGACGGCAAGCGCATCTCGGTCTCGGTGGCGACGGTCGAGATCAAGCCCGATCCGAAGGGCGCCAAGCTGACCTACACCGAGCAGGGCGCGTTCCTCGACGGCTATGACAACCCCGCCCAGCGCGAGCAGGGCTGCCGCGAGCTCTACGACCTGCACCTGGCCAAGGAACTGGAGCGCGAGGACGCGGCGGCCTAGCCGCCCCGCCCGGTCCGCCCTTCCTCCCGTTAGCGAGATCCCATGTCCCTGACCCTGCACATGCACCCGCTGTCCTCGTACTGCTGGAAGGTGCTGATCGCCCTCTACGAGAACGACACGCCGTTCGAGCCTCGCCTCGTCGACTTCGGCGACCCCGAGGTGGTCGCCGCATTCAAGGCGCTGTGGCCGACGACCAAGATGCCGCTGCTGTGCGACACGTCCCGCAACCGCACGGTCCCGGAAACCTCGATCATCATCGAATACCTGCAGGAGGCCTATCCGGGTCCCGTGCGGTTCATCCCCGACGAGCCGGAGGCCGCGCTGCGCACACGGCTGATGGACCGACTGTTCGACCTCTATGTGATGACGCCGATGCAGGCGATCGTCGCCGACCGCATTCGACCGGCCGACGCCAGGGACCCATACGGCGTGGCTCATGCCCGCGCGCAGCTGGCCATGGCCTACGGCCTGCTCGAGGGTGAATTGGCGGGCCGAAGCTGGGCGGCGGGCGAAGCCTTCGGCTTGGCCGACTGCGCCGCGGCGCCGGCGCTGTTCTACGCCAACAAGGTGGCCCCGTTGACCGAGGCCCATCCGAACGTCTCGGCCTATCTCGACCGCCTGCTGGCCCGCCCATCGTTCGCGCGGGTGCTGCAGGAGGCCGAGCCCTATTTCGCGATGTTCCCGACGGCCAACATCGACTAGGCCAGGCTGTCGGCCTCCCAGGCCAGGAACTCCGGCGTCTGCAGCAGGCGCTCGCAATAGGCGCCGGCTGCTCCCGTATCGCCATAGTCCGACAGATGGACGCCATAGGTGCGGAAACGCGTCGCCACCGGGGTGTAGAAGGCGTCGGCGATCGACCACTCGCCCGCCAAGAACGGTCCGCCCGAACGCTTGAGCAGCTGGTTCCAACGCTCGACGATCTTGCGCACGTCCTTCTGGGTGGCTTCCGAGATCGCCACGACGGCGGGCGTCACCTCCAGAGCCATCGGGCATTCGCCGCGCAGCGAAGAGAAGCCCGAATGCATCTCGGCCGACGCCGACCGGGCCAGGGCCCGCAGGGCGGGATCCTGCGGCCACAGCTTGGCGGCGGGGAACTTCTCGGCCAGGTATTCGCAGATCGCCAGGGAGTCCCAGACCACCAGGTCGCCGTCCTTCAGCACCGGCACCAGGTGGCTGGGCGAGTGCTTGGCGATCTCGGCGTCGGACGTTCCGGCCTGGCGCAGCTCGACCACGGTCTCCTTGAAGGCCTCGCCCGTGCGCTTCAGCGCCAGCCAGGGCCGCAGCGACCAGCTGGACCACTTCTTGGTGCCGACGACGATTTCCATGGCGAGCCTCCTTCGCGAGCGGGAGATCTGGGCTTAGCCCGGGCGCTCGCCGCGGACAACGCCGCTCGCGCCCGCCTAGTCGTTTTCGCCGACCGGCGGTCGCGGAAAGGCATAGGCCCAGGGATGCGGCTCCGGCGGCGGCCCGGAATCCCGGGCCAGGGCGCGCAGGGTGCGGGCTCGATTCAGCTCCTCGAACGGGACGATCTCTGCCGATCGGGCGATCGGCGTGTGCTGGGAGCGGGGCAAGGCGTGCATGGCGGACCTCCTTCAAGGCCGTCTGTCGCGGCCATGGGTCCATTGAAGGCCCGTGCGCCTGAACGGGCATGAGCGCCGTCGTTGTCCGGCGTTCATCCAAGCGCCTCGAAACGGCCCCCATTTCCCCTCTGGCGCTTCCGCTTCCCTTACGTCTACAGTCGGCCCAACGATTAGAACAAATGTTTGAAGGGAGAGGCCCAGGATGGCGCAGGCGGACAGGCCTGGCGGCGCGACGCCGCTGTATTCGAACGGCTACAAGGCGGCGGTGCTGGGGCTCTTGCTCGCCACCTACACCTTCAACTTCATCGATCGCACGATCATCGCCACCATCGGCCAGGCCATCAAGGTCGACCTCAAGCTGACCGACACCCAGCTGGGCCTGCTGGGCGGCCTCTACTTCGCCCTCCTCTACACCCTGCTGGGCATACCGATCGCCCGGATGGCCGAGCGCTGGAACCGGGTGACGATCATCTCGCTCTCGCTGGTGATCTGGTCTGGGTTCACGGCCCTGTGCGGCAGCGCCGCCAGCTTCACCCAGCTGGCCCTCTACCGTTTCGGAGTGGGCGTGGGCGAGGCCGGCTGCTCGCCGCCGTCGCACTCGCTGATCAGCGACTATTACGAGCCCAAGAAGCGCGCCTCGGCCTTGTCGATCTATTCGTTCGGCATCCCCCTGGGCACGATGTTCGGCGCCGTGGCCGGCGGCTGGCTGGCCCAGGAGTTCAGCTGGCGGGTGGCCTTCGTGATCGTCGGCCTGCCCGGCATCCTGCTGGCGGTGCTGGTCAAGCTGATCGTCAAGGAGCCGCCGCGCGGCCATTCCGAACGGGTCGAGCGCCCGCTGGAGGCGGAGGATGTGGTGGCCGAGCCGGCCAAGCCGCCGTTCTCGCTGGTCAACGAGTTCAAGGAACTGGGCGCGGTCCTGGGCGTGCTGTTCGGCAAGTGGCCGGTGCTGCACATGATGCTGGGCGTCACCATCGCCTCGTTCGGCTCGTACGGCTCGGGCGCGTTCGTGCCGCCCTATTTCGTCCGCACCTTCGGCCTGGGCCTGGCTCAGGTCGGCCTGATCGTCGGCCTGATCGGCGGCTTCTCGGCGGGCGTCGGCACCTTGGTCGGCGGCTTCCTGACCGACTGGACCGGCAAGCGCAGCGCCAAGTGGTACGCCC
>JAGIBE010000093.1 GCA_017744495.1 Caulobacter sp. | reverse complement strand
GCCGTGGCGTTGATCGTCGCGGTCGTGATCGCGGTGGCGTTCTTGTTGGCCGATCGGCGCGAGACTCTTCAGCAACAGGCCTACGGCGTCACCCGCCAGACGGTCGACACGGTGTCCAAGCCGGTCAGCGGCGTGATCGCCGCGCCCGGCCGCTGGACCGGCCTGGGCGTCGACTTCGTCAGCAGTTACTTCTTCACGGCCTCCGAGAACCGCCGACTGAAGGCCGAGCTGAAGGAGATGCGCGGCTACCGCGACATGTACCTGGCCGAGGTCGACAAGAACGAGAGTTACCGCTCGCTGCTGGGCCTGCGCACCGATCCCCCAATCCCGATGGTCGCGGCTCGCGTCGTGGCCGACACCCGCGGCCCGTTCGCCAACACCCGCCTGGCCGACAGCGGCTCGGAAAAGGGCGTGGTGGTCGGCAATCCGGTGATGAACGAGCGCGGCCTGGTCGGCCGCGTGGTCGGCGTCGCCCGTGGGGCCAGCCGCGTGCTGCTGCTGACCGACATCGCCTCGCGCACGCCGGTGATGATCGACCGCACCAACGCCCGCGCCATCCTGACCGGCGATGGCGGGCCCAATCCCAAGCTCGAATACCTGCGCGGCGTCGATCCGATCAAGGAAGGCGACCGCGTCGTCACCTCGGGCGACGGCGGCGTGGTGCCGCGCGGCCTGCCGGTGGGCGCGGCGGTCAAGGGCCTGGACGGCCGCTGGCGCGTGGTGCTGTTCGCTGACGACGCCGCGATCGACTATGTCCGTATCCTGCTGTTCAAGGACTTCGCACAACTGGCCGACCAGAAGGCGCTGCTGACCCGCAGCCTGCCGCCGGTCACCACCGAGGATCCCGACGTCTCGATCCTGGGCCCGGCCGCCACCGCGGCCAAGCCGCCGGCGCAAACGGGCGCCACGGCCACGCCGCCGACGGCCGCATCGGGCGCGACGCCGCCGAAGCCGGCCGCCGCCACGCCGCCCGCCGCGACCACGCCGGCGCCCAAGCCCGCGACGACGTCCGCCCCGAAGCCCGCCCAGAGCGTCCCCCAGAATACCCCCACGGGCCAGCCGGCCGGCGGAGGACGCTAGGATGGGCGGCGCGCGGCCTCTGCATCCCGGCCGCTGGCTGGGCGTGCCCGCCCTGTTGTGCGTGCTGGCGACCATCGCCTTCGCCGCGCCGATCCGCATCTTCGGCCTGCAGCTGCCCGAGCCGGTGTTCGCCCTGGTCCCCGCCTTCGCCTGGGCCGTGATCCGTCCCTCGATCCTGGCCCCGTTCGCGCTGCTGCTGTTGGGCCTGTTCCTGGACATGTTTTGGGGCGGACCGACCGGCCTGTGGGGCCTGTCGCTGCTGATCGCCTACGCCACGGCCTTGACCGGCCGCAACATGATGACCGGTCAGAGCCGGCCGATGATGTGGGCCTGGTTCGCCGGGGTCACTGCCGTGGCCATGGCCGGTGGATTCCTGTTCAGCATGCTGGACAGCCTAGCCATGCCCAGCCTCCTGGCCGTGTTTTGGCAGTTCTTGGTCACGGCCCTGTTGTTCCCGTTCGCCCACCGGCTGATCGACCGGTTCGAGGACGCGGACGTTCGGTTCCGGTGACGCCATGAGCGAACCGTCGATCTTCTTCTTCGAGGTCAACGAGCGGCAGGGGGTGTTCCACCGCCGCGCGTTCCTGATGGGCGGCTTGGCCGGCGGCGGCCTGCTTGCTCTCGGCGGTCGTCTGGCCCAGTTGCAGCTGGTCGAGGCGCAGCGCTACCAGAAGCTTTCGGCCGGCAACCAGTTCAACTACCGCCTGGTGCCGCCGCCACGCGGCCTGATCCTGGACCGCAACGGCGTGGCCCTGGCTTCGAACCGTCCAAACTTCCGGCTGATGGTCAGCAAGGACAGCAAGGATTTCGACGTCGAGGCCACCCTGGACGACCTGGCCAAGCTGGTGCCGATCGACGGCACGCGCCGCGCCCGCCTGATCAAGGACATCGCCCGCGCGCCCAAGAAGGCCCCCGTGGCGGTCATGGAGGACATGACCTGGGAGGAGTTCTCCCGTGTCAACATCCGCGCTCCCGAGCTGCCTGGCGTGACCGCCGACATGGGCGAGGTGCGGGTCTATCCGTTCGGCGGGGCGTTCGCCCACGTCATCGGCTACGTCGCCAAGGTCTCGGACCGCGATCTGGAAAAGGCCAAGGACGAGCCTGACCAGGACCTGCTTCACCATCCCGGCTTCCGCATCGGCAAGCAGGGTGTCGAGAAGGCCCTGGACCGCGAGCTGCGCGGCCGTCCCGGCGCCACCAAGGCCGAGGTCGACGCCCAGGGCCGCGTCGTTCGCCTGGACCCCGAGGGCGACATCCCGGCCACCCCGGGCAAGGAAGTGCGCCTGACCCTGGACGCCGATATCCAGAACCGCGCCCTGGAAGTGATGGGCGACGAAAGCGGCGCCATCGTCGTGATGGACATCCGCACCGGCGATCTGCTGGCCATGGTCTCGGCCCCCAGCTTCGACGCCAATCGGTTCGTGAAGGGCCTGTCCGGTCCCGAGTACAAGGCCTTGGCCGAGTACGAGCGCAAGCCGCTGCTGGACAAGGCCCTGACCGGCAACTTCCCGCCCGGCTCGACCTTCAAGCCCACCGTGGGCTTGGCGGCCCTGACCGCCGGGGTCGATCCCGAGGCCCGCGTGAACTGCGGCGGCAGTTGGTACTACGGCGGCCGGACCTGGCGATGCTGGGAGAAGCGCGGCCACGGCTCGCAGAACATGCACGAGGCCATCAAGAACTCGTGCGACATCTACTTCTACCAGACGGCCCTCAAGATCGGGCCGGACGCGATCGCCAGCGCCGCCCGGGCCATGGGCTTCGGCCAGATCTTCGACATCGGCATCCCCGGTCAGAAGAAGGGGCTGGTGCCGGACCGCGAGTGGAAGAAGAAGGCCTTCAAGAAGAATCCGGCCAACCAGATCTGGTTTCCGGGCGAGACCCCCAGCTACGGGATCGGGCAGGGGGCCCTGCTGGTCAACGCCCTGCAGCTGGCGGTGATGACCTCGCGCCTGGCCAACGGCAAGAAGGCGCTCAATCCGCGCCTCATCAAGTCGGTCGGCGGCGTCGAGCAGCCCAGCGGCGCGGCCGTGCCCGACCTGCCG
>JAGIBE010000092.1 GCA_017744495.1 Caulobacter sp. | reverse complement strand
GCCCAGGCGCAGATAGGCGTGGTCGTTCCAGAGGTACGAGAGATAGGTCTTGAACCGTCCCCAGCGGGTGGTGGTGTCGTAGCCGGGCAAGCGGTCGTTCCTTCGGGTGATCGCGTCTAATTAGGCGCCACAGCCCTGTAATGCAAAAGCCACAGCGCCGCACCCCCGCCGCAATGACAGGCCACAGGCCGTTGACACCCAACGCGCGAAATCCGACCCCTGCCGCATGACCGACCCCGCCGCGCCCCAGCTGACCAACCGCGCCCTCGCCGCGCGGATCTGGCGCGACTACTTGAGGCCGCGCTGGAAGGGCCTGACCGTCTCGATCGTCAGCGCCGCCGTCATCGCGGCCCTGAGTGCGGGCCTGACCAAGATCATCCAGCCGGCCATCGACCAGCTGATCACCCATCCCCAGGCGGGCGCCCTGCTGCGCATTCCGCTGCTGATCGTCGCCATGGCCGGCGCGCGCGCCCTGTTCCAGGTGGCCCAGGCCACCGCCATCAACCGGATCGGCAACGGCGTGGTCGGCGACGTGCAGGTGCGGCTGTTCGGCAGGCTGGTGCGCTCGGACCTGGCCCGGCTGCGCGGCGCCCACTCCGGCTCCTACGTCTCGTCCGTGCTCTATGACGCCACCCTGATCCGCGAGGCCGCGACCAGCGGCGTGGTCAACTACACCCGCGAGTTCCTGACCGTGATCGGCGCCCTGATCGTGATGTTCCAGCTGGACCCGATCCTGGCGACCGGCGTGCTGGTCATCGCCCCGCTGTCCAGCCTGATCATCCGTCGCTTCTCCAGGAAGACGACCAAGGCCGCCAAGGGCGCCATGGGCGAGACCTCCAACCTGTCGACGGCGATCATGGAGAGCCTGGACGGCATCAAGATTGTCAAGATGGAAAACCGCGAGGCCTATGAGGAAGAGCGGGTCGCCAAGGTGGTCGACCGCCGCCAGCGCCACCTGATCAAGGGCAGCAACGCCAAGGCCATGGCCGCGCCGTCGACCGAGCTCTTCACCACCCTGATCATCGCCGCCGTCTTCGTCTACGCCGGCTGGCGGGCGACCAGCGGGGCGGGGGTGTTGGGCGGGACCCTGACGGCCGGCGCCTTCTTCGCCTTCCTCAGCGCCCTGATCATGGCCGCCCAGTCGCTGCGCCAGGTGGCCAACCTGCAGACGGTGTTCACCGAGGGCTTCACCGCCGCCCGCCGGCTGTTCGCCGCCCTGGACGTCGAGCCGGCCATCACCGACCCCGCCGACGCCAAGGCCCTGCCGGCCGGCGAGGCGTCGATCGCCTTCGATCACGTCAGCTTCGCCTATGGCGATAACGCCCCGGCCCTGTCGGACGTCAGCCTGACCGCCCGTCGCGGCGAGACTGTCGCCCTGGTCGGCCCGTCGGGCGGCGGCAAGAGCTCGATCCTGAACCTGATCCCGCGCTTCTACGACGTGACCGGCGGGGCGGTGACCATCGACGGCCACGACGTGCGCTCGGTGACCCTGGCGTCCCTGCGCGACCGCATCGCCCTGGTCACCCAGGAGCCGTTCCTGTTCGACGACACCATCCGCGCCAACATCGCCTACGCCCGGCCCGGCGCCGCCGAGGACGAGATCGAGGCCGCGGCCCGCCAGGCGGCGGCGCACGACTTCATCTCCGACCTGCCCCTGGGCTACGACACGATCGTCGGCGAGGCGGGCACGCGGCTGTCGGGCGGCCAGCGCCAGCGCATCGCCATCGCCCGCGCCTTCCTCAAGGACGCCCCGATCCTGCTGCTGGACGAGGCCACCAGCGCGCTCGACACCGAGAGCGAGGCGCAGGTCCAGGCGGCGCTGGAGCGGCTGATGACCGGCCGCACCACGATCCTGATCGCCCACCGCCTGTCGACGGTGAAGGGCGCCGACCGCATCTACGTCATCGACAAGGGCCGGGTGGTCGAGACCGGGCCCCATGCCGCACTGGTGCGCCAGAAGGGCCTTTATGCGCGCCTGGCAAAGGCCCAGGACCTGGACCAACTGCCAGCGGAAGGAGCCGCCGAATGAGGCCCCTGCGCTGGCCGCTGGTGATCCAGATCGTCTCGTCGATCTTCGCCGGCTATTCCAAGCTGGTGTTCCACACCCTGCGCATGACCCGCCAGGGCCAGGAGCACGCCGAGGCGGTGTGGGCGCAGGGACGGGAGACCGGGACCGGGGCGATCCTGTGCTTCTGGCACGCGCGCATCCCGATGTCGCCGCTGACCTGGCCGCAGAGCCCCGACCGGCAGGACATGCGGGCCCTGATCTCGCGCTCGGCTGACGGCGAGTTCATCGCCCAGACGGTGGAGAAGCTGGGCTTCCCGTCGATCCGGGGCTCGTCGACCAAGAAGTCCGACCCGGGCAAGAACAAGCACGGCGAGCAGGCCTTCCGTGACATGATCAAGTGGGTCAAGGACGGCGGCGGGATCGCCATCACGCCCGACGGCCCGCGCGGCCCGGCCGAGCGCATGGAGAAGGGCACGCCCTCCCTGGCCCGGGTGACCGGCGCGCCGGTGATCTTCGTCGGCCTGGCCGCCAAGCCGTGCATCCGCCTGGGCTCGTGGGACCGCACGGTGGTGCCCCTGCCGTTCGCCAAGGCCGCCATGGTGTGGAGCGCGCCGACGAGCGCGGGGCGCGGGGATGATCCGGACGCGCTGGTGGAGACCTGGGCGGCGGAACTGTCGGCGGTGACGCGGCGGGCGGAGATGCTGGTGGGCGCCGAGCCGGATCGGGTTTGAGCCGGGGACATGCCCTTGCGGCGTGTCCCCAAGTCCTGGCGCGGCGCGAGCTGATGGGGACACGCCGCGAGGGCATGTCCCCGACCCGGGTTGAAAGGCCCGCCCCTTGGTGGGAAGAAGACCCATGCCGCACGACCATCACGACCACGATCACGACCACCATGACCACGATCACGGGGATGGGCATGGTCACGGCCATTCACACGATCACGGTCACAGCCACGCCCACGGTCACCACCACGGCCCCGGCGGCCACAGCCACGCGCCCAAGGACTTCGGCAAGGCCTTCGCGATCGGGGCGGCGCTGAACATCGGCTTCGTGCTGGCCGAGACGGTCGCCGGCCTGATGACCCACTCGCTGGCCCTGCTGGCCGACGCCGGCCACAATCTGTCGGACGTGCTGGGCCTGTTCATGGCCTGGGGCGCCGTGATCCTGGCCAAGAAGGCGCCGGGCGGACGCCACACCTACGGCCTGCGCAAGGGCACGATCCTGGCCTCGCTGACCAACGC
>JAGIBE010000091.1 GCA_017744495.1 Caulobacter sp. | reverse complement strand
TCCTATCTCTTTGCATAGGAGCTTATCTTCCGCCTCTGTAAAGAGGACGTTTGTATCGAGGACGACGTGAACGCTTGGCGTTCGTTGTTTTTGTGATTTGGCCATCTTGATTCGCATTTTACTATGAATAGGCAAAAGAGGGTAAGGGGCGCTGGTGCCGCCAATCGCCACAACTTTACCGCTCCTTAGCTCATGCCGAATCCCGCGAGGCGTCCGATCGGCGCGCCCGTTTTTTCTGTCTGGCGGAGACCGGAAAAGAGGTCCAGAGTGACCTCTCCGCACCCAAATATCGCAAATATTTAATGGGAACCTTTGCCCGGTTCGGCCGTTCGCGCGCGTTACTTAAAAGCGGCGTAGAGATGTTCGATAGAATGGCTAAGTCTGTCCAGAACAGGCCCAGAATTCGCCTCTTTCGAATGTCGGTTTTCAACTGACGAAGCGCCGCTGCTGAACTGTCGGACGGTTCAGCTTGGTGCTCGGAGTTGAAACAACAAGGTGGAAGGGTGTCCCATGATTAGCGTGAATTACAAGATGATGATGGTGAGCGCGCTGGTGGCGGGCGGCCTAGCGGTCAGCGGCTGCGCGACCAAGGGCTATGTCAACGACCAGGTCGGCGCGGTGAACACGCGGGTCGACAGCACCGACAGCAAGCTGGCTGAGGTGGACCGCACCAGCCAGGAAGCGCTGAAGCGCGCGACCGACGCCGGCAAGCTGGCCGAGGGCAAGTTCCTGTACTCGGTGGTGCTGAGCGACGACTCGGTGAAGTTCCCGACCAACCAGCATGAACTGTCGCCGGAAGCCGAACAGCGCCTGGCCGACTTCGCCAGCAAGCTGAAGGGCGACAACAAGAACGTCTATCTCGAGATCCAGGGCTTCACCGACAACACCGGCGACCCGAAGTACAACGAGGGCCTGGGCGGCGAACGCGCCGAGACCGTGCGCAAGTTCCTCAGCAAGCAGGGCGTGCCGCTGAACCGCATGGCGACCATCTCGTACGGCGAGGACGATCCGGTCGCCCCCAACAACACCCCCGACGGCCGCGCCCAGAACCGCCGCGTGGTGATCCAGGTCCTGTCCTAGTCAGGCCCTGAACGCGATCATCGCCCTGCGTCCGGCTGGGCGATGATCTCCTTTGCTCCGTTCGTCCCGACGAAGGTCGGGCCCAGGTCGACTGTCCGTGTTTGCGTGGAGGCTTATGCGGACGGCGCGGCCCGGGTCCGATCTTCGCCAGGACGGGCGGATTTTTCGTTCAGCCGATGATCGCCGGCTTCAGCAGGTCTTCCAGCCCGATCCGGCGGTACATCTCGGCCCGCACGCGGTCGGCGACGCCGTTGACGACTTCGGCCCCGTCCTGCGACGGATCGATGTGGACGCGGAACGGGCGTTTTCCGAAGTCGGTGGCGACCACCCGGGCGATGGCCTCGGCGACCTCGCCCGCGTCGGCGTCGGCTGGTTCCAGGGCGGCCAGACCGTCCAGCGCCTGCTTGGCGACGCCGGCATAGGGGCCGTCGTCGTATTCGGCGGCTCGAGCCTCGTCGGCCGGCTCGCCGGAATGGGCGAAGTGGTTGGTGCCCTTGGTGAAGGCGCCGGGCACGATGATCGAGGTCTCGATCCCCCACCGCGCCAGCTCGGTCGAGTACGACACCGCCAGGCTGTCCATCGCCGCCTTGGCCGCGAAATAGGGGCTCAGATAGGGCGGGGTGCCGCCGCGCGTCGAGCTGGACGACACCCAGACCATCAGGCCCCGGCCCTGCTTGCGCAGCTGCGGAAGGGCGGCGCGGTTGACCCGCTGGGTGGACAGCACGTTGACGTCGTAGAGCTGGGCGAACTGCTCGGGCGTGAAGGCCTCGGCCGGGCCGAAGCTCATATGGCCGGCGTTGTGGACGATCACGTCCAGGCGGCCGTTGTCGGCGATGATCCGGGCGATCCCGGCCCCGACCGAGGTGTCGTTGGCGACGTCCAGCTCGACCGTGCGCAGGTCGACGCCGTTGTCGCGGGCGTAGGCGGCGATCTCGGCGACACGAGGAGCGTTGCGGCCTTCAGTCTCGCGCATCGAGGCGTAAACGGTGTGGCCTTGACGGGCCAGGGCCTTGGCGCTGAGCAGGCCGAAGCCGCTGGAGGCGCCGGTGACGACGATGACTTGGTTCTGGGTGGTCATGACGGTGGTCCTTGAAGGGGAGGTTCGGGAAGGGCGGGGATCAGATGATCCCGCCGTTGGCGCGCAGGGTCTGGCCGTTGATCCACGCGCCGTCGGGGCCGACCAGGAAGGCGATGGCGGCGGCGATGTCCTCGGGCTGGCCCAGGCGTTCCAGCGGGGCCAGCTTGGCCAGGCGGTCGACCACCTCTTGCGGCTTGCCGTCCAGGAACAGCCTTGTCGCGGTAGGGCCGGGGGCGATGGCGTTGACGTTGATGTTGCGGCCGCGCAGTTCCTTGGTCAGGACGCTGGTCATAGCCTCCACCGCCGCCTTGGTCGCCGCGTAGACGCCGTAGGTCGGTTGCAGCAGGCCCACGACGCTGGACGAGACGTTGACGATCCGCCCGCCGTCGCGCAGTTGCCGTGACGCCTCGCGCAGGGTGTTGAAGGTCCCCTTCAGATTGACCGCGATCTGGCTGTCGAACAGGGCGTCGTCGCTGTCGGCCAGGGTGGCCAGTTTCATGATGCCGGCGTTGTTGATCAGCACGTCGACGCCCCCGAAGGCCGTGGCGGCGGCCTCGAACATCTTACGGACGGCCTCGGGGTCGGCGATGTCGGCCTGGTGGGCCACGGCCTTGCCGCCGGCCGCCTCGATCCCGCGGACCAGGTCCTCGGCCGGCTGGGCCTTGCCGGCGTAGTTGACGACGACGGTGAAGCCGTCGCGGGCCAGGCGTTCCGAAACCGCCGCGCCGATACCGCCCGAGGCGCCGGTGACGATCGCTACCTTGTTGCTTTGGTTGGTCATTTCGTCTCTCCAGGCCGACACCGCGTCGGCTGTGAGATCAAGATGAACCTTTGACCGAAGGAGATAATCAGTCGATATTCGACATTATTATTCAGAATTCCGAATAATGGAGACTGCTCCTGGACCGCTTCGACGCCATGCGTCTGTTCGTCCGCATCGTGGAGCGGCGCAGTTTCAGTCAGGCGGCGCTGGACCTAAACCTGCCGGCTTCGACCGCTACCGAGGGCGTCAAGCAGCTGGAGGCGCGGCTGGGCGTGCGCCTGCTGCAGCGGACCACGCGCCACGTCAGCCCTACCCTGGACGGCGAGGCCTTCTACCGCCGCTGCCTGACCATCCTGGGCGAACTGGAGGACGCCGAGGCCGAGTTCAGCGACGCCAAGCCGCGCGGCC
>JAGIBE010000090.1 GCA_017744495.1 Caulobacter sp. | reverse complement strand
GCGCGGCTCGGCCCTGGCCGTCGCCGGCTTCGCCCAGTGGATCGCCAACTTCGCGATCTCGTTCAGCTTCCCGATCATGAAGAAGATCAGCCTGCCGGCCACCTACGGCTTCTACGCCGCGTGCGCCCTGGTTTCGTACTTCCTGGTCCAGAAGCTGATCCAGGAAACGCGCGGCAAGGAACTGGAGGCGATGGAGGGCTAAGCCCCCTTCCCTCACCTGAAATGAAAACGCCCGGGAGGCCTCTCCCGGGCGTTTTTTTGTGCGGTTTCGGCGACTGGCGCTGTCTAGTTGGCCGCCGGAGCCTTCGCCAAGGCCGGACCGCTGAACTCCGCCTCGATGGTCACGTCCACCGCGTCGCCGACGCCCATGGTCGAACCCGGGGCCGGCACGCCGAAGCCCATGCCGAAGTCCGAGCGCTTGAACACGCCCTTGGCCGAGAAGCCGATGCGGGCGTGCGGATCCATCGGATGGCCGGCGTAGCCGCCGTTGAAGGTCACATCCAGCACCACCGGCTTCGTCACCCCGTGCAGGGTGAAGTCGCCGGTGACCTTGGCGGTGTTGGCGCCGGTGACCTCGACCTTGGTCGAGCGGAAGATGATGGCCGGGTATTGGGCCGCGTCGAACCAGGCCTTGCCGGTCAGCTCGTCCTTGAAGCCGGCCGGCGGGGCGTTCAGCGTCAGCGACTTGGGATCGATCGTCGCCTCGACGCTGGAGGCCGACGGGTTGGCCGGGTCGAACTTCAGCTTGGCGTCGAAGTCGGTGAACCGCGCGGTGTAGTGCGAGAAGCCCAGGTGATTGACCTTGAATTCCAAGCTCGCATGGGCCTTGTCCAGCGTGTAGTCGCCGGCCGGGACGTCCGGCATCACGAACTTCTCGGCCGGAGCCGCGGTCGTGGCGGCCGAGGGCGCGGCGGCGGGGGTTTCGCTCTTCTTAGCCGTGGGCGGCGAACAGGCGGCGAGAGCCAAGGCGGCCGCGCCGGCCAGCAGCGTCACGTACGAACGAACGGTCGAAGAGGTCATGGCGTCGTCTTCCCTTGTTTTGGCGGCCCTTTAGGCGCGCGCTCCCCTGGAAGACGCGCGACCGTGCGCGGTCCCGACATCGGGCGGCCGTTTTTCTCGTCGCGGCTTGACGTTACGGAATGCGCGGCGATGCTGTCCACCGCGACGTCGCCCGTCCCTCTCCGGAGACGCCCTTGAGCCGTCCCACGCGCCTAGCTGAGCAGTTGCCGAAGCGTCCGGCGCAGGACCTCGGTCAGAGGTCCGCGATCGGTGTCAGGGTGGTTGACCGCCCGAATGATCATGCCGTCGAACAGCAGGCCCACGGCCTCGCAGCGGGCCTGGAACTCGGCGTCGGTCCATTCGGGCTTGCGGCTGCGGTCCAGCATGGCCTGGGCGTAGACGCGCTCCTGGGCGTCGGCGGCGCGCAGGATGGCGGCGACCTTCGGGTTGCGGCTGGCCTCGGCCAGGACTTCCAGCGTCAAGGCCGCACGGCCCAGGTCGAAGCACTTGTCGACGGCTTCGGGCAGGTGTTCGGACAGGGCGTCGACCAGATTGCCCGGCCGGCTCTCCATCTCGGCGAACTTCTCGCGCATCTCGGCCAGATCCTGGGCGACGATGGCGGCGATGATCGCCTCCTTGTTCTCGAAATAGCGGTAGATCTGGCCCACGCTGAGGCCCGCGGCCTTGGCGATCTCGGCCATGCTCGCGCCATGGAACCCGGCCTGCCGCACGCAGTCGCACGCGGCGTCCAGGATCTGCTGCCGCCGCGCCTCAGGCGTCGGACGAAGCGGCGTGTTGGCGTCGTCGATCATCGAAAGCATCGCTTCCCAATTAAATTTCCGTCACGTCAAGCTGGACGGAACCCCCGAGGTTGACTTGCGACAACCTCGTGCCTATGTCCAGCCCCGTTGAGAATGAACGTTCATTCTCATGTTGGTTACCATCAGGGCGTCGTCAAGGCCGCAGGCCTGCGACGCCCTGTCGCTCCTGGGGTTTCTGCATGTCCTTCGACCGTTCTCGCGCCGTCCTCTCGGCGGCCTCCCTGGCGGCCATCGCTCTAACCCTAGCGGCCTGCGGCCAAGGCAAGGGCGGCCCCGGCGCCGGGATGGGGGCCGGCGGCCCGACACCCGTCGGCGTCGTCATCGCCAAGACCGAGCCGGTCACCCTGACCAGCGAACTGACCGGCCGCACCTCGGCCTATCTGGTCTCGGAAGTGCGCCCGCAGGTGGGCGGCATCGTCAAGGCTCGCCTGTTCCAGGAAGGCGCCTTCGTCCGGGCCGGCCAGCCGCTCTACCAGATCGATCCGGCCACCTACCAGGCCGCCTACAACAGCGCCGCCGCCGGCCTGGCCCAGGCGCAGGCCACCGCCACGGCCGCCAAGCTGAAGGCCGACCGCTACAAGGAGCTGGTCGCCATCAACGCGGTGTCCAAGCAGGACAACGACGACGCCCAGGCCGCCGCGCTGCAGGCCGTCGCCAACGTCGCCGCCCAGAGGGCCGCTCTCGACAACGCCCGCATCAATCTCGGCTGGACCAAGGTCGTCTCGCCGATCTCGGGCCGCATCGGCAAGAGCTCGGTCACCCCGGGCGCCCTGGTCACCGCCAGCCAGGCCAACGCCCTGTCGACGGTCCAGGATCTCTCCAAGATCTATGTCGACCTGACCCAGTCCTCGGCCGACATGCTGAAGCTGCAGGCGGCGCTGAACAGCGGCCAGCTGGGCCGCAGCGGCTCGGCGCAAGTGACCCTGAAGCTGGAAGACGGTTCGACCTATCCGATCCCGGGTCGCCTGGAGTTCTCGGACGTCACGGTCGACCCGACCACCGGCTCGGTCGGCCTGCGCGCCACCTTCGACAATCCCAACGGCGTGCTTCTGCCGGGCATGTACGTGCGCGCCGTGCTCGGCAAGGGCGTGGCCAGCGGCGGCATGCTGATCCCGCAGGCCGCCGTCAGCCGTGATCCGAAGGGCAACGCCACGGTCATGGTCGTCGGCGCCAAGGGCGCGGCCGAGCCCCGCCAGATCGTCACCACCCAGACGGTGGGCGACAAATGGCTGGTCACGGCGGGCCTGAACCCCGGCGACCAGGTCATCGTCGAGGGCCTGCAGAAGGTCCGTCCCGGCGCCCCGGTGAAGCCGGCCGTCATCACCGCCACCGCCCCCGCTGCTCAGTAAGGCCGGCCCCTCATGCTTTCTCGTTTCTTCATTGATCGGCCGATCTTCGCTTGGGTGGTCGCGATCGTGATCATGCTGGCGGGGGCCCTGGCCATCCGCACCCTGCCGATCGCCCAGTATCCCAACATCGCCCTGCCCCAGGTGGCGGTGAACGCCATCTATCCCGGCGCCTCGGCCAAGACCGTCGAGGAC
>JAGIBE010000089.1 GCA_017744495.1 Caulobacter sp. | reverse complement strand
TCGTTCGCCGGACATTAACCCTGAAATCGTGGACGAGGCGTCAACCGCGATGTCGCAGGGCTAGGCACCCGTCTTCGCGCCCGCCCGCGCCGCATCCATCCGCGCCACCACTTCGGCGGCCGCCCGGCCGGTCTCGTCGACCGGGTCGTAGGTCCAGCCGTGGAACGCCCCGCCGTAGGGACGGGCCGCGCCCAGGCTTTCCAGCTCCTGGTGGAACAGGCGGAACTTCAGGCTGGACCCGTCCATCTTCAGGATGAACACCGGCTTGCCCGTCGAGGCCGCCTCGGTGGCCATGTTGGTCGAGTCCTCGGTGACCAGGATGTAGTCGGCCGCCGCCAGGAAGGCGAAATAGGGGTTGGGCCCCGTCCCGTCCCAGATCATCCCCGGCAGATGCCGCAGGCGGGCCGTCAGCAGGGCTTTCGCCTGGTCGGGCGTGCGCCGCGAGAAAGTCATCAGCAAGCTGCCGCCTTCCTGCTCCAGCGGCAGCTGGATCTGGTGGGCCATTTCGGCGGCCCGCACGGCCGACAGGTCGAAGGCCTTGGACTTGCCGCCCAGCAGCACCGCGACGCGCGGATGGGGCAGGGCGTCGATGCGGTCCTTGAATTTCTCGTATTCGCTGTCGAGCCGCGCGGCCGAGACCCGGTGCGGCGAGCCGGTGATCGGCAGCACGTTGTCGCCGGTCAGGCGGTCGTGTTTGGGCGGGATCACCAGGTCGAACATGTTTGCCGGGACGCGCGGGTCCTGGATCTGGACGACATAGGTCTTGCCGCCCGACCAGCGCTTGGCGCGGATCGACAGGGGCAGGGTGGCGCGGCCGGCGGCGATCCACAGGTCGGGCCAGGGCGGGGCGATCTCGCTCTCGGGCGTCAGCCAGCGGCGCGGCAGCCAATTGGCCCACCAGGGCAGGCGGCCGGTCCTGCCGCTCCAGCCCACGCGCTTGACCACGATCCTGGCCGGGACCTGGCGGGCCACGGCCTCGGCCAGGCCCACGGCCTGGGCCTCGATGCCGGCCCGGCCGTCCGAGATGGCCCAGATGGTGATCGGCTCGCGCGCCGGAGCTTCGGGGACCGGCGGGGCGGCGGGTTCGGGCGTCTCGGTGATGACCTGAGGGGCGGGGGCGGGCTTCGGCTTGGCGACGCGCGGCTTGGGCGCGGCCTTGGCCGGAGCCGGCGTTCCGGCGGTCTTCGGAGTTTTCGGGGCGGCTTTCTTCGTCAGAACCTTCGGCGCGGCGGCCTTCACGGCCGGCTTCGTGGCCTTGGCCGAGGCCTTGCCCGTCTTCGGGGCGGCCTTCGGCGTCGCCCCCGCGTTCTTCTTGGTTTCAACCACGTCGGTGATCCTGGCCATAGCAAAGCGACGCGTCGACCAAGCTAGGCCGCTCGACGCGTCGCATGCAAATGTCCCTGGAATGGGGCTTAAGCTAGACCCACTCGACCTTGAGGATCTCGTAGGCCTTCACGCCGCCGGGCGTGTTGACCTCGACCACCTCGCCGACTTCCTTGCCGATCATGGCGCGCGACAGCGGCGAGCTCAGCGAGATGCGGCCCGACTTCACGTCGGCCTCGTGCTCGCCGACGATCTGGTAGCGGGCCTCTTCCTCGGTGTCCTCGTCGACGACGCTGACGGTCGCGCCGAACTTCACCTGCTTTCCCGACAGTTTCGAGACGTCGATGACCTGGGCGCGGGCGATCTTGTCCTCGATCTCGGCGATCCGGCCCTCGATCCAGCCCTGACGCTCCTTGGCCGCGTGATACTCGGCGTTCTCCGACAGGTCGCCATGCGATCGCGCCTCGGAGATCGCGGCGATCACCGCCGGCCGTTCGACCGTCTTCAAACGCTTCAGTTCTTCGTCGAGGGTTTGGTAACCCCCGGCGGTCATCGGCACTTTTTCCATTGCGGATTTTAGCTCGGTTCGCCCAAAGGGAGGAAGACTCCCGGACGTTGGCGCGCACGACCGGGGGCTGAGAGGATAGGCGCCGCGTTAGCGATAAGCAAGTACCCGCCCCTAAAGCGGAGCTTGACCCCGTTACGGGTCCGGATCAAGCGCGCTCGCGCGGGCCCGGTTCCCGCACGTACCAAAGGATGCCGGATGCGGTCGCCGCTCCCGCCTCCTCAGGCGTAGTCGTAGGGCCCGCCGCGTTCCAGGGCGCGCTGATAGGCCGGGCGAGCGTGGATGCGATCGAGGAACGCCTTCACGCGCGGGCGCGAGGCGGCCCCCGCCCGGGCGGCGCCGGCTTCCAGGGGGAAGCTCATCATGATGTCGGCGGCGGTGAAGTCGGGGCCGGCGAACCAGGCGGTCTTGGCGAGCTCGGCGTCCCAGTAGTCGATATGGCTCTTCAGCTGCGGGTCGACGAAACCGCTCTGGGCCTTGGACGCGATGCTTTTCACCAACCCCTTCATCAGACCCGGCGCGCGGGCGGGCAGGGCGGTGAAGACCAGCTTCAGCAGCAGCGGCGTCATGGCCGAGCCCTCGGCGTAGTGCAGCCAGTAGGTCCAGCGCAGGCGCTCGGGCGTCCCGGCCGGCGGGACCAGGCGGCCCTGGCCGTAGGTTTCGACGATGTATTCGACGATCGCGCCGGTCTCGGCGATGGTCTTGTCGCCGTCGGTGATCACCGGAGACTTGCCCAGCGGGTGGACCGCCAGCAGCTCCGGCGGGGCCAGCATGGTCTTGGCGTCGCGCTGGTAGCGCTTGACCTCGTAGGGGACGCCCAGCTCCTCCAGCAGCCACAGCACGCGCTGGCTGCGCGAATTGTTCAGGTGATGGACGACGATCATGGCGCGGCTCCCGACGAGACTGGCGCGCAGGGTGGCAGGGTGACGTGGGCGTCCGTCAAGGGATCAACCACGCTTCCCAAAAGACCGTCATCCCGGGCCTTGTGCCCGGGACCCCTCTGTCGGCCGCAGGTGCAGGGGGGTGGCGCGCTGGCGCGCCATTGCACTTCACGTGCGGGTTGAACCAGGGGTTCCGGGCACAAGGCCCGGAATGACGGACTAAGGGGGAGGTTCGGGATAGACCTTGGGCCTACCCGGCGCGCCCCTTCCACCACCAAACCAGCCCAACAACCCCCACCACCACCTGCACGAACACGATCAGCGTCAGCCAGGCCGAGAACGGCTGCTTGCGGGTCTTGTGGCGAAACACCGGCCGGGCCAGCAGGGCGCCGGGGCTGCCGCCGAGGGCCGCCAGGGTCAGCAGGGCGCGTTCGGGCACGCGGGAGCGCTTGTCGGCGGCGGCCGCCTTGTCGAAGCCGAAGATCGCGAAGGTCAGCAGGTTCAGCACGCCCAGATAGACGGCGATGAAGACGATCACGCGGGCGCGCCGACCTGCGGACTGACGGGCGCCTCCAGCGGCTTCAGGTCGGGCTCGACCCAGCCTCGACGGGCGGCCACGCTGAACAGC
>JAGIBE010000088.1 GCA_017744495.1 Caulobacter sp. | reverse complement strand
GGGGTGATCAACCTCCGTCTGCGCCAGGCCAGCCACGGCGGCGGCGCCAGCGCCACCTACGGCGTCTACAACACCGACGTGAAGACCACGCGGAACCAGGACGGCCGCAAGGCGCACGACGGTCCCACCTACAGCGCCTCGCTGTGGCAAGGCTTCGCCCTGCCCAACGACGGCTTCCTGACCGTCACGGGCGAATATTCGTTCCGCAACCCAACCAACCGCTCGGACTTCGACCCGCGCGTCACGCCCAACAAGGTGACCGGCGTCTATGGCGACCCTCAGGTCGAGACCAAGACGATCTACGCCAACTTCGGCCTGCCGCTGAACGAGGACTGGAGCCTGTACGGCCTCGCCGGCTACCAGAACCGCAAAGGCGAAAGCTCGGCCTTCCCGCGCCTGGCCGACAACGCCAACAACTATGTCAGCGTCTATCCGAACGGCTACATCCCGCGGATCACCACGGACATCGACGACTACAACCTCGCCTTCGGCGCCAAGGGCGTGATCGCCGGTTTCAACGTCGACGCCAGCGTCACCAACGGCGCCAACAAGGTCGAGTACGGCACGATCAATTCGCTGAACGCCTCGCTGGGCCCGAGCTCGCCGACGCGCTTCAAGGACGGCTCGATGCGCTACGAGCAGACCGTGGCGGCGATCGACGTCAACCGTCCGCTGGAGCTGTTCGGCTTCGCCAAGCCCAGCACCCTGGCGTTCGGGATCGAGTACCGCGACGAAGGCTACAAGATCAAAGCCGGCGAGACGGCGTCGTGGGTCAACGGCGGCAACGGCAAGGGCGCCGGCGCCCAGGGCTTCCCGGGCTTCCGTCCGGCCAACGAGGTCGATGTCAGCCGCAACGCCACCAGCCTCTATGTCGACCTGGACAACCAGGTGACCGACAAGTTCGATATCGACCTGGCCGCGCGCTACGAGGACTATTCGGACTTCGGCTCGACCACGACCGGCAAGATCGCGGCCCGCTACGACTTCACCGACAACTTCGCCCTGCGCGGCGCGTTCTCCAGCGGCTTCCGGGCCCCGGCCCTGCAGCAGCAGTATTTCACGACGACCTCGATCAACATCCTCGCCGGCGGCGCGGCGGTGGATGTCGGCACCTTCCCGGCCACCAGCGCCACGGCCGCGGCCCTCGGGGCCAAGCCGCTGGAGCCCGAGAAGTCGAAGAACTATTCGCTGGGCGCGGTCTATCACAAGGGGGCGTTCGAGCTGACGGTCGACGCCTACCAGATCGACATCGACAACCGCATCGTGCTCTCGGAGAACATCCAGGGCGTGAACGGCGGCACGCCGACCCAGCAGGCGATCTACAACCTGCTGCAGCCGTTCGGCGTGACCACGGCGCGGTTCTTCGTCAACGGCGTGGACACCACCAGCAAGGGCGTCGACGTGGTGGCGCGCTACCGCCTGGACGCCGAGGCGGCCGGCCGCTTCGACTTGACCCTGGCGGCCAACTTCAACCAGACCGATGTGACCCGGGTGCCGACCACCAGCACCCTGTCCGGCCTCCCCGTGCCCCCGCCCCTATTCGCCCGGGTCAACGTCCTGACCTACGAACAGGGCACGCCCGAGCACAAGTTCGTGCTCTCCGGCGACTGGAGCAACGGTCCGTGGGGGGCCACCCTGCGGGGTACGGCGTATGACTCGGTGCTGATCCCCAACGCCACGCCGTCGCTGGACTACGAGTCCGGCGGCGCGGCCGTCTGGGACGCCGAGGCGCGCTACACGTTCCTGAAGGACATCACCTGGGCCGTGGGCGTGAACAACCTGTTCGACGAGTATCCCAACAAGGCCCCGGCCCCGGTCAACACGACCGGCGTGGTGGGCTTCCCCAGCTACTCGCCGTTCGGCTTCAACGGGCGCTTCCTCTACACGCGTCTGAGCTACAGCTGGTAAGTCCTTGGCTGGCTTCGACTAAGCGACGGATGGGCGCGGCGAGCGATCGCCGCACCCATCCTACGTCCGTTTCTGACGAACCCACATCGCATAGAATATACACAGAACATCCCCGTTCATCTGAAGCGGCGCCGGTCGCGCCCAACAGCCGTTCGCGTTAACTTCCGCCGATGTCCCTCGTCCCTGCACTAGACCTCCGCCCGCCGTCTTCGGGCGAAATCGTCGTCGCCGTCGCCCCCCATAATCTGGAGGCCGAACAGGCCCTGCTGGGCGTGCTGCTGTACGACAACGCGGCCTATGAGCGGCTGACCGACAGCCTGCAGGGGCGTCACTTCTACGAGCCGTTCCACCAGCGGCTGTTCCAGTCGATCGAGACCCACATCCGCAAGGGTCAGCTGGCCGAACCGATCCTGCTGGCCGACGAGTTCAAGCACGATCCGGCCTTCGACGAGCTGGGCGGCTTGCGCTACCTCGCCGACCTGGTCGACCGCGCCCCGCCCGCCGCCAATGTCGGCGACTACGCCCGCGCTGTCTTCGACCTGGCCCTACGCCGCGACCTGATCCGCATCGGCGGCGAGATCGCCGCCACGGCCCACGGCGGGGTCGGCAAGGACGACGTCAAGCTGCCGGCCCGCGACCAGATCGAGGCCGCCGAACAGCAGCTCTACACCCTGGCTGAAAGCGGCACGGCCAGCTCGGGCTTCGTCAGCTTCGGCGAAGCCCTGCGCGGCGCCGTGGAAATGACCGCCGAGGCCTACAGCCGCGACGGCGGCATGTCGGGCATCTCGACCGACCTGATCGACCTGGACACCAAGATCGGCGGCCTGCACCCCTCCGACTTGATCGTGCTGGCCGGCCGTCCGTCGATGGGCAAGACTGCGCTGGCGACCAACATCGCCTTCAACATCGCCAAGAAGTACGCCTGGGAGCCCCAGCCGGACGGCACCAAGAAGACCGTCAGCGGCGGCGTGGTGGCCTTCTACTCGCTGGAAATGAGCGCCGAGCAGCTGGCCCTGCGTATGCTGGCCGACGCGTCCGGCGTATCGGGCGACAAGCTCCGTAAGGGCGAGATCGACGCCAGCGAGTTCGGCCGGGTGCGGGACGCGGCCATCGAGCTGCAGGAAGCCCCGCTCTACATCGACGCCACCGGCGGCATCTCCATCGCCAAGCTGACCGCCCGGGCCCGCCGCCTGAAGCGCCAGGTCGGCCTGGACCTGATCGTGGTCGACTACCTGCAGTTGGTCACCGGCTCGGACCTGTCGTCCAACGCCAGCCGCGTGCAGGAGGTCTCGCAAATCACCATGGGCCTCAAGGCCCTGGCCAAGGAGCTGGCCTGCCCGGTCATCGCCCTGTCGCAGCTGTCGCGTCAGGTCGAGCAGCGCGAGGACAAGCGTCCGCAGCTGTCCGACCTTCGTGAATCGGGCTCGATCGAGCAGGACGCCGACATGGTCTGGTTCGTCTATCGCGAAAGCTACTATGTCGGCCGCTCCGAGCCGCGCGAAGGCACGCCCGAGCACCTGCAGTGGCAGGAAGACATGGACCGCCTGCAAGGCCTGGCCGAGGTGATCATCGCCAAGCAGCGTCACGGTCCCATCGGCACCGTGCGCCTGTCGTTCAACAGCGACACCACGCGCTTCGGCAACCTGGCCCGCGACCACTACTTCCACCAGATGCGCAGCGGCGACGACGAGTAGCGGCTCCTGTTTGACGGCGGCGGACGGATCGGGCCAGGGTGCCCTTTCCCGCCCGCCGCCCACGAGACCGCCTGATGGAGTTCAGCCCCCTGCCCGTGTCGACCCTGGTCGGCGCGTTCCTGCTGGCCTTCCCGGCGCTGTTCTCGATCGTCAATCCGATCGGGGCGGCGCTGATCTTCCACCAGATGCTGGTCGACCACCCGGCCGAGACCCGCAAGCGGCTGGCGCCGACCATCGCGCTCTACGCCTTCTTCATCCTGCTGGGCTCGCTGCTGTTGGGCGGCTACGTGCTGAACTTCTTCGGCGTCAGCCTGGGCGCGCTGCGCGTCGCCGGCGGGCTGGTGGTGGCCATCCGCGCCTGGGCCCTGCTGATGACCCCGGAGGAACACGAGGAGCGCAAGGCCGACCAGGCCGCGCCCTTGAAAAGCCGGGCCGAGGACATGGCCTTCTTCCCGCTGACCATGCCGTTCACGACGGGGCCGGGCGCGATCTCGGTGGCCATCGCCCTCTCCTCCCAGCGACCTGTCCAGGGCCATTCGGTGATCCCGTTCTTCATGGGCGCGAGCCTGGCCGTGGTAGTCATCGCCCTGATGGTCTGGGGCTTCTATCGCGCCTCGGATAAGGTCCTGGCTCTGCTGGGCGTCAACGGCGCGCGCGTGATGTCGCGACTGATGGCGTTCCTGCTGATGTGCATCGGCGTCCAGATCGTCGCCAGCGGCGTCGAGGCCCTGGTGACCCAGTTCCTGGCCGGACGGTGAGGCGTTCGCCAAAACTCCTCCGCATCTGCACTGGCCAGGGGCGGCCGGCTCGGCTACGCCCTGCCCCGTGACCGAAACCAGCCTCCTCACCCTCGACCTCGACGCCCTGGCGTCCAACCACGCCGTACTTAGGTCCGCCGCCGGCGGGGCCGAGATCGCGCCGGCCGTGAAAGCCGACGGCTACGGCCTGGGCGCGGCCGTGATCGCCGGCTTCCTGTGGGACGACGGCGCGCGCGCCTTCTATGTGGCCCGACTGTCCGAAGGCCTGGCCCTGCGCCGGGCCCTGGGTGATCGCAAGGCCACGATCTACCTGCTGGACGGCGTCACCCCCGGCTCGGCCGCCGCCATCGAGGCCGCCAAGCTGACGCCGGTGCTCAACAGCCTGCCGCAGATCGAGGCCTGGAACAGCCACGCCCGCGGCCGGACGCTGGACGCCGCCCTGCACATCGACACCGGCATGAACCGCCTGGGTCTACGCCCCGAGGAGGCCGTGGTGCTGACCGGGGCCATGGACCGGCTGAAGTTCCTGAACATCACCCTGGTGATCAGCCACCTGGCCTGCGCCGGCGAGCCCGACCATCCGCTGAACGCCCGCCAGCTGGCCCGCTTCACCGAGGCCGCCGCCCTGTTCCCGAACGCCCCCCGCAGCCTGGCCAATTCGGGCGGGGTCTTCCTGGGCGGCGACTACCACTTCGACCAGTGCCGTCCGGGCATCAGCCTCTACGGCGGCGGCCCGCGCGACGTGCCTGACGAACGCATCAAGGCCGTGGCCACGCTGGAGGCCCCGATCCTCCAGGCCCGGGTTGTGCCGCGCGGCGAGAGCATCGGCTACGGCGCGGCCTATGTCGCTCCGGACACCACCCGCGTGGCCATCCTGGCGGTCGGCTATGCCGATGGCGTGCCGCGCGCGGCCCATCCGAACGGCGCGGTCTGGTTCGACGGCGCCCGGCGTCCGATCCTGGGCCGAGTGTCGATGGACCTGATCGCCGTCGACATCACCGACTGCGACGCCGCCCGCCCCGGCGCCATGATGCAGATCATCGGTCCCGATCTGCCGGTCGACGAGGCGGCGGCGGCGGCCGGCACGACCGCTTACGAACTCCTGACCCGCATCGCGCCCCGAGCCCGGCGGACGGTCACGGGCGGCTAAGAACGCTGCGTCCGCCTTTGGCGTAGCGGGCGCTCAAGCTGTAGTCTCCAGTCGTTCTCGAATCAGGAGCACCCATGGCCCGCGACGGCGCCGTCTACGCCTGCCAGTCCTGCGGCGCGGTTCAGACCAAGTGGGCGGGGCAATGCCCGGCCTGCCAGAGCTGGAACACCCTGGTCGAGGAAACCGGCGTCCGCGCGCCGGGCGCGCTGTCCAGCACCAAGGCCAGCCGCGTGCGCGGCTTGCAGTTCACGGGCCTCGAGAGCGACACCCCCGCCCCGCCCCGCATCATCACCGGCGTCGACGAGTTCGACCGGGTCTGCGGCGGCGGCGTGGTGCCGGGCTCGGCGATCCTGATCGGCGGCGATCCGGGCGTGGGCAAGTCCACCCTGCTGCTGGAGGTCATGGCCAAGGCGTCCTTGCGCGGCGTCAACTGCGCCTACATCTCCGGCGAAGAGGCCGTGGCCCAGATTCGCGGCCGCGCCGACCGCATGGGTTTCGCCCAGGCCCCTGTGAAGCTTGCCGCCGAGAGCAGCCTGCGCGACATCCTCGACGGCCTGAAGCGCGAGAGGTTCGACCTGGTGGTCATCGACTCGATCCAGACCCTTTGGAGCGACGCCCACGAGGCCGGTCCCGGCACCGTCACCCAGGTCCGCGCCTGCGCCAGCGAACTGGTGCGCCTGGCCAAGAAGCAAGGCGTGGCCATCCTGATGGTCGGTCACGTCACCAAGGACGGCCAGATCGCCGGCCCCCGCGTGGTCGAGCACCTGGTCGACGCCGTGCTCAGTTTCGAGGGCGAGCGCGGCTATCCGTTCCGCGTGCTGCGCGGCGCCAAGAACCGCTTCGGGGCCACCGACGAGATCGGGGTGTTCGAAATGGGCGACGCGGGCCTGCGCGAGGTCAAGAACCCCTCGGCGCTGTTCCTGAACGAAGGCGGCGAGCGGGCGGCGGGCGCGGCGGTGTTCGCGGGCATCGAGGGCTCGCGACCCGTCCTGGTGGAATTCCAGGCTCTGGTCGCGCCGTCCGCGTACGGAACGCCCCGACGCGCCGTGGTCGGATGGGATTCCGGACGCCTGGCCATGGTTTTGGCTGTGCTGGAATCACGCTGCGGCCTTGGTTTTGGCAACAAGGACGTCTATCTGAACGTCGCTGGCGGCCTGCGGATCACCGAGCCGGCGGCGGACTTGGCTGCGGCGGCGGCTCTGGCCTCATCGGCCCTCGACATCGCCCTGCCGCAAGACTGCGTCGTGTTCGGCGAGGTCAGCCTGTCTGGTGAAGTGCGGCCCGTGAGCCGTATGGAGACACGTTTGAAAGAGGCCGCGAAACTCGGCTTTGGTCGAGCTCTGGGACCGCTGTCGGGCCTGCCCGAAGGCGGCGGAGCCCTGCCCGTCGCCGGCGTGGCGCGGCTGGCCGACGCCGTGCGCCGCGTCGCCGACGAGATCTGGGGCCAGCTGACGTGACGCCTTTCGACATCATCTTCGGCCTGATCCTGGTGGTGTCCGCCGTGGTCGGCTTCGCGCGGGGCGCCTCGCGGGAGCTGACCTCGGCCCTCTCGTTCATCGTCGCGGCCCTGCTTTCGCTGCTGGCCCTGCGCGTCACCGGTCCGCTGTTCCGGGGCATGATGGACCCGGACTGGGCGGCCACGGCCGCCGCCATACTGGTCGGCTTCGTCATCATCTTCGTCCTGCTGCGCCTGCTGGGCGCCCAGATCACCAAGACCCTGCACGCCGACGGCGCTCTGGGCACGCTGGACCGCCTGATGGGCTTGGCGTTCGGCCTGCTGCGCGGCCTGGTGGTGCTGGGCGTGTTCAGCCTGGTGTTCCACATGGCCACCCCGCCCGACCGCGTCCCGCACTGGATGTCGAAGTCGGCGCTGTATCCGCTGTCCAACGCCGCCGGCCGCGTGCTGAAGGTGTTCGCCCCCAAGGGCGCGGGCCTGGCCGGCAAGCTGGCTCCGGCCATCGAGGACGCCGTTCACGATGGGACCAAGGGAGACGGCGCCAGCGACAAACCGTCCGACCGCAAGTCGCACGAACCGAGTTATGATAGTAACCAGCGTCGCTCCGTCGACGACCTGGTGGAGAAATCGCGATGACGTCCTTCGGCCAGTCGACCGACCGCTTCTCGTCCAAGCCCTGGCGCGACCCGGAAGACGACACCCTGCGCCTCGAGTGCGGGGTCTTCGGCGTCTATGGCGTGCGCGACGCCGCCGCCGTCACGGCCCTCGGCCTGCACGCCCTGCAGCATCGCGGTCAGGAAGCCTGCGGCATCGCCGCTTTCGACGGTCAGCGCTTCCACACCGAACGCCACATGGGCCATGTCGGCGACGCGTTCACCGGCAACGACCTGGTCCAGCGCCTGCCGGGCGCCCTGGCCATCGGCCACACCCGCTACTCCACCGCCGGCGGCAGCGGCATCCGCAACGTCCAGCCGATGTTCGCCGACCTCGAGACGGGCGGCGTGGCCATCGCCCACAACGGCAACCTGACCAACTTCCTCACCCTGCGCGAGCGCCTGGTGCAGGAGGGCGCGATCTTCCAGTCGACCTCGGACAGCGAGGTGATCCTCCACCTGATCGCCCGCTCGCGGAAGGCTCGCATCGTCGACCGCTTCATCGACGCCGTCGGTCAAATCGAGGGCGGCTACGCTATCGTGGCCATCACCAACAAGAAGATGATCGGCCTGCGCGACCCGCTGGGCATCCGCCCGCTGGTGCTGGGCGACCTGGACGGCCAGCCGATCCTGGCGTCTGAGACCTGCGCCCTGGACATGATCGGCGCTCGTTTCGTGCGCGACGTCGAGCACGGCGAGATGGTGGTGATCTCGGAGACCGGCGTGAAGTCGCTGCGCCCGTTCGCCAATGTCGCGGCTCGTCCCTGCGTGTTCGAATACGTCTACTTCGCCCGCCCCGACAGCGTCGTGAACGGCCGGTCGGTCTATGACGTGCGCAAGCGCATGGGCCAGCGCCTGGCCATCGAGACCGGCGTCGAGGCCGACGTGGTGGTGCCGGTGCCGGACAGCGGCGTGCCGGCCGCCATCGGCTTCGCCCAGCAGAGCGGCCTGCCTTTCGACCTGGGCATCATCCGCAACCACTATGTGGGCCGCACCTTCATCCAGCCGACCCAAGGCGTGCGCGAACTGGGAGTGCGCATGAAGCACAGCCCCAACCGCGCGGTGCTGGAAGGCAAGCGCGTCATCCTGATCGACGACTCGATCGTGCGCGGCACCACCTCGCTGAAGATCGTCCGCATGGTCCGCGAGGCCGGCGCCAAGGAGGTCCACCTGCGTTCGGCCAGCCCGCCGATCAAGTGGCCTGACTTCTACGGCATCGACATGCCCGAGCGCGACCAACTGCTGGCGGCCAACAAGTCGCTGGAGGAGATGGCGCGGTTCCTGGAGGTCGACAGCCTCGGCTTCCTGTCGGTCGATGGCCTTTACCAGGCGCTGGAAGCCGGTCCGCGCGACCCGGCCCATCCCCAGTTCACCGACCACTACTTCACCGGCGACTACCCTACGCGCCTGACCGATCGCGAGATCGCCGAGGGCCGCAACGACCAGGCCGAGAAGCAGCTGTCGCTGCTGAGCGCCTAGTCGTCCTCGCCTCACCGTCCGCGAATGTCGTCCCCCGACTTGTTCGGGGGACCCAAGCTGCGCTAACCCGGTCGCCCGCGCCCTTCAGGGCGACGAAGTTCAAGAGTGAAGCGCCTTGGCCAATCCCATTTCCACCCTGCTCGCCAAGCTGAAGATCGACGGTTACATCCTCGCCCTGTTCAGCATGGTGGTGCTGGCCTCGATCCTGCCGGTGCGCGGCGAGGCGGCGACGATCGTGGGCTGGGTGGTCAAGATCGCCATCGCGGTGCTGTTCTTCCTGCACGGCGCCAAGCTGTCGCGCGAGGCCGTGGTGGCGGGCCTGACCCACTGGCGGCTACACCTGACGATCCTGGCCTTCACCTTCGTGCTGTTCCCGGTGCTGGGCCTAGCCATCAGCAAGTCGGGCGTGCTGTCCCCCACCCTATCGACCGGCATCCTGTTCCTGTGCTGCCTGCCCTCGACCGTGCAGTCGTCGATCGCCTTCACCTCGATCGGCCGAGGCAATGTCGCCGCCGCCGTCTGCGCGGCCTCGGCCTCGAACCTGTTGGGCATCTTCCTGACGCCGGTGCTGGTGGGGCTGCTGATGAACGCCCACGGCGACGTGGGCGGCTGGGATTCGATCCAGTCGATCGTCGTCCAGCTGCTCGTGCCGTTCGTGGCCGGCCAACTGGTGCGCCCCTGGGTCAAGGGCTGGATCGAGAAGCACAAGGCCCTGGTCGGCCAGGTCGACCGCGGCTCGATCCTGCTGGTGGTCTATTCGGCCTTCAGCGCGGCTGTCGTGGGCGGCATCTGGAAGATCGTCTCGATCCCCGAACTTTTCCTGCTGCTCGCCGTCTGCTGCGCATTGCTGACCCTCGTCATGCTGGCCACGGTATTCGGCGCGCGGGCCCTGGGCTTTTCCAAGCCCGACGAGGTGGCCATCGTGTTCTGCGGCTCCAAGAAGAGCCTGGCCACCGGCGTGCCGATGGCCGGAATCCTGTTCCCCGGCGCGACGGCGGGCATCCTGGTGCTGCCCCTGATGCTGTTCCACCAGATCCAGCTGATGGCCTGTTCGGTGATCGCCCAGCGCTACGGCGCGCGACCCGCCGATGAGATTTGAAAAGCCGGGCTTAAGGGTCCGTTCCGGTTCCCATACGGCGGCTTAGCCACTAGAACCCGCCCATGACTTCCGACTCCGACAAGCCGCTGGCCGGCCGCATCGCCCTCGTCACCGGCGCCACCCGCGGCATCGGCGAAGCCATCGCCCTGGGCCTGGCCCAGGCGGGCGCCCATGTCATCGCCCTGGGCCGCACGCAAGGCGCGCTGGAGGCCCTGGACGACGCGATCTTCGCCGCCACCGGCGAGCACGCCACCCTGGTCCCGCTGGACCTGCGCGAGCCCGACGGCCTGGACCAGCTGGGCGCGGCCCTCTACGAGCGCTTCGGCAAGCTGGACATCCTGGTCGGCGCCGCCGGCGTCCTGGGCGCCCTGACCCCAGTGGGCCACCTGGACCCCAAGGGCTGGGAGATGATCATGGCCACCAACCTGACCGCCAACTGGCGGCTGATCCGGGCCATGGATCCCCTGCTGCGGCGCTCCGAGGCCGCCCGGGCCATTTTCCTGACCAGCAGTGTCGCCAAGACCCATCGCGCCTTCTGGGGCGGCTACGCGGCCTCCAAGGCCGGGCTTGAGGCCGTGGTGGCCTGCTACGACGACGAGATGGAAAACACCTCGGTGCGCGCCGTCTGCGTCGATCCGGGCGCGATGCGCACCCGCATGCGGGCCGGCGCCTTCCCGGGCGAAGACCCCCAGACCGTGCCCGCGCCGGACACGATCGTCCCGCTGATCATCGACCTGGCCCGCCCCGATCGCGAGCCGCCCAAGGGCGTCGTGAAGTTCAAAGATCGCGGCCAGGAATCCGCCAGCATCGGTTGATCGCCGCCAACGCGCTGGTTATCAGTGGTAAGTTGGAGCGACGTGTAGGACGACCACCGGGCGGTCCTGGCCGTGCTGGCAGTCGAGGTGGTCGGGAAGTCGACAAAGTCAGCTAAATCAGTAAGTTGCTAAGCTTCAGTCAGGGAGTTTCCGCGCCAAACTGTCGCATCTCGTGGCGATTGGGCGCGCCCGGAAGTTAAGACCTCCTCAACCCAGTCCGTGCACGTTTTCCGTGTAGCGCGTCGTAGTGTGACGGGCTGGGGGAACTCGTTCATGTCGTTTTTTTCGCCTAACCGTCAGGATCCGAAGGCGGCGCAGCGTCTCGCCGATCTCGAGGCCACCGTCGCGGCCATCGATCGGTCGCAGGCGATGATCGAGTTCAAGCTCGACGGCACGATCATCACCGCCAACAAGAACTTCCTCGACACGGTGGGCTATTCGCTGGACGAGATCGTCGGCCGCCACCATGCCATGTTCGTCGATCCCGACTACGGCCGCAGCGCCGAATACAAGGCCTTCTGGGCCAATCTGGGCCGGGGCGAGTTCTTTTCCGACAAGTTCCACCGCGTCGGCAAGGGCGGCAAGGACGTCTGGATCCAGGGCGCTTACAACCCGATCTTCGACGCCGCCGGCAAGCCTTGCAAGGTCATCAAGTTCGCTAGCGATATCACGGCGGTCGAGCAGGAACGGATCGTCAACGAGGCGCGCCACAAGGCCGAGGAAGAGCAGAGCGCCATCGTGTGTTCTCTGGCCGGCTATCTGAAGCGCCTGGCGGGCGGCGACCTGACCGCCCGGATCACGGAGACCTTCGAAGGCCGCTTCCTGCCGATCAAGGAAGACTACAACGCCGCCGTCGACGCCCTGCGCGCGGCCATCGGCCAGATCGTCGCCGCCACCGACGGCCTGCGCGGTGGGGCCGACGAGATCTCCGCCGCGTCCGACGACCTGTCGCGCCGCACCGAGCAGCAGGCCGCGTCCCTGGAAGAAACAGCCGCCGCTCTCGACGAGATCACCGCCACGGTCCGCCGCAGCGCCGCCGGCGCCAAGGAGGCCTCCAACGCCGCGTCCGGCGCCCGCCAGCAAGCCGCCCGCTCCGGCGAGGTGGTCCGCGACGCTGTCGCCGCCATGGGCGAGATCGAGCAGAGCTCTGGCCAGATCACCCAGATCATCGGCGTGATCGACGAGATCGCCTTCCAGACCAACCTACTGGCGCTGAACGCCGGGGTCGAAGCGGCGCGCGCCGGCGAGGCGGGCCGAGGCTTCGCGGTCGTGGCCCAGGAAGTGCGGGCCCTGGCCCAACGTTCGGCCGAGGCGGCCAAGGAGATCAAGACCCTGATCGCCAACAGCACCTCACAGGTGGCGCGGGGCGTGCAGCTGGTCGGCGACACCGGCCAGGCGCTGAGCGGCATCGTCGGCAAGGTCGCCGAGATCGACGTCCTGATCTCCGAGATCGCCCAGTCCTCACAGGAACAGGCCACGGGCCTCAACCAGGTCAACTCGGCCGTCAACCAGATGGACCAGGTAACCCAGCAGAACGCGGCCATGGTCGAGCAGGCCACCGCCGCCGCCGCCAATCTGCGGACCGAGTCCGTCGGCTTGGCCGAACTGGTGTCGCGCTTCCACACGGGCGAGGCTTCGCGCTCCAGCACGCCGGCGGCCCGCTCTCGCGCGGTCGAACGCCCCGTCCGTCGGCCCCAGGCCCCGGCGAAGCCGGTGACGCAAATGCGGCCAGGCTCCAGCGCCGCAGTCGCGACCGATTGGGAAGAGTTCTAGGCCAGCGTCCGGAAGGTGATCGAGTAGCGCAGCGCTTCCACGGGCGGGATGCTGTGCTCCCACACCGATCGCGCCTCACCCGCCAGCCAGTAGGCTGAACGCGGCTCCAGCGTCAGGGAGCGCCGCTCCCAGCCGCCGTCCTCCCGCGCTCGCCGAAAGCGCATCAAACAGGACGACAGCAGCGAGAAGCCGATCACTTGGCCGAAATAGGGTCGGTCGCGATGCCAGCCGATCGGCGCGCCGGGCGGATATTCGTTGATCAGGGCGTGGACGAGGGTGTCGGGCTCCAGGCCCGCCAAGTCGGCGGCCTTGCGCCTTAGGGCCTGCAAAAAGTCCGGGATCGGCGGTCCGTCCGTCAGTCCGCGCGCCGTGTCGTCATAGCGTCGGCCGAAATAGGCCACGCGTCGCTTGGCGGCGTAGCCGCGCATCTCGAAGGCCCTCAGGTCCAGACGACCGACCGCTTCGACCAGCGCTACTTCCTCGGACGGGGTGATCGCGTTGGTGCGGTAGAGGAATCCCGGCGGACCCGGCGCGGGCTCGTCGAACAGACCAGGTTGGCGAAGATCCATGTCGGGTCAAATGGTCCCGCCGAGCCCGCCGTTCCAGTGCAACCGTTCGCGGCCTGGCGCGTCTATGGCCGCGGAGTTGCTCGATGCCAAATCATGGAAGCTGAACGCTTGGACGCGATCGTCGTCGGGGCCGGCCCCGCCGGTCTGACCGCCGCCCTCTATCTGGGACGCTTCCGAAGGCGCGTGCTGGTCGTCGACGGCGGCGACAGCCGGGCGGCCTGGATTCCCGTCACGCACAACCATCCGGGCTTTCCGACGGGCGTCGCCGGCACGCGGCTGCTTGAGTTGCAGCGTGAACACGCCCTGCGCTATGGCGCGCGGATCAGGACTGGCAAGGTCGAGGCGCTGTCGGCGGTGGACGGAGGCTTCGTGCTGGAGACGAATGACGGCGTCCTGCGGGCGCCGACGGTCCTGCTGGCCTGCGGCGTCGAGGACAACGCCCCCGACCTTCCGGAGGTGGACGAAGCCGTCCGCCGCGCCTTGCTGCGTATCTGCCCGATCTGCGACGGCTTCGAGGTCACCGGCCAGCGGGTCGGGGTCATGGGCGACGGCCCGCTGGGCGCACGCGAGGCGCTGTTCCTGCGCACCTACGCCGACGCCCTGAGCCTTATCCACGTCGCTGCGCCGGACGCCCTTCCCGCAGAGGAGCGCCGTCTGTTGGCCGAAGACGGCATACAAGTGATCGAAGCGCCGATCGACAGCGTCGAGCTTCAGCCGGACCGGCCGCGAGCCCTCTGCTTCTCGGGAACGGGTCGCGTGGAATTCGACGCCCTCTACAGCGCCCTGGGCGTGACGCCCCGGACCGGCCTGGCGCTGGCGGCCGGGGCGCGGCACGACGACCAGGGCCGGCTGGTGGTCGACGACCATCAACAGACCTCTGTTCCGGGGCTCTACGCCGCCGGGGACATGGTGCGCGGCCTCAACCAGATCACCACGGCCCAGGGCGAGGCGGCGATCGCGGCCACGGCCATGCACAACCGGCTCAGAGGTATTTAGCGCCCCCTAGGCGGCGCCTTGTTGCCGCGCACGGTCCGCGCGCCGGCCACGGGGCGCCGGACGGCGGTCTTGGAGCCGGCCGCCTTGCCGCCGGCGGCCTTGAAGCCGACCTTGTAGCTAGGCGTGGTCGATTTCTTCTGGACCTTGGGCCCCTGCTTCTTGACCGACTTCACCGCGCCCTTGCCGGACTCGGCGACCGCGCCGGCGGCGGCGATCTCGGTCGGCTTCGGGGCCTTGGAGGCCTTCGAGGCGGGCTTGCCGGCGCTCTTGGCAGGCGGCGGCAGGCCGGCGGCCTCTGCGGCGGCGGCAGCGGCCGCCTCGGCCACGCGCACCGACTTCTTGACGGTGTTGCGCGACGCCCGGATGCGCTCCTTCTCGCGCTCCTTGCGCTCGAACTCCCGCTTGCCCTTGCCCGAGTGGCCCTTGGCCTCGCCCTCGGCATAGGGGTTGGCGCCCGACTTCAGGGTGATGCGCAGCGGCACGCCCGGCAGGTCGAAGCTCTCGCGCAGGCTGTTGATCAGGTAGCGCCGATACTGCTCGGGCATCTGGTCGGCGCGGCTGGAGAACAGCACGAAGGTCGGCGGGCGGGCCTTGGTCTGGGCCATGTATTTGGGCTTGATGCGCTTGCCGCCGACGCTGGGCGGCGGGTGGCGCTGCATGGCCATCTGCAGCCAGTCGTTCAGATCGCGGGTCTTGACCTTGGTCGACCAGTCCTTGTGGCTTTTCAGCACCGCCGGCATCAGGCGCTCGACGCCCCTGCCGGTCTCGCCCGAAAGGGCCACGACCGGCGCGCCGCGCAGCTGCGGCAGCATGCGCTCGGCGTGCTCGTTGAACTCCTTCAGGATCTGACCCGGGTCCTCGATAAGGTCCCACTTGGCCAGCACGAACACCACGCAGCGCCCTTCCCGCTCGGCCAGGTCGGCGATCTGCAGGTCCTGGGTCTCGAACGGGTGGGTGGCGTCCATCACCAGCAGCACGACCTCGGCGAAGGTCAGGGAGCGGATGGTGTCCTGGGTCGAGAGCTTCTCCAGCTTCTCGTTGACTTTGGCCTTCTTACGCAGCCCGGCGGTGTCGACCAGGCGGACCTTGCGTCCGCCCCAGTCCCAGTCGACCGAGATCGAGTCGCGGGTGATGCCCGCCTCGGGGCCGGTGAGCAGACGCTGCTCGCCGATCAGACGGTTGATCAGGGTCGACTTGCCGGCGTTGGGACGGCCGACGATGGCGATCTTGATCGGGTTCTCGTCGTCCAGCTCGTCGTGGTCGCTTTGCAGCTCCTCCGGCGCGACGGCCAGCAGGGCGGCGTAGAGCTCGGCCATGCCTTCGCCGTGCTCGCCGCTGATCTGGATCGGCTCACCCAGGCCCAGGACGTTGCCCTCGGCCGCGCCGTGGTCGCCCGCCTTGCCCTCGGACTTGTTGGCGGCCACCAGCACGGGCTTGTTCCGGCGGCGCAGGATCTCGGCGAAGATCTTGTCCAGCGGCGTCAGGCCCTCGCGGGCGTCGTAGACCAACAGGGAGACGTCGGCCTCCTCGATCGCCAGCTCGGTCTGGGCGCGCATCCGCGCCTCCAGGCTTTCGTCGGTGACGTCCTCGAAGCCGGCGGTGTCGATCAGCTCCAGGTCCAGGTCGCCCAGGCGGCCGTGGGCGAACCGGCGGTCGCGGGTGACTCCGGGCTGGTCGTCGACCAGGGCCAGCTTGCGCCCGGCCAGACGGTTGAACAGGGTCGACTTGCCCACATTGGGGCGACCGACGATGGCGAGTTTCAAAGGCATGGGCTGTGATTAGTCGATTTCGGGGACAAAAGCGACAAACCCGGACCGGCTAAGGCCGGCCCGGGTTCGCGTTGCGTCGATTGTGGGTCCAGAAAGGTCCCGGAAGCGCCTAGCGGATGGCGATCAGGTCCGCTTCGTCGGTGGCCACATAGACCGTGTCGCCCATGGCGATCGGGCCCAACAGGGTGCGCTGGCCCAGCTTCAGGGTCTTCAGGGTCTCGCCGGTCTTGGGGTTCAGCGCGACGGCCTGGCCCTCGCTCGACACGGTGATCAGGCGGCCCGAAGCCAGGATCGGCGACGACCACAGCAGCGGGTGCTTGGCGCGCTTCTTCTTCTGCTTCTTGCTCAGCTGCTCGGTGTTGTTGAGGTCGCGGATCCAATAGACCTGACCGGCTTCACGCGAGACGCAGATAACCTGGCCGCTCTTGTCGACCACATAGACCACGTCGCCGGCCGCCCAGGGGCTGGTGATGGCGGTGACCGGCAGGCTCCAGCGGGCCTGGCCGGTGCGCAGGTCGGTGGCGGCGAAGACGCCCGAGTGGCTGACGGCGAAGACGTCGCCCTTGAAGATCACTGGGCGGCCGGCGATGTCGCGGATTTCCGACAGGGCGTTGGTGCGGCTGGCTCGGCTGAGGGCCTCGCTCCACAGGTCGTTGCCGTTGGTGGCGCGCAGAGCGACCAGTTCGCCCGAGGCGAAGCCGGCCACCACGGTGTCGCCGCTGACGGCGGGGCTGGAGGCCGCCAGGATGCGGGCTGGCTCGATCAGCGCTTGGTAGGTCCAGCCCGGCGCGCCGTCGGCGGCGTTGAAGGTCAGCAGCTCGTTGTCGGTGGAGATCACGAACACCCGGCCGTCGGCGACGGTCGGCGCGGCGTGGATGGGCGTGCTGGTCTGCTGGCGCCAGGCTTCGGCGCCGGTGGCGGCGTCCAGCTGGGCGACGAAGCGGAAACCCGACGAGACGTAGAGCTTGCCGTTGGCGTAGGCGACGCCGCCGCCGAAGCCGGTCCGGTCGCCCGCGCTGCCGCCCAGGCCCAGGAAGCCGTGCTTCTTGCCCGGGGCCTTGGCCGGACGCAGATCCTTCTTCCAGACGGTCGAGCCGCTGCGGGCGTCGATCGCGACGACGGTGGCTTCGCCGTCCATCACGAAGATCTTGCCGTCGGCGGCCACGGGCGGCGCGGTGACGTGGTACTTGCGGTTGGCCTTCTGGCCGAAGCCCTTGCGCCAGGCGACATCGAAGTTGGCGGCGGCGGCCACGTGCTCGACCGACTGCTCGGCGTTTCCGCCCGGCAGCGGCCAGTCGGCCTGGACCGTCGGCTCGGGCAGGAAGAAGTCGGACCCCTTCAGCGCCTCGGACGGCTCGACCTTCTGGTCGAACGCGATGACCGAAATCCGCTGGCCCTGGGTGGCCAGCGTCTTGTTGGCTTCCTTCTTGTCGAAGGGGTTGATCTTGGAGATCGTCGAACAGCCGGCCACCGACACCGCGGCGGTCATCATCGCGGTGAGGAGCAGATAGCGCTTGGTCGTCATGGGGCGGCGGCTCATTGGGCGGTAGCGGGGGCGACGCCGACGGGCGCACCGGGCGGCAGGGCGGCGGGAGGCGGCAGGGCCATGGCGGCCTTGACCACGGCCGGCAGATCCTTGGCCGTGCCGGAATCGATCATGGCCATGGCGCCTTGGGCCCGCTCGCGGATTTCGTCCGAGGAGTTGTCCAGCGAATTGGACAGGACCAGGAAGTCGCTGCGCGCGCCGGCCAGGTCGCCGGCCCGCAGCTTGGCGAAGGCCAGGGCTTCCTTGGCCTGAACTCGATAAGGACTCTTTTCACCCATCAACGGGGTCAGCCTCGCCTCGACATCCTTGTAGGAAGCCGTGTCGAGGAGCGCCAAGGCGGAATTGAGGCCGGCGAGGTCGGCAAGCACGGGATTAGGCGCAAGCTTGGCCGCTTGGTCGAAATAAGCCACCGCTTCGGCCGTCTTGTTCTGCTCCAGGCGCACGCCGCCCATCTGCAGGAGCGCCAGGGTCTTGTAGACCGGCGTGCCGGTCTTGGAGATCGCCTCGAACGCCGGGAAGGCCGCGACCGGACCCGATTTCTGACCCGTGGTCAGGGCCGCCTGATAGGCTTCCGTGGCCTTGTTAGTCTGGTTCTGCTGGTAGCTGGTCCAGCCCATCCAGCCGCCCGTGCCCAGAATCGCCACCGCGGCCAGCGCGCCCACCCAGGGCAGCGACTTCAGCGCGAGGGACTTGTAGCGGTCGGAGCGCAGCTGCTCTTCGACCTCGTCAAACACATCGACCACGAACGAGGCTCCGATAGGGGCGACAACAGCGCCCTGAGACGCCAATGCCGGATCACTCCGGAATCGGCGCGCGAAATGAAAACCATGGTGAGCTTAACCCACCGAGGCGGCGAACCTATAGCGTGTCCACGTCAGCCGCAACGGGGCGGAACCGGCGCGCGAGCAGCCTGGTCTTCTTCGCCCTAGCTCTTCTTGGCGTAGTAGGTCTCGGCCTCGCCGGGGAAAGTGCGGGCCCTGACGTCGCGGGCGTAGTCGGCGGCGGCCCGCTCGATCTCGTTCTTCAGGTCGGCGTAGCGGCGCACGAACTTGGGGGTCCAGTCGAACAGGCCCAGCATGTCGTCCACCACCAGCACCTGGCCGTCGCAGCCGGCCGAAGCGCCGATACCGATCGTCGGGACCGAAACGGCGGCGGTCACTTCACGGGCCAGGCCTTCGGCCACGCCCTCGACCACGATCGCGAAACAGCCGGCCTCGGCGGTGGCGCGAGCCTCTTCCAGCACCTTCAGCCGGCCGGCCTCGTCCTTGCCCTTGGCCTTGAAGCCCCCGTCGACCAGCACCGCCTGCGGGCGCAGGCCGATATGGCCCATGACCGGGATGCCGCGCTGGACCAGATAGGCGATGGTGGCGGGCACGGTGGAGCCGCTCTCGACCTTCACCGCCTGGCAGCCGGTCTCCTTCATCAGCCGCACGGCGTTGGCGTAGGCCTCTTCGGGCGCGCCCTCGTAAGATCCGAACGGCATGTCCACCACGACCATGGCGCGTTTCGAGCCCCTCATCACCGCCTGGCCGTGCAGGATCATCATCTCCAGGGTCACACCCACGGTGTTGGGCAGGCCGTGGACGACCATGCCCAGCGAGTCGCCGACCAGCAGCAGATCGCATGACTCGTCCAGCGCTGCGGCGATCGGCGCGCTGTATGCCGTTAGGCAGACGATGGGCTCGCCGCCCTTGCGCGCGGCGATGTCGGGGGCCGCCAGGCGGCGGACCTTCTCTTCACGATGGGCGGACAGGACGAACACTCCAGCGAAAAACGCGTGACGTTTTCCGCCAGAACGTTCGGCGCCGCAACATTATCGTTGGAAACCTGGCCGAAAGCTCGCTCTAGACCTCGTCCATCAGTCGGGTGATCGCGAAGGCTAGGGCCAGTCCAGCCAACCCGACCGCCAGCCACAGCGTCTCCGAACCGCCGCCCAGCGCGAACAGCTGGTCGTAGCGCTGGGTCAGCTTGCCCAACTGCTGCGACCCTTCCTGGGACATCTGCGAAAACTCCGTGGAGAACCGCGAACTGACCAGCTGCGCGGCCGCGGCCACGCCGGCCACGACACCGGTCGCGCCGATCAGCACGCGGCGTAGCGCCCAGCCCCGGTCCAGCTTGTCGGTGACCTGCTGGCTGAACAGTTCGGCGTCGCGGAACACCGGCGCCTGGCCGTAGAGCCGCGTGAGCTGGGTTTCGAAATCGAGGTCAGCCATGGCTTTCTCGCCTCGCGGAGTCGTTCGATGCGTTCCCGGACGGCGCGGCCATCCGGGCCCTGAGTTTATCCAGACCACGTTTGACATGGGATTTGACCGTCCCAAGGGGGATGTTCAAGGCCTCGGCCGCCTCGGCGTGCGACCAATCGGCCCCGTAGCAGAGCGAAACGCACAAGCGCTCGGCCTTGGATAGGGACTTGAGCGCCTCGTCCAGATCCAGACGATCCGCCGTGGCGGCGGGACCGTCGGCGGCGACGGGCGCATCGTCCTCGGGCGTCTCGGTCAGCACCAGGCGCGCCTCGCGCTTGACCTTCCTCAGATAGAGCCGCGCGGCGATCCTCTTAATCCAGCCGGCGAAGGCCCCCTCCCCGCGATAGTCGGCGATCTGCTCGTAGCCGACCAGGAACGCGTCCTGGGCGACGTCGTCGGCCGTGGCCGGATCGGCCCCCAGCCGGCGCAGCAGGCCCCGCACGGCCGAGCCGTGGCGGCGCACCAGCTCGCCGAAGGCCCGCCGGTCGCCGGCCGCCGCCAGGGCGGCCAGTTCGACATCGTGGCCTGTGGGTGGACGTTCGGCGCCCATGAGTTTGGTCCCCTCTTCCCCTCGGTCGTCAGTCTTGCGGCGGACGCTTGTTGGGGTTGAAGAAGCTGAGGATGATGAAGGCCAAGCCGATCATGCCCGGGATGGCCGCGCCGCTCAGGGTGCCGAACATCGCGTTATCGTTGATCTGGCCCAGGGCGACGCCCGTGAGCGCGACGCCGCCCGCCACGAACAGGAGGATCACGCCGATCCGCATGTCGCGGTGCGCCGAGGACACGACACGCGGGCGCACGTCCTTGGACAGGGCCTCGACAAGTTCGGGCGGGAGCGGCTGCCCCTTCTCGATGGCGGCGCGGACGGTCGCCTGCATTTCGCGGCGCTCGCGCTGCCGCAACCAGGCCGGCACGATCACGATGGCGGCGACCATCAAGAATGGAGCCAGCGGGATTAGAATTCCAAAGTCCATGACTTCAGTCCCCTCGGATGTTTGGGCGACGGCCTTTGCCCTCGCCTTCTGTAGGTAAGAGACCTGGGCCATGCCGATTGGAGGCGCCGGGCCGGATGAAACTTTCGTAAGGCTACGCCATCCGAGGTTTCGGCCGATTCCCGGGGAAATCCAGCGTCTAGCGGCGCTCCACGGCCTGGCCGCCCAGGACGACGACGGCGGCCGCCGCCAAGGTGAGGATGCCGGCGACGGGCAACAGGACCGGCGATAGAGCCTGAACCGCCAGATCCAGCACGGGAGCGCAAGCCCACAACACTGCGGCGGCGGCCACTGCGGTCACGGCGATCGAGCCGAGCCTGATCCTCAGTTCGCGCCGCGCCACGCCTTGCATGACTTCGGCGACGAACATCGCATCCACCGTCGGGCGAGCCGGAGCATCGTCCTCCGACAGAAAGGCGGCTAGGCGCTGGTCGGGGGTCATGACGCGTCTCCCAGTACAGACAACAGTCTCTCACGTCCTCGGTTCACATGCGACTTCACCGTGCCCAGCGGCAGGTTCAGCACCTCGGCGGCCTCGCCGTGCGACCAGCCCTGGCCGAGGCACAGGGTTACACAGGCCCGCTGATCCGGCGGCAGGTCGGCCAGGGCCGCCTCAAGGGCCATACGGTCGGCCGGGTCGGCCTGGCGCGGCGCCTCCTCGGCCTGATCCTCGCGCCAGGCCTCGTCGCGACGTGCGGCGCGGCGGGCCGAGCGGCTGTGGTCCAGCGCCTTGCGCCAGGCAATGCCGAACAGCCAGGCTCGAAAGCCCTCGTCGTCGCGCAGCCGGCCCAGGCCGGACCAGGCCGCGAGAAAAGCCTCCTGGGCGATGTCGTCAGCGTCGCCGAAGCCGCTCTTGCGCAGAAAGCCACGCAGGGCCCGCTCGTGCGCCGCCACCAGCCGGGCGAAGGCGGGTTGTGACCCGCCCCGCGCGGCCCGGACCAGCGGTGCGTCCATCAGAGGCGAGGCTCGCGATCCACCAGGATGGCCACCGCGGCGGACACGGCCAGAGCGCCCATCACGAAGGCCACAATGATGAAGGCGGGTCCGGCCTGGTAGAGATCGGTAATCGACGCGAAGAGGAAGCCGGCGCCCAGGCAGCCGAACAGGGCGACGCGCGACCAGCCATGATAACGGCGGTGGCGGCGATACCGGCGGCGGCGCCAGCGGTCGTCGCCGTCGTCGGGCTCGTCGCCCTCGTCGCCGTCGTTCCAGCGCTTGCTGAGCTTGGCCAACAGCTCCGGCGGCGGCTCGCGCCCCGACTGGGCGTAGGACTTGATCAGGTCCAGCGTGTCGCGGTTGGCCTTGTAGGACAGCCAGCTCTGATAGGCGCCGAACACGAACCAGCTCAGCGGAAAGATCAGCCACCAGAACTGTCGAAACATGTCTTCCATGGTCTTGGTCTCCAGGGGCGCGGCGCGCCCCGAATGATCAGTAGGCGCCGCGGACGCGCAGGCGCGCCACCAGCTCGGCGGGCGGTTCCCGACCGGCTTCGGCATAGGACTTCAGCAGGTTCAGGGTATCGCGTCGGGCCTGGTAGGCCAGCCAGCTTTGGAAGGCGCCGAACACGATCCAGCTCAGCGGGAACACCAGCCACCAGTAAGAGCGGAACAGCTCGAACATCGGTTTCATCTCCAGATGGGCGCGACCTCCGCGCCGTTTCTGAAGACTAGTCGGCGCCGACCCGTGGATTGGATGCGGCGACCCGCGAAATAATTTCGTGCATGGCCGAAAACATCATCGTCGGGCCGTGGTCGGCCAGAGCGGTGCGAGTGGCGTAGCCCCATTCGACGGCCCCGCAGGCCAGCCCGGCCTCGCGCGCCGCCTCGATATCGCGGGTCTCGTCGCCGATGCACAGGACCCGCTCCTTGGGTATCCGCGCGGCCTTGACCACGGCCTTGAACTTGGCGGCCTTGCCGAAGATCGCCGCCCCGCAGCCGTAGTGGTCAACCAGGGCCGCCAGTTCGGCGCCCAGGATCGAACGGATCGTGGCCTCGGAATTGGAGCTGACGATCGCGAGCCGCAGCCCGGCGGCCGACAGGCTGCGCAGCAGGTCGCGGGTGCCGGCGAACAGCGGGATCGCGTGAGCCTCGGCGGCCATCATCTTCTTGCCATGGGCGGCGACCAGCGGGACCTTCCACAACGGCAAGCCGAGATAGGCCATGATCTCACGGCTGGAGCGGCCGCGCAGCATGGCGATCTCGTCCTCGGTGACGGCCTTGAACTTGAAGCGTTCGGCGAGCGGCCGCACAGCGCGGATGGCCCAGGCCGTGCTGTCGGCCAGCGTGCCGTCGAAATCGAAGATGACCAGATCGATCTGGGCGTCCATTCAGCCCCCCGAACCCATGGCGTGACCATACACGTCTGGCTTGAATCCCACCAGCAACTGATCGCCCGTTGAGAGAACCGGCCGTTTGATCATCGACGGCTGGGCCAGCATCAGGTCGATGGCCTTGGCCTCGTCGATGCTCTGCTTGTCGGCGTCGGGTAATTTGCGGAAGGTCGTGCCCGCCTTGTTGAGCAGGGTCTCCCAGCCCACGGCCCTGCTCCAGGCCTCCAGGCGCGGGCGATCGATGCCGACCGTCTTGTAGTCGTGGAATTCATAGGCCACGCCGTGACCATCCAGCCAATCCCGCGCCTTCTTCATCGTGTCGCAGGCCTTGATGCCGTAGATCTTGGTCGTCACGCCTGATTGCTCCGTGCGCGTCAGATTCTCGAGTCTGACCAGCCTAGAGTTCGCGCGCCATCGGGCAAAACGGAAAAAGACAGGGGTGAACACCCCCGGCGCTTCGGCGGAGTTCAGGCCAGGGCCAGAAGCCCAGCCCGCAAGGCGTCGCCGCCTTCGGGCAGGGCCGCCTCGACCTCGGCGTGGGTCGAGATCCACACCGGCAGGGCGCGGGCCAGCAGGGCCATGCCCGCGCCGGTCAGGGCTAGGCGGCGGCTGCGCCGATCCCTAGGGTCGACTTCGACCGTCAGCAGGCCGCGTCGTTCCAGCGGCTTGAGGTTGGCGGTCAGGGTGGTGCGGTCCATGGCCAGCAGGCCCGCCACCGAACCAATGGTCGGCGGCTCGGGCCGGTTCAGCGACATCAGCAACGAGAACTGGCCGCTGGTGATGTCGAAAGGACGAAAGACCTCGTCGAAGCGACGCGCTAAGGCCCGCGCGGCGCGCTGGGCGTGCAGGCACAGGCAGGCGTCCTTCACGTGGAGGGTGGCGGCGTACGGGACGTGCAGCGGCTTTGACACCCTCAAATTATGTTGATATCAACGTTATATGTCAAGGCCGATGGGCCGGGCGGCTCACGAACAGGGAGAAGGACGATGACGAACCACAAGGTCGCGTCGCGTGAGGAATGGCTCGAAGCGCGCAAGGCTCTGCTGGTCCACGAAAAGGAAGAGACGCGGCTGCGCGATCGCAACGCCGCCGAGCGCCTGGCCCTGCCCTGGGTCAAGATCGACAAGACCTACACCTTCGACACCCCGGCCGGCCGCAAGACCCTGGACCAGCTGTTCGCTGGCCGAAGCCAACTGGTGGTCTATCACTTCATGCTGCCGCCCGAATGGGAGACCGGTTGCCCGGGTTGCTCGTTCCTGGTCGATCACCTGGACGGCGCCCTGCCCCACCTGAACCATCACGACGTCACCCTGGTCGCCGTGTCGCGGGCGCCCCTGGACAAGATCGCCGCATACAAGGCCCGGATGGGCTGGAAATTCCCGTGGGTCTCGTCGTTCGGCGGCGACTTCAATTACGACTTCGGCGTCTCCTTCACGCCCGAGACCATCGCCGCCGGCGCCACCTACAATTTCGAGCCCGCCGGCGCGGACTCGAACGAAGCGCCGGGCCTGAGCGCGTTCTACAAGGACGAGACCGGCCAGGTGTTCCACACCTATTCCAGCTACGGTCGCGGCGGCGAGGAGTTGATCGGCACCTACATGATCCTCGACCGCGCGCCGCTGGGTCGCAACGAATCCGGCAACATGGGCGACTGGATGCGTCGCCATGACGAATATGAGGACGCGGCGCCGGCCAAGGCCTGCCACGCCGAAGCCGTTCCGGCCTAGGCGTCCGCCATGCTGTGCTGCGCGCTGGGACTGCTGGCTCTCCTGACCGGAGCCTCGGCGCGCGGCCTGCGGGCCTTGCTGGGTGCGTGGCCCGTGGCGATCGTGGCGGGCGTCGCCGCCACGACCTTGGTGGTGCTGATCCCTCGGCACCTGGAGCACTACCGCCAACGCGCTCAGCTCCACGACCGCACAGTGCTGGCCGAGATCGTCGCCGCCCCGCTCTGCTCGGGCCGCGTCCTCTAGGTCCTGGCCGGCTTGCTCCATAGGGCCCGGGTCCGGTGCGCGACCAGCTTGGGCTTCCGCTCACGCGTGAAGAAGCCTTTGTGGTTCAGCGCCCCGATCCGCATGATGCTCTGCGAGGTGCGGAAATCGGCGAAGGCCCAGGGATGGGTGCCGAAGATGAATGGGTACTCGCCCAGCACCCGGATATACATCTCGACCATGTCGGCCTGGTATTCCTCGGTCCACATCTCGGGCGGATGGGCGTGCATGCCGGCCACGGCGTCGGCGCCGAACTCCGTGAACATGATCGGCTTGTTCGGATGGCGGGCGCGCAGCTTGGCGACGTCGTTCTTCAGCGCCTCCTCGGCAAGGTCCAGTTGGCCCGACAGTGAGTACCAGCCCTGATAGGAGTTGGTGCAGATCACGTCGCCCAGGGCCTGCCAGTCCGTCGAGCCGCCCTGGACGCTGACGATCGTCACCGGCCGGGTGGAGTCCAGCTGACGGGTCAGATCGAACAGCGGCGAGAAGAACTTCAGGCCCGTCTCGTTGCCGCCGGCCGGCTCGGGATCGACGGTGTGGAAGGGCTTGACCAGCGGCTCGTTGGCCAGCGACCACATGATCACGCAGGGGTGGTTCTTGTCGCGGCGGACGAGTTCGACGATGTCCTGGCGCAGCTGCTGGGAGCGCGCTTCCTGGATCTCCGGCGGATCGGCGAACACCAGGCTGACGGCGGGAGTCTCGTCGATGACCAGCAGGCCGTGCTCGTCGGCCAGCATCATCGCCTCCTCGCTGTACGGATAGTGCGAGGTGCGGAAGCTGTTGCCGCCGATCCATTTCAGCAGCTCGAAGTCGCGGATGATCGAGGGCACGTCCAGGCCGCGACCGTGGATCGGGAAATCCTCGTGCTTGCCGAAGCCGCGCAGGAACACCGGCTTGCCGTTCAGCAGCAGCTTGTCGCCCTTGGCTTCGATGGTCCGCACACCGATCTTGAAGGCGTATTCGTCCGACGCCGCGCCGTTCTCCAGGCGGATCGTCAGGGTATAGAGATGAGGATCCTCCGGGCTCCAAGGGCGCGGGTTCTTAAGCGACACGGTTGTCGAGCCCTTGCCGCCGCTCAAGGTCGCCGAGCCCTTCTGGACGCCGCTCGCGTCCGAGATCATCAGGCTGGCCTTGCCAGACCAGGGCGCGCTGGCCTCCAGGTCGATCGACACCTTGCCGTCCAGGCTGGTCTTCACCGTCACGTCCTTCAGATGGACGTCGGGTGTCGTGAACAGCAGCACCGGCCGGTGGATGCCCGAATAGGGGAAGAAGTCGTAGGCCGTCTGCGGGAAGTGGACGGTGTGCATGTGCCAGCGGGCGCGATCGGGCGTAGCCGGCACGCGGTCCAGCTGGATCTTGTTCTCGACCAGCACGGTCAGGATGTTCTCGCCATCCAGCGACACGGCGTCGGTGATGTCGAAAGCGAACGGCAGGTGACCACCAACATGGCCGCCCAGCGGCTTGCCGTTCAGCCAGACCTTGGCGGTGTAGTTGACCGAGCCGAAGCGCAGGTGGATGCGCTGGCCGGCCCAGCCCTTGTCGACGCGGAAGTCGGTCTCGTACCAGGCCGAGCCGACATAGTTGCGCACGTCGTCGAAGATGTCGTTCCAGCTGGCCGGAACCGGGATCAGGCGGAAGTCCTTGAGACCCTTCTGCCATCCCTCGGCCTCGCCGACGTCCGTGGGGTCGGTGCGGAAGCGCCAGGTCGCTGCTAGGCTCTTGGTCGAGCGGCTGGCGCTCTCATGCGGATAGAGCATGCTGGGCGTTCCGACCGCCGGACCGGGCTTGCCCGCCTGGACTCGGGCTTGGGCCTGGGCCTGGCTCGCGCCGGCCGCCACGCCCGCCAGCACCATGCCGCCCGACACGCCGACCATGCTCCTGCGGGTCACTTGACCGCGCAGGGCCTCGCCGTTGCTCCGCGAATTGTCCGCCATTCGTACGCCCTCACCTGTTGAAACGTCTTTTGCGCTCGAGCCTAGGGGAGAATCCCGCCGCTAGTCGCAGAAAGAAAAGGCGGCGGGCCGAAGCCCGCCGCAAAGGAGCCCTGGGGGGCTGTCCTAGTAGTTCAGCGACAGGCGTACGCCCGCATAGCGATGGAAGTCTCGCGCCGGCTGCAGTTCGGTGACCGTCTGGCTGCCGAAGTTGCCGTACTGGTTGGCGCCGTTCACGCCGTAGCTCTTGTCGAACACGTTGTTGACGAAGGCCACGATCTGGTACCCGCCGTCCGGCTTGCGGAAGCCGCCCGAGACGTTGACCACGCCGTAGGCTTTCTGGACCGTGCCCGGGTCGGTGTTGAGCGAGAAGTTGACCTTGGTCTGATAGGCGTAGGCCGCCGAGAACAGCATCTCGTAGTCGCCGATCGGCTGAGTGAAATCCATGCCGGCGTTCAGCTTCCACTTGGGCGCGTTCGGCAGCGTGGCGCCGGCCAGGTTCTGGTATGACGGCGAGCCGGCGACGCAGCCCTGGGCCGCGGTCTGGCCCGGCCAGCAGGCCGCCTTCGGGAACGAGGTGATCTTGGCGTCGACATAGGCGGCCGAGGCGTTGAACCGCAACTCGCGGGTGACGATCGCCGTCGCCTCGACCTCCACACCCTTGGTCAGCACCTTGCCGACATTGGTCAGGCGGAAGTTCTGGGTGCCGCCGATCGTGTCGATGCCCTGGGCCTGGTAGTCATCGTACTTCACGTGGAAGATCGTGCCGTTCAGCATCACGCGGTGATCGAGCAGCTGGCTCTTGAAGCCGGCCTCCAGCGATTTGGACTCTTCGGGCGCGATCGGACCGACGTCGGCGCGAGCCTGGTTGAAGCCTGTCGTCAGGTCGTAGGTCTGCCCCTTGTGACCGGTGGCGTACGAGCCGAACAGCATGACGTCGTCGGTCAGCTGATGGCGAAGGCCCAGGCGATAGGTCGACGAGTTGTCGGAGGCGCTGCCCGAGAACTTGGCGTTGCCGTTTTGGATGTCGTTGAAATAGTAGCCGATGTCTTCCTTCTGATAGCGCAGGCCGACGATCGCCGTGGTCTTGGGCAGGAAGGTCCATTCGGCCTGGCCGAACGCCGCCTTGTTCTCCGAAGTCGCCTGGGCGTACCACTGCGCCAGCGAGAAGATCGGGCCGCGCTTGAAGCTGCGGCGCAGGTCGTTGTCGCCGTAGAACAGGCCCAGGGTATAGCGGAACGGACCATCGCCCGGCGACAGCAGGCGGAACTCCTGGGTGTTGGCCTTGGCCTTGAAGTAGCCGCCCTGGGAATTCTTGATCCCGGCATAGGACGTCCGGTCGGAATCCAGTTGGTCGTCCAGGCGGAACTGGTCGTGGGAGGTGATCGAGACCAGGGTGAAGTCCTTGGGCAGGTCGTACTCGACCTTCAGCGACTGGCCGAAGCCCTCGCTCTTCGCATAAGGCGACGTGTCGTTGCTGACCGTCAGGTTCTCCTCGCCGGGAATGACGCCCGGCATGGTGACGTTCGCGGTCAGGCCCGGCGTGCCGCGCAGGGTGGCGCCGGGCGTGTAGACCCGCATTGTCGCGTCCGAGGTGGCGACGCCGTCGATATAGCTGGCGCCCAGGGTGACCTTCAGGTCTTCGATCGGGCGCCAGACCAGCTTACCGCGGATGGAGGTCTCGTCGCGGCCGTTGATCTTCTTCCCGTCATAGAGGTTGCGGACATTGCCGTCATACTCGCTGCGGCTGGCGCTAAGGCGGAAGCCCAGCGTCTCGCCGATCGGGCCCGAGAGGCTGACCGCGCCGCGATACTCGTGGTCGTCGGTGGCCAGAGCGTTGGCCAGGATGCTGAACTGCGGGGTCGGGTCGCGGGTGGTGATATTGATCAGGCCGGCCGAGGCGCTCTTGCCGTAGAGAGTGCTCTGGGGGCCGCGCAGGACCTCCACGCGCTCGACGTCGGTCAGGTCGGAGAAGGCCCGGGCCTGGAAGGAGACCGGCACGTCGTCCAGCTGGACCGCGACGCTGGGCTCCACGCCGATGCCGTAGGCGAAGGTGCCGATGCCACGTAGCGCCACCGAGGCGTTGATGGGCTGGTCGGCCTGGCGGATGGTCAGGGACGGCGCGACCCGCGAGACGTCGGTGAATTCCTTGACGCCGGCGCTTTCCAGCTGGCGGGCGGTGACGACGGAAACCGCCAGCGGCACGTTCTGGACGTTCTCGGCGCGCTTCTGGGCGGTGACGACGACTTCATCCAGGGCGATGGCGTCGGGCGCGGCCTGGGCGAAGGCCGTGGTGGACATGGCCAGCAGGAGCGCGGGCGCGGAGGCGCAGCAGAGCAGCCGCTTCATGGATTTCCCCTCTTCTCGACTTGTTGGTGGCTTGGTCGCCTTGTCGATGTCGGGAAACCTACCAATTGGCCAGGACACTTTCAAGATATTCCCCTGGCCTCTCGATAAAAATAGATGACACCGGTTTCCGAAATTTTGGAAAATCTAGTTATATAGCTGTTATATATGATAAATTTCCTTCGAAAGTGTTCTGGGAGTTTGGTCGTGCGAATGACGTCGACCCACCCTTGCTTGACACCAAGGGCGGAAAAGACGCAATTGGCCAGGCCACTTTTGAACCCTTTCGCGAATCCTCGGGGGCTCGCGGGAGCGCCGCGCGGCCCCGGACGCCGCGCGCGCCACTCAGGATTTACGGAAGACCCGCATGCTCAAGATCATCGACGCCAAGGTCATCGTCACCTGCCCGGGGCGGAACTTCGTCACCCTGAAGATCACCACCTCGGATGGCGTGTACGGCATCGGCGACGCCACGCTGAACGGGCGCGAACTGGCGGTGGCCAGCTATCTGACCGACCACGTCATCCCTTGTCTGATCGGCCGCGACGCCCACCAGATCGAGGACATCTGGCAATTCCTCTATCGCGGCGCCTACTGGCGGCGCGGGCCGGTGACCATGTCGGCCATCGCCGCCGTCGATGTGGCGCTGTGGGACATCAAGGCCAAGGTCGCCGGCCTGCCGCTTTACCAGCTGCTGGGCGGCGCCAGCCGCACGGGTGTGATGGTCTACGGCCACGCCAACGGCGCGACGATCGAGGACACGATCAACGAGGCGCTGAACTACAAGTCCATGGGCTACAAGGCGATCCGCCTGCAGACAGGCGTACCGGGCCTGGCCAGCACCTACGGCGTCTCCGGGGATAAGCTGTTCTACGAACCGGCCGACGCGGCCCTGCCCACCGAGAATGTTTGGTCGACCAGCAAGTACCTGCCTACCGTGCCCAAGCTGTTCGAGGCGGCCCGCAAGGCGCTGGGCGAAGAGGTGCACCTGCTGCACGACAGCCATCACCGCCTGACACCCATTGAGGCCGGCCGCCTGGGCAAGGATCTGGAGCCCTACCGCCCGTTCTGGCTTGAGGACGTGACCCCGGCCGAGAACCAGGCCAGCTTCCGCCTGATCCGCCAGCACACCACCACGCCTCTGGCCGTGGGCGAGGTGTTCAACTCGATCTGGGACTGCAAGCAGCTGATCGACGAACAGCTGATCGATTACATCCGCACCACGATCGTGCACGCTGGCGGGATTTCGCACCTGAAGCGCATCGCCGGCCTGGCCGAGATCAACAACGTACGCACCGGCTTCCACGGCGCCACCGATCTGTCGCCGGTCTGCATGGGCGCGGCCCTGCACTTCGACCTGTGGGTCCCGAACTTCGGCATCCAGGAGTACATGCGTCACACGGCCGACACCGACCGGGTGTTCCCGCACGCTTACACCTTCAAGGGCGGCGAGCTGCATCCGGGCGAGACGCCGGGTCACGGCGTCGACATCGACGAGAATCTGGCCGCCCAGTTCCCTTACCGGCCCGCCAGCCTGCCGGTGAACCGTCTTGAAGACGGCACCCTGTTCAACTGGTGATCCCGCATGTCCTGTCCGCCTGCCGGGCGGGATTGAGCGCCGCGCCCGCGCGGCGTAACGGAGGGGATGTCCGCCTCGCCCCCGCCGCGGGCGTCCCCTCCTCTTACCTTCAGCGTTGCTGGACGCTCGAGGCGCCGCCTTCGCTGGCCTTGTGGATGAATTGCTCGGCGACCAGCCAGGCCTTCACTGGGCGCAGTGTGCCCAGACATCCGATCAGCAGGGCTGGAAACACCGTCGCGAACTGCACCCACAGCGGTGGGTTCCAGGCGACCACGGCCCAGGCCCAGATCGCGATCACCACGATGCCGACGCCGGTCATGACGAAGAAGGCCGGACCGTCGGCCGGATCCGCGAAGCCGTAGTCCAGGCCGCAGCGATCACACCGCTTGGCCAGTCGCAGGAAGCCGTTGAACAGCTTGCCCTCGCCGCAGCGCGGGCAGCGGCACGTCAGGCCGGCCTGGAGGCTGGTGGGGTTGTCGTAGTGGGGGAGCAGGGGCCGATCCATACAATGTGCGCCTTCTTGCATACATTCTATATCGAATGTATGTATCACTTGATGGAAAAGCAACCATGACCCGCGATCGTCCGACCTCCGGCTGGCTGAGGCATGTCGCCATGGATGGCGGCCGACCCATCTACCTGGCCTTGGTCGAGGCCTTGGAAACGGCCGTGCGCGACGGCGAGTTGCAGCCGGGCGACCAACTGCCGCCCCAGCGCGCCGTGGCGAACCAGCTGGGCGTCGACTTCACGACCGTGACCCGCGCCTACGGCGCCGCCCGGGCGCGCGGCCTGGTCGAGGGCGCCGTCGGACGCGGGACCTTCGTGCGTCGGCGCGCGGCGGACGACGACGCGGGCCTTGTCGACCTGAGCATGAACCTGCCGCCTCCGCCCCAGGGCGTGTCGCTGGCCGCCCTGCTGAAGGAGACGACCGCCGCCGTCCTGGACCGGACCGACGTGGCGACCCTGATGGCCTATCACGCCGGTCCAGGCGCGCCTGGCCAGCGCGCCGCCGGTACGGCTTGGCTGGCGCCCGTGCTGGGCGAGATCGCACCCGAGCGGATCGTTGTCTGCCCCGGCGCCCAGCCGGCCCTGACAGCCGCCCTGACCACGGTCGCCAAGCCCGGCGACCGCATCGTCGTCGAACCCCTCACCTATCCCGGGATCATCGCCCTCGCCGCGCGACTAGGTCTTCATCTGGTCGCCTGCCCCGTCGACGACGAAGGCTTCCAGCCGCAGGCGCTGGAACGGCTGTGCGCCGAGGAACGGCCAGCCGCCGTCTACCTGGTCCCGACAACCCGCAACCCCCTCGCCACGACGATGGGTCTTGAGCGACGCCGGGAGATCGCCACTATCGTCGCCGCCTCCGGCGCCTGGCTGATCGAGGATGATCCGTATAGCCGCCTGTTCGATAGTCCCCTGCCCGCCTTGGCCGCTTTGGCGCCGGAGCGCACCCTGCACATCGCGACCTTGTCCAAGACCCTGTCGCCGGGCCTGCGCACGGCCTTCCTGGCGGCGCCGTCCGGACCGATGGCGGCGCGGATCGCCCAGGCCCAGCATGACACGGCGCTGATGGGATCTCCCCTGACCACGGCCGTGGCCGTGCGCTGGATCCGTGACGGCGTCGCCGAGCGGGTGCTGGCGGGCGTCCGGCTGGAGGTCCGCGCGCGTCGCGCCATCGCGGCCGAGGTCCTACCTGCCGCGCGCGGCGACACCGAAAGCCTGCACGTCTGGCTGGATTTGCCCGCCGGGGTCGACCCGGCCGGGCTCCGCGCCCTGGCGGCCGCCCGCGGCCTAGCCCTGGTCACGGCCGACGCCTTCGCCGCGACATCGACCGCGCCCAGCGGCCTGCGCATCTCGTTGGGCGGCGCGGCCAAGGCCTCGCAGTTGCGTGAGGCCCTGGCCAATGTCGCGGCCTTGCTGGCCCCGGCGACGGTGGTCTGAATGAAAAACCCCGGAGTTCGAAACTCCGGGGTGAGTTCAAATCAAGGGGGATACAGCTGGACAATGCGCGAAACGGCGTTTGGTTCAGCTTGATCGAAAATCGGTATCCGATCTCAGCCCAGCGTCCACTGCGCCAGCGGAATGTGCTCGGTCCTGCCTAGAAGGCTGTGGATCAAGGTGAAGCCGCCTACGGACCATTTGACCGGCTCGATCATCTGCTCGCCAACCAGTTGCCGGTCGTAGAGCATCGTCACGTGCGGGGTGAACGTCTTATCCACCCGTTTGCCGAGCCCGGCGCGGGCCATCGCCAAGCCCAGATCGCGCTGGAAGGCCTTGAGCGCCCCCAGCCCCTCGCCGCCTTGCAGGACGAACGGATTGTTGCCGCCGTTGTGGAAGCTGGCGGCGCGGTCGAAGACCACCTCGAACGGCTGGGCCTCGAGCGCCTGCGCGGCCTCGCCGGCCATCGCCACGACATCGCGCCGCACGCCGGCATGATCGCCGAGGTGATGCAAGGTGATGTGGAACCGCTCGGGCGCCAGCGGTCGGCCGCTCAGCCCGTGCGAGACGCGCAGGGCATCGGCCCGCCGGGCGATCTCCTCCGCCGTCGCCGGGTCGGGAAAGATCGCCAGGAACAGCCTGTCGGTCGCCGGGGGCGCGTCGAAGAGGGAGAACTGGTCTGACACGCGTCCACCCTGCCCGGATTCCGGCGACGGCGCCATGGTCAGAAGGGGCTGGCGCACAACCACCCCGAGTGATCATCTCTCGGGATGCAGACCGCTCCACCCAGTCACGATCTCCTCGTCCACGCCCGCACGATGATCAGCATCATCATGGGCCTGAGCCTGGCGCGGTTGCTGAACGGCGTCGCCGGTCTGATCCAGCACCCCAAGAAGGAGCACCTGTGGTGGCCGCACCTGTGCTGGGTGCTTTACATGATGGTGTCGGTCACCGCCTTCTGGTGGTGGCAGTTCCAGCTGACCGAACTCCGGGCCCTCACCTTCGAGACCTATCTATTCCTGATCTCAGAAGCGGCCATGCTGTTCTTGCTGTGCAGCGTGATCTTCCCCACCGAGATCAGCGAATACGACGGCTATGGCGACTATTTCATGTCGCGGCGGGCCTGGTTCTTCGGCCTGCTGATCGCCAGCCTCTTAATGGACATCCTGGACACCCTGCTGAAGGGCTTGCCGCATTTCCTGGGACTGGGACCGGAATACCCGATCCGGATCGCCTTGATGGTCGGGCTCAGCCTCGTCGGCTGCTTTGTCCGCAACCCGCGCTTCCACATGGTCTTCGCGGCGGGATCCCTGGTCTATCTGGCCGTCTATGTCGTCCGTCACTACGGCCATATCCAGTAGTATTCGCTGAAAATTCGCGTTTGGATTGCGCCACGTAGGCGCTAACCTCCGATGACAATCGGAGGTTAGCGCTCATGAAACTCAGTGCGCATTTCTCGCTCGAGGAATTCACCATCTCCAGCAAGGCCCTGTCTATGGGCGTGAAGAACGATCCGACGCCGGCGCATCTGGAGAACCTCAAGCACCTGGCCGAGTGCATGGAGACGGTCCGGGCGCTGTTCAATCGGCCGATCGAGATCACCAGCGCCTATCGCAATCCGCAGGTCAACGCCGCGGTGGGCGGCGTGCCGACCTCGGCCCACGCCCTCGGGCACGCGGCCGATTTCCATATCGATGGCATGGTGGACCTGGAAGCCGCCAAACGCATCCGCGACAGCAGCCTGAAGTTCGATCAACTGATCTACGAGAAGAGCCGATGCGTGCACATCAGCTTCGATCCCAGACTGCGCCGTCAGGTGCTGCGTCAGCCCGGCGGGCCCGGTTCGGCGGTCTATAACGGCCTCGAGCCCTAGCCCCGACTGCAGGCCGTTTCAGAGGGTGGGCCGAACCTTCGCCTTCAGGCGTTCAGGAACCGGAGCCTGTAGTCCGCATTTCGCGACGAGGTGTTCCGCACGCGTTTCATTGTGTCGCCCACAATATAAGTTCGAAACCGGGGTGCGCGGCGTCCAAATATATGCGTTCTCTTCGCGTGCCGCGTCGCGCGAATCCTGCACAGTGGCTTGCCTGAAACGAGCGGTCAAAACATAGGGCTAAATACCGAAATGCATACAGCTCACGAGATGAGCGAATGGTCCGCGTTTAGCTTGCACGAATCCATACTCGACGCCGTCGCCGCGAATGTAGCGATCCTCAACGACAGAGGCGAAATCATCGCGGTTAATGACGCCTGGGTGCAGTTCGCCGAATTCCATCAACTGGCTGTGGATAACTACGGCCTGAGTCTTAACTATGTCTCCTTCTGTGAGAGCCTGGACGCGGCTGACGCAGTTGATGCGAAGCAAGGTCTGCAGGATTTGCTGGCGGGCGAGCCCGGCCCTGTGCGTTTCGAATACCAGATCTTCCTAGGTAACGATCCGCTGTGGACCCGGATGACCGCGACGCGCATTTTCCGCGATGACCGTACCGCGATCCTTCTGACCCACGAGGACATCACCCTCCAGCGGCGCACCCAAGCAGCCCTGGGGCGCGCCACCGCAGCCCTGCTGCACGCGGAGGACGACGAGCGCCGACGCATCGCGCGCGAACTTCACGACGGCACGGCCCAGTACCTGACCGGCGCCAAGCTGATGCTGGGCGCGATGAAGACCGAGGGCCGCGCCGAGAAGATCCGGCTTGAGGTCGAGGCCCTGCTCGCTAACGCCCTGGACGAGATCCGCAGCCTGTCCTACGTGCTGCACCCGCCGGCGCTGGAAGAGATGGGGCTGGGTCCGGCCATTCGGCAGATGGCGGAAGGCTTCGCCCGTCGGACTGGCCTCGCCGTGCAAATCGACATCGCTGATGACTTCCCGAAGATGACGCGACCGATCGAGGTGGCGCTGTACCGCGTCGCCCAGGAGGCGCTGGCCAACGTCCATCGCCACGCCGGCAGTCCCCGCGCGACGATCGGCCTGCGCCAGGCCGGCGAGATGGTGCTGCTGTCGATCCGGGACTACGGCGTCGGCCTGCCGGAAAGCGCCCAGGCGATCGCCGGCGTGGGTTTGGCCGGCATGCGCCTGCGGCTGGAGTTCGTGAACGGCCACATCTCGCTGACCAACGTGGTGCCAGGCCTGCTCGTCGAGGCCTGGGCGCCCTTCCAGCCGAAGCCGGCGGCCTAGCCTACGCCCATTCGATTATCGACGTCCGCCTGCGTCGAACGCGTCCTATAGCGGACATCGCACCTGTTCCAGAAATCGGACGACCGATCAGCCCTCGGCGAATCCAGGGTATTAGTATTGACATCGACGGCCGCGACTTGAGCCACTAAGAATTCGCGCGCGTTTCGGCGCGGCGCCAGTAGCCTTGGTCCTTACCTGTTGGTGCGCGTAAGCCCTGGATCGGGCGCGATCGATCCAATGCCTTTTGGGGGAAGGTGTGCATCCGCATCGACGGCGACGTCAGCTTTGGACCTGCGCCTGCGCGCTGCTGGCGACGGCGATCGCGGGAACGGCTCGCGCCGCGCCGGCCGTGGTCGACGTCCGCGCCGGCGCCCTGCAGGACGCCCTGACCGAACTGGCCCGCGAAAACGGCGTGGACATCCTCTATTCCGCCGATCTGGTCCGGGGCCGGAAGACCTCGGCGATCAAGGGGAGGCTGACCACCCAGCAGGCCCTGGCCCTGCTGTTGACCGGGTCCGGCGTCGGCTACAGGCTCACGCCCGACGGCGTCTTCGTGCTGTTCGAACTGCCGCGCCAGCAGATCGCCGATCCCGGCGACGGGGCGATCTCGGAAGTCCTGGTCGTCGGCCGGCGCAGCCAGAACGCCGACATCCGCCGCACCGAGAACGACATCCAGCCCTACGATGTCCTGGGCCCGCGCGACCTGCGCGTCGCCGTACAGGACAATCTCGACCAATACCTGCGCGAACGGCTGCCGGCCAACGCCCAGGTCATCTCGCCTAGTCAGTATGTGAACGACACCGGCGGCGCCAATTCGGCGGTCGACCTCCGTGGCGTGGGCCTGCAGCGCACCCTCGTGCTGGTCGACGGCCGGCGACTACCCAGCATGCCCTCCCGAGTCGCCGGCCTGGAACAGAGCGACATCAACGCCATCCCACTGGGCGCGGTGGAACGGATCGAGACCCTGACCGCCACGGCCGGCGGCATCCACGGCCCCACCGCCATCGGCGGCGTGGTCAATATCGTCCTGAAGCGCGACTATCGAGGCGCGGACCTGGCCGTGGTCTCGGGCGTCTCCAGCCGAGGCGACGCCGCCCACGGACGCGTCGAGGGGCGGATCGGCTTCACGCCCGACGGGGGGCGCACGGACGTCATGCTGGCGGCGTCCTATTCGGCGGCGGAGAAGCTCTCCGTCGGACAGCGCGACTACGCCCGTCGGTCCCTGGAGTGGCAGGCACAGAACTTCCCCGTGGCGTTCCTGCTGCAGCAGAGGCCCGCCAATGCGATCACCGTCCGCAGCAGCCAGGGAGAACCCTTGAGGTTGGACCCCGCCTATGGCGGAACCACGCTAACCAGCAGCTACACATTCCTGCCCATCGACTTTCACGGCACGGAGCAAGAGAAGGTGGCGCTCCTGACGGCCAATGCCGGAAAACTGCCCACCACCCCGGCTACAGGCATGGCCGGCGACGAGACCTCGCTGATCTCGACGCCTGAGACCTATTCCGTGCTGTTCAGCGTCCGCCACCAAATCAGCGACCAGGTCGAGGCCTTCGTCGACGGTATGCAACTGCACAACCAGGGCCGGGCGGAGACGCCCCGGTACCTGGCCTTGCGCTCCGTGAGCCACGCCAACGCGGTCGGCAATCTGTTCGCGAATGGCGTCATTTTCGACTACCCCGTGCCCGGCATCTTCGACGAGAAGGTGGTCACCACCGACGTCCGGCGCGCCACCGGCGGACTGATCGTCGGCCTCCCACGACAATGGCAGGCCTCCGCCGACTACACGGTCGGCCGCTCGATGTTCGACATGCGCCGCAACGGCATGACGGTCACCTCCGATATCGGAAACGCGCTGTGGAATGGCCTTGCGGGCGCCGCGGGCCAGGCCCCCGTCATTCCGCTCGGCGACTTCGCGGCCTTGCAGGCGGCGACTCTGGCCTACGCCGCCCCGTCAGGCCAGCACAGCCGATTGAAGACGCAGTTCAGCAGCGGCGTCATCCGCGCGGCCGGGCCTCTGGCCACCCTGCCTGGAGGCCCGCTGTCGGCGACCCTACTGGGCGAGGTCCGACGGGAGCGCATGCCCGAGACCGACTATTTTGTGTTCAGCCGAACCGGAACGTCGAAGTCGCTTACACCCGATCGGGTCCAGTTGGTGAAGTCCGGCTATGTCGAGTTGCGGGCGCCGCTTCTGTCGCGAGACGCTGGATTCGCGCTCGCGCGAGGCCTGGAGCTGCAGTTGGCCCTACGACGCGACGCGGTGGAGACGACCTTTCCGGACACCATCCTGACCGGGACTTCCACCCGCCAGGTCCGCACCAGCGTCCATAACGCCGACAACGTCTTCACCGTGGGAGCCCGGGTCTTCCCGACGGACTGGCTGATGCTGCGGGCCAGCGCCGCGACCGGGGAGTCGCCGCCGGACATGAGCCAGCTCCAGCAGCTGGGCATCATCGCCACCAGCTACGGCGTCTACCCGTTCAACGACCCCAAGCGCGGCGGACGGCCGATCATCGCCGACGGCCCGTTCGTGGTGGGCCGCAGCGGCTGGCACGACATCGGCAACGAGAAGGGCGAGACCCGATCGGCCGGGGTCGTGCTCAATCCGTCCGGCCGCAACGGTCCTCGCCTGTCGATCGACGCGTCCCGGGTGGAGATCCGCGACGAGATCGGCGCGTCGGGCCTCAATGCTCAGCAAATCCTCGAGCATGAGGAGGACTACCCCAACCGCGTGATCCGCGAACCGCTGTCGGACGCCGACGCGGCCCTGGGCTATACGGCCGGCCGAGTCACGGCCCTCTATGGCGGCCTGGGCAATATCGGGACCACGATCGCCGAGACGGTGGACTTCCAGATGGACTGGACGCTTGAGCCGGTCTTCGACGGCGACACGCGCCTCTACGGCGCCGCGACCTGGCAACCGACCTTGAAGTCGCGACGCAAGCCAGGCGGGCCGTGGCTGGACCGCGTCGGCTTCCGGGACGGTCCGCTGGAATGGCGCGGCAACGCGGGCGTGCAGTGGGAGCGCGGGCCGCTGCTGCTAGACCTGAACGCTCAATATCTGGGCCGCTCCAGCCCGCGGTTCTCGCCCTACAGCGTCGTCCTGATCCAGACCACGGTCCAGAACCAGAAGCGGAGCTACATCCCCTCGCGTGTCTATTTCGACCTGACGGCTCGGCGGCGGTTCGAGTTCGGAGCGGACCGATCACTCCAGTCGCTGGACGTGCGCTTCGCCGTGCGGAACCTGCTGGACACCACGCCGCCGATCGTCCCTGACCCGAACCACATGGGCTACGACTATCGTAGCGACCCGCGCCGGCGGCGCTTCGAGCTCAGCCTGGTAGGCCACTTCTAGAGCCGTTTCGACCTTGATGAGGGTTTCCCAAAACCCTGCGTTCCCCTTCGGTGACGGCGTCCGCCCGGACGCCTAGACGCGGCTCGCGCCGCGCCCCCTCCGGAGGACAGCAGGTGTTCAAATTCGTCCCGGTCGCCCTGGCGACCCTATTCCTTTCGACCGCGCCGATCGCCACGGCCCAGGCGCAGGTCAAACCGTTCCCCGCCGACTTCAAGACCCAGGACATCGCCACCAACGGCGTGACGATCCACGTCCGCGTCGGCGGTAAGGGTCCGGCCGTGGTGCTGCTGCACGGGTATGGCGAGACCGGCGACATGTGGGAACCGATGGCCGAGGACCTCGCCAAGGACCACACCGTGATCGTGCCGGACCTTCGGGGTCTGGGACTGTCGTCCAAGCCCGTTTCCGGCGGCTATGACAAAAAGACTCAGGGCGGCGACGTGGCCGGCGTGCTCGACGCCCTGAAGATCACCAAGGTCGACTTGGTCACCCACGATATCGGCAACATGGTCGGCTACGCCTTCGCCGCCGAGCACCGCGACCGCGTCCACCGCTTCGTGCTGATCGACGCGCCGCTGCCGGGCGTCGGACCGTGGGAGGAGATTCTCAAGAACCCGCTGCTGTGGCACTTCCGGTTCGGCGGTCCGGACATGGAGCGCCTGGTGGCCGGTCGCGAGCGTATCTATCTCGACCGCTTCTGGAATGAGTTCTCGGCTAATCCGGCCCGATTCACCGAGTCCTCGCGCGAACACTACGCCAAGCTGTATGCCCTGCCCGGCGCCATGCACGGCGGCTTCTCGCAGTTCGCCGCCTTCGATCAGGACGCGATCGACAACAAGGCCTTCATGGCCGAGGGCAAGCTGACCATGCCCGTGCTGGCCTTGGGCGGCGAGAAGTCGTTCGGGCCGATGATGGCGACCGTAATGCGCTACGCCGCCACCGACGTCACCGAGGGCGTGGTCCCCGACTCGGGCCACTGGATCATGGAAGAGAATCCCAAGGCCACCGTGACGATCGTGCGCGCCTTCCTGGACGCCAAGCCGTGAGCCGCCGCCTCGCCTCCACCGGCGCCGCGCTGCTGCTGGTCGCCCTCGCCGGCCCCGCCCTCGCCGCCGACGCCCCCACACGCCCGGTCCAGGTGCGCCTGACCCCGGCCGACATCGACGGCCTGGTCCAGGGCGGCGCCACGGCCGGCACCTCGGGCGTGGCCGGCATCCGCACGACGGTGCTGTACGGCGATCCGACCAAGGCCGGCCCCTACACGATCGCCCTGCGGGTGCCGCCCAACATGCGCATCGCCGCCCACAGCCATCGCGACGACCGCACGGCCGTCGTGGTCGCCGGGGTTTGGCGGTTCGGCTATGGGCGCAAGGCCGACGAGGCCTTGACCAAAGTCCTGCCGCCGGGCGGCTTCTACAGCGAGCCGGCCGGCGTCGATCACTTCGCCATGACCGGCCCCGAGGGCGCCAGCGTCTACATTTCCGGCTACGGCCCGACGAGCACCGACTATGTCGAGGCCGGCGACGCGCCCAAGCCCTGACGGGCGACGGCCCTGAAGTTGAAGGGAGCAAGGCCGACCGCCTTGCTCCCTTTTCTTGCTCAGTGGTCGGCCGGCGGGTCGCGGACGGTCAGGGGCGACGTCATGTCGGGGGGCATAGGGGGTTCGAGCGACGACATCGGCAAGACGGTCGTGTGGCGATCGCGGCGCTCGAAAGGGAGAACGCAGCGTTTTCGGGTTTCCTCAGGGCGAAGGCGGCCTAGCGCTTGGCGGACACCAGCTCGTAGGTGTCGGCGTCTCGGGCGACCATCCTGACCGGCAGGACCTGGGACACCGCGCGCCCGAAACGCTCGACGTCGCCTGTCTTGAACACCCCCGTGACACGCAGCGCGGCCACCTTGGGATCCTTGATGACGATCTGGGCCCGCGTGTAGCGGTTCAGCAGGCCGACGGCCTCGGACAGCGGCTGGTCGTGAAACTCCACCACCCCCTGCTTCCAGGCCAAGGCCTCGTCCAGATCGATGGCGGCGACCTTGCCCGCCGCGCCGGTCTGGGCCGAGAACGCCTGCCCGGGAGCGAGCTCGACCGGCGGGGCGGCCGGGCCGCCCGCCGCCAAGGTCACCCGCACCCTGCCCTCGGCCAGCACCACTTGCAGAGCGCCAGGCGTCAGGCGCACGTCGAACTGGGTGCCCAGGGCCGTGACCGTGCGTCCACCCGCCTGGACGGCGAAAGGATGGGCCCGGTCGTGGGCGACGTCGAAGAAAGCCCGGCCGTTCAGCAGCCGCACGTCGCGACGTCCATCCGCGAAGGCCACGTCGACCGCGGTGTCGGCGTCCAGCGTCACGCGCGTACCGTCCGACAGGTCGATGATCGACCTCTGCCCCCGGCCCGTCACGTAGTCGGGGCGACCGATGGCGGCGAGCGAGGCGGCCGCGTTGGTCGCGCCCCCCGCAGGCTTGGTGGTGCGGTCGAGCCAGCCCTGCTGCGCGCCGACCACGAAGGTCATCGCCAGCGCGGCGGCGGCGATCGACGCGGCGATCAGCCCTGGCCGGAACCAGCCGGCGACGGGCTCGGGCTTGGCCTGCCGGGCGGCGCGCGCCATGGCCGCGATCAGGTCGTTGTCCTCAGCGTCGTCGAACACGTCCCACGAACGCCGCGCCTTGGCCCAGGCGTCGCGATTGTCCCCGTTCTGGGCCAGCCAATGCACAAGCGCCGACGGGTCTCTATCCTCGCTGGCCAGCCAGCGCGCGGCCGCCTGGTCCGACGTCAGACCGCGCAACTCTTCGAGGGTGGGCGTGCCGCGGGTCATCGGGCGTCTCCCGCGTAGGCCATCAGGTGCTCGATGGCGCGGACCATGTGCTTTTCCACGGCGCTGACCGAAACGCCAAGCCGGCTGGCGATGGCCTGGTGGCGTAGGCCATCGATCCGCCGCAGCAGGAAGATCGTCCGCGTCCGCTCCGGCAGGGTCATCAGGGCGGCGGCGGCGACGTTCAGCGCCTGCTTGCCCGAGAAGATGCGGTCGGGATCGAAGCTCTGCTCGGCGCACAGATCGGGATCCAGCATCACATGCTCGTCGGCGTGACGGACCGTGCGGCGGCGATGGCGGTCGGCCAGCACGCTGGCGGCCGTTTGGAAGATGTAGCTGCTGGCGTGATCGGTGTTGTCGGGCGTGCCGCGCACGGTGAGGCGCAGGAAGACCTCTTGCACCAGATCCTCGACCTCGCCGGCGTTGCGGATCCGACGGCGGAAATAGGCGGCCAGGGGGCCGCGCATCGCCGCCGCCTGCCGGGCGAAGGCGTCCGCGCGCGCGGCGGCGTCGGAAGCGTCGGTCATGGGCCCCTCTCGCGCCATTCCCATCAGAGACTCCGCGATCTGTCCAACGCCCCGCGAGCGTCAGCCGTCGACAAGGCACAACGCGGCCCGCGCCGAAGTCCTCATCACGATGCGCGAAGAATCCGGGCGGTGAGGATTTTTCGCCGACGTGCGTATCGCCCATCAGGCGGCTTGGAACGACGGCCGTCCGGGAGAACGAAGATGAATGCGATGAGCGCCTCGCCGGCCGACACGGGAACGTTCCCGGCGGGCTTCATGGCCCAGGCCGTGCTGGACATGCTGCTCCGCGCCGAACGGGCGATGGACATCGATCCGGCCCAGGCCAGAACCCTGCTGGACCAGGCCGCCCGCCTCCTGGAGCCGGTCACCCAGGTCCCAGCGCGAGCCGGACGGGCGGCGACGCCTCAGCTAGCGCCCTGGCAGGAGCGCAGGATCGTGCGCCATATCGCCGACCACATCCATCGGCCGATCGGCAATCAGGAACTGGCCGCGCTGGTCGGGCTCAGCGTCGGCCAGTTCTCCCGGCGCTTCAAGGCCAGCTTCGCGATCAGCCCGCACGGCTACGTCATCCGCAGACGCGTGGACCGCGCCAAGGTCCTGATGCGCGGTACGGCCTTCACCCTGTGCCAGATCGCCCTCGACAGCGGCTTCTGCGACCAGGCTCACATGGCTCGCACCTTCCGAGCGATCATGGGCAGCGCCCCCGCCCGCTGGCGGCGCGAGCAACTCCGCCGTTTGTAGCGAAGCGCCAGGTCACGCGGCTCCGTATAAGCACTTTCCCGACAAGGCGACCCTCCTGGCGGAGCTCGCGACGCTAGGCTTCGAACGGCTCGAGGAGACGTTGCGCGCCGTTCGATATCCGGGCCAAGCCTTGCGTGAGGAGTATGAGAAGCGCTGCTTGGCCTATGTCGGCTTCGGCATCGCCAACGCCAACCTTTACCGGCTGATGTTCAGTCCCGATGCACGCGCCGCGAAGAATTCACGCCTCGACGCCAGCTCACCGGCCTCTTTTGAGGGACTTGCCGACCTTATGGCGCGGGGACAGGCGGCAGGGTGGCTGCGCCGATGCGACCCGCACGAACAAGCGATGGCCTGCTGGACTCAGCTTCACGGGCTCACGCTACTCAGCGCGGATGGGCTTTTAGCCGACCGGTGGCCATCTCTCGACGCCGCCAGCGCGGCCTTAAACGGTTTGCTGACAGGCCTCGAGGCCCCTTTTCCTGCCGCCGCGGGCGGTTGATCGAGAGCTCATCCCGTTGAGGTGGTGGACGCCATAGTCGATTTCTCAACGGCGGGCAGCGCCATTTTCCGCCATCGGCGCGCTTCGAGGAACGTGCCTACTACGCGCCTTCAGGGCGCGGCATCAGTCCAACCTCTATGGCTGCGCCGTATGCCTGGGCGACGAAATCCATCATCGCGTTTGATGAGCTGGACGCGGCGGCGAAGCCAGGCTGATCGTGCGTTTTCCGAGCCACATCCCTCATCTTGCGGGTGAGGCCCGGGTCACCGCCCGTCGCCTCGAACACTTTCAGCATCCAACGCCGTGCGAGATCCATCGCCTCCGGCGTACTCGGATCGCCCACGGTCATCAGTCGTGTCGCCTCGGCGTGCAGTTGCGTCCATTCCATATCCACGCTGGCCATGCCGCGATATCCGTTCGCGGCGAGAGAGGCCTGGTCCTCGGGCGTGAAGTGCTTGGCCGCCACGGCCTCATAGGCGGCGTGCATGGCTTCCTGGTGCTTCTCGGTCATGTTGAGTTCCTTGGTCAGGGTCATCAGGTCGTCCGAGGACAGGCTGCCAAGCTGGACGGCTTTGACGCGAGCCGCTGAGATCAGGTGAAGCGCGCGCTGGATCCGCGCCTCCTGCTCCCGCAGCATCTGCTCATGCAGTTAGAGGAAATCCTCGAGTGCGGGCAGACGTCCCGACATGAGCTCGGCGATCCGGCTGAGCGGGAAACCAAAACTCTTGAGCGCGATCACCATGTGCAGCCGCGCGATCTGTTGGGGCCCATAAGAGCGCCACCCCGCCGCCGTACGTTCGGCCTTGACCAGGCCCTGGGCTTCATAGAGGCGCAACGCTTTGCCGCTGACGCCGAAGCGACGGGCGACGTCCGCCGTACGAAGATGGTGATCTGTCGCCAAAATCTCGCCTTTCGCTCGAACGCTTAGCCTTATGCGGCCGGCCCCAAGGGCCGGTGCAAGCGGGAAATCGGCACGATGAAAGTAGCTGGCTTTGCTGACGTTCCGTCCTCGGCGCCTTCAGCTTAGCTTCCACCAAGCGGCGCTCTAATCTCCGTCAACATGTGCACTCAGGCAACCGAAGGACAGGGGCGGAGCTAGGGTCCGAAAATCGCCTCCAAGCGTCCCAAAACGACGCGGGATTATTCCCACTCGATCGTGCCGGGCGGCTTAGACGTCACGTCGTAGACCACGCGGTTGACGCCTCGGACCTCATTGATGATCCGGGTGGCGGTCTTGCCCAGGACGTCCCAGGGGAACTCGAAGAAGTCAGCGGTCATGCCGTCGGTCGAGGTGACCGCGCGCAGGGCCAGGACGTTCTCATAGGTGCGGGCGTCGCCCATGACCCCGACCGTCTTGACGGGCAGCAGCACCGCGAAGGCCTGCCAGATCTTGTCGTAGAGGCCGGCGTTGCGGATCTCTTCGAGGTAGATGGCGTCGGCGTCCTGCAGGACTTTGACCTTCTCCGGCGTGATGTCGCCCGGGATGCGGATGGCCAGGCCCGGGCCGGGGAACGGGTGGCGGCCGACGAAGGCCGGGGCCAGGCCCAGCTCGACGCCCAGCGCCCGGACCTCGTCCTTGAAGAGCTCGCGCAGCGGCTCGACC
>JAGIBE010000087.1 GCA_017744495.1 Caulobacter sp. | reverse complement strand
GGGGTAAAATGTGTGCCGGCGCGCCGGCAGAGCGCGTAACCCCTCACCCTCCCACCGCTTCGCGGCGGGCCCCTCCCTCTCCCTCTGGGAGAGGGTTCTTCAAAGGAAGCTGTACGGATCCACGTCGAACACCACCCGCACGGAGTTCGGGACCTTCGCCCGCGCGCGCCATGCCGCCAGGAAGCCCTGCAGGTCCACCGACCGCTCGGCCCGAACCAGAAACCGCTTCCGCCGCCGCCCGCGCACCAGGGCCAGCGGCGCATCGGCGGGACCGAACACCTCCACCCCCTCGGCGTTCGGCGTGGCCGCCGCCAGGGCCTGGCAGTAGTCCTCCAGCGCCACGGGGTCCGGCCCCGTGGCGATCACCGCGGCCAAGCGGCCGAACGGCGGCAGGCCGGCCTCCTGGCGCATCTGCATCTCGGCCTCGACGAAGGCGTCGCGGTCCTGGGCCTTGAGGGCCTGGAGCACGCCGTGGTCGGGGGAATAGGTCTGCAGCAGGGCCCGCCCCGGCTTCTCGTGCCGCCCCGCCCGGCCCGCCGCCTGAGCCAGCAGCTGGAAGGTCCGCTCGCCGGCCCGCAGGTCGCCGCCGCGCAAGCTGAGGTCCGCGTCCACCACCCCCACCAGGGTCAGGTTGGGGAAGTTGTGCCCCTTGGCGGCCGCCTGGGTCGCCACCAGGATGTCGATCTCGCCGGCCGCCATGCTGTCGACCAGGGCCCGCGCCCCGGCGGCGTCGAACACCGTGTCGGACGAGAACACCGCGATCCGCGCGTCGGGGAACAGGTGGCGCGCCTCCTCCTCGACCCGCTCCACGCCGGGGCCGATCGAGGTCAGGCTGTCCTTGGCCTCACAGTGCGGGCAGGCCTCGGGCTTTTTCATCGAGAAACCGGTCAGATGGCAGACCAGCCGCCCCGTATAGCGGTGCTCGACCAGCCAGCTGTCGGTGTCGGGCGACTTCATCTTCTCGCCGCAGGCCCGGCAGAGGACCAGCGGCGCATAGCCCCGACGGTTCAGGAACAGCAAGGACTGCTCGCCGCGCGACAGGGCCACCGACACCGCCTTGACCAGCGGCGGCGACAGCCAGCGGCCGGGCTCGGGCGGGGTCTCGCGCATGTCGATCAGGCCGATGTCGGGCAGTTGGGCCGCGCCGTGGCGGGCGCTGAGGCGCAGCCAGCGATAGCGGCCCTGCTGGGCGTTCCACAGGCTCTCCAGCGACGGGGTGGCCGAGGCCAGCACCACCAGCGCCCCCTCGATCTTGGCGCGGGCCACGGCCAGGTCGCGGGCCTGGTAGATGAAGCCCTCCTCCTGCTTGAACGAGCCGTCGTGCTCCTCGTCCACCACCACCAGCCGCAGCTTGCGGAAGGGCAGGAACAGGGCCGAGCGGGCGCCGACTACGATGCGGGCCTGGCCGGTGGCCACGCCCTCCCAGGCTCGGCGGCGGCGCGGGGGCGAGACGGCCGAGTGCCACTCGACGGGGGCCACGCCGAACCGGCTCTCGAAGCGGGCCATGACCGCCTGGGTCAGGGCGATCTCGGGCAGCAGGATCAGCACCTGGGCGTCGGGATCTGCGGCCAGGGCGGCGGCCACGGCTTCCAGATAGACCTCGGTCTTGCCCGAGCCGGTCACCCCGTCCAGCAGGGCCGCCTGGAAGCCGCCGCCCTCCAGCATCTCGCGCAGCACATCGGCCGAGGCCTGCTGGCTGGGATTGAGTTTCTGCGGCGGACGCGACAGGTCCGGCTGCGGGAAGCTGTTGTCGGGCTCGATCCAGGTGACGGCCAGGGCGCCTTCGTCGACCAGCCCCTTCACCACCCCCGCCGAGACACCGGCGGCGGTCGCCAGCGCGCCCGAGGCCATCGGCCCGGCCTCGGCGGCGGCCAGCACCTTCAGCCGGGCGGGGGTCATGCGGGCCGGCTGGGTCCCGGTCAGGACCAGAGCCTTGTCGGGCTTGGCGGGCGGATGGCGCAGGCCGCGCAGGGCCATGGCCAGGGGCCAGCCGGGGATGTCGACCGAATAGCGCGCCGCCCACTCGATGAAGCTCAGGACGCCGGGCGGCAGGGGCGGATCATCGACCCGTTCGAGCACCGGCTTCAGCGGCCGGTTGCCGCCGGTCCCGTCGCGCAGGGCCGTGACCACGCCGCGAATCACGCGCGGGCCCAGCGGCACGGTCACGTGGTCGCCGACCTCCAGGCCCAGGCCTTCCGGCTCGGCGTAGTCGAACGCCTCGGGCAACGGCATGGGCAACAGGACGGAGGCGATGCGAGGCATGGGACCGGACAGTGGGAGGAGATCGGGTTCTGCCCCGGAAACCGCGACAGGTCGAGAGGACCGTCGCCGCCCCATCAAGCCGCTGTTAACCGAACTGGGGCTTCATCGACCCTGTCTCCAGGTGAGAACCATATGGGGACGAAGTGTGAACGGAGTAGGCCCGCCCCCATGACCGACGCGACGCAAGCCAAGCTGTTTCCGGCCGTCGATCCGGCGATCATCCGCGACTTCCTGCTGTCCGAGCCCGATTTCCTGCACGGCGATCCCGACCTGCTGGCCGACCTGGGCCTGCGTCCCGACGCCAGCAACATCGTGGACTTCGGCCCGGCCGCCCTGGCCCGGGTCGCTGCCGCCCACGAGCGCGAGGCCACGTTCCGCCGCCAGATCGAGGCGACCGCCCGCGCCAACTTCTCAGCCCAGGCCCAGACCCACGCCGCGGTGATCGACCTGCTCGACGCCCGCAACCATTCCGACCTCGCTCGCCGGGTCGACGACATGGCGACCCTGCGCTTCGGCCTGGCCGCCGGCGTCGTGGTGCTGGAAGGCCCTGGCCGCGTGCCCGCCGGCTGGCACGGCCTGATCGCCGGCCAGATCGACATGACCATGGGCGACCATGGCGTGGCCCGCATGGGCTTCCACGCCCCGGCTCTCGGCCTGTTCGGCGACCGCATCGAACAGATCAAGAGCATGGCCATCGTCCGCATGGCCTTGTGGGAGCCATCGCGCCAGGGCCTGCTGGCCTTCGGTTCGTCCGATCCCGAGGGCTTCACGGCCGACATGGGCTCCGAGCTCGTGGCCTTCCTGGCCCGCGTCGTCGAGCGCACGGCCGAGCGCTGGCCGATCCTGTGATGATCGTCATCCTCGGACTTGTTCCGAGGACCCCTGTGTCCACTAGTTTGCGGTTCGCGGATGAAGTCCCGTCGGCGCCGCGCGCGTCCTGCGACGGCGCCTTGGACGAACCAGGGATCCTCGGAACAAGTCCGAGGATGACGGTGGAAGGGTGGCAAGGATGAGCACCACAGTCCGTACCGCCCTGACCGCCTGGCTGGACCACCTGGCCCACGAGAAGCGCGCCTCGCCGCGCACCGTGCGGGCCTATGGCGACAATGTCCTGGCCTATTTGAATTTCCTGGAGCGCCATCGCGGCGAAGGCCTGTCGGTGGCCGACATGGGCGGGATCACCGCCGCCGAGCTGCGCGCCTATCTGGCCTTCCGCCGCGATCCGGGTGAGGAGGATGAAGGCCTGTCGCCCCGCTCGCTGTCGCAGAGCCTGTCGTCGATCCGCGCC
>JAGIBE010000086.1 GCA_017744495.1 Caulobacter sp. | reverse complement strand
ATCTTGAAGAGGTCCAGGTGTCCGCTACCACGCTGCATATTGCCGGCGACGGTGACGTACAATGGCGTGTACACGACCAGCCGCGAGCCTTCGTAACCGGGCTGCAGGCGGCCGTGGATCGTGTTCAACACGTTTTCCGTCGACCGGCCGGGCAACTGCGTCACCGCACCGGTGGCGACCGCCAGACTGACAGCCTGCCATTGCTCCTCCACATAGGTGGTGTCGTCGATGCCGGTGGTCGAGGATGACAGGATCAGCAGGTGGCCGTTGTCGGCCCATTGCACGCTACGGACCTTGCGATAGCCGATCGCGGCCTGGGCCAGCACCTGGCCGCTGGTCGAGCGGACGATGATCTGGCGCTGGTCGCCGTTGGCCACGATGGCGGCCAGGGCCGAACCATCCGGTGAGATTTCCACGTTCTCAAGCGCGGGCAGGCGGCCGTAGGCTTCGATCGACGCGGCGTTCGCCCCGCTCGCCGTGGTCAGGATGGCGACGGCCGCAGCGGTGATAAACTTCAACATGTAAGTCCCCCAACACAACTCCCGTTGGGGTAGCGCTCCATGGTCAAGCTGTCGAGAGGGTCAGGCGACAGCCTTTACCCGCTCGCCGATCCGCGCCGCGAAGGCGATCGCCGGCAGCATCAGCACCGCGCCCAGCCAGTAGGGACCGCCGATTGCCACGCCGAACAGGGGGCCAGCAATCATCGGCCCGCCCATCCGGGCCAGGGAGCCGGCGGCCATGTTCAGGCCCAGCATGGCGCCCTGCTTGTCGGGCGGGGTGGCGCGCGAGATCAGGGCCGCGACGCAGGGAAAGACCAGCGACTGGCCGAACGCGGTGCAGCCCACCGCAAGCGGCACGAAGGCGCTGGTCGGGACGAAGGGCGTCAGGGCCAGGCTGCAGGCGATGATCGCCAGGCCCGCGGTCAGCACCTTGGCCTCGCCGAACCGGCGGGCGAGGCGTCCGGTGATCAGGCCCTGGCCGATCGAGGCGATCACCCCGATCACCGCGAAGCACAGCCCCACCTGGCGCGGGCCCCAATTGAAACGAGCCTGGGTCCACAGGCCGAAGATCGACTCCATGCCGGCGAAGGCGGCGGTCGAGATCAGGGTGACCAGCAGCACGCGCGACAGCACCGGGTGGGCCGAGGCGGCCTTCAGGTGGTCGCGGCGGCGCGTGACCGGGGCGCCCGGCGCGCTGGGCTTGCGGCTCTCGACCACGAACAGGAACACGCCCAGCGAGGCGACGGCCGCTAGGGCGGCGGCGGTCAGGAGCGGGATCTGGAAGGCCAGTCGGCCAGTGTCGGAATGGCCGAAGAACTTGGCCAGGCCTGGCAGCAGGCCGCCTAGGGTGGGGCCGACCACGAAGCCCATGCCGAACGCCGCGCCGAGCAGGCCCATGCGCCCGGCCCGCTTTTCGGGCGGGGTGACGTCGGCCATGTAGCCCTGGATGGTCGAGATATTGCCGCCGCCGAAGCCGCTGAAGAGACGCACCAGAAACGCCACGCCGATGGTCGGGGCGAAGGCCAGGGCCACGTAGGACAGGGTGTTGGCCAGGATGGTGACGATCAGCACCGGCCGCCGGCCGATGCGATCGGACAGGCGTCCCCAGAACGGCTCGGCGATGAACTGGCCCAGCGAATAGGCCGAGAACATCGCCGTTACCTGCCAAGGGCTGGCGTTCAGCGACCTGGCGTAGAAGGGCAGCAGCGGGATCACCAGCCCGAAGCCGACCAGGTTGATGAACACCACCAGCAGCAGCACGTAGAGCGCGCGCGGAGAAGCGTCCGGCGTTTTTTCGAGGGGCGAGGCGGCGGGTTCGGTCAGCACGGTCATCAGGCCGCGCGGTTTACGCCCGATCATCACCGAAGGCGACCGCTATCTGAAATGTCAGATAGCGGCCTTTCGTCTCCCTTAGTTCGGCGGGTTGTTCTTTTCGAGGAAGCCGATCGTGGCGGTCAGCATCTGAAGCCGCGTGGCGCCGCGCGCGAGGTTGTGGTCCTCGCCTTCCAGCGCGATCAGCTCGTAGGGCTTGCCCGCCTTCTTCATGGCGTCGGCCATCAGCGTGCTCTGCTTGAAGGGCACGATCGTGTCGTCCTTGCCGTGGATCAGCATGACCGGAATCTCGATGCGGTCGGCCAGCTTGGCGGGCGAGATGGCCGTCAGGTCCGGATCCTTGACGCCGTCTGCGCCCATGAAGCGCAGCCAGTAGCGCGTGGGGGCGTTGCGCGAACCGTTGAGACTGTCGGCTTCGCTCTGGAGCATCGCCTTCAGGTCCGAAACGCCCGCGACCGACACCGCGCATCGGTACACGCCCTTGTCGATGGCGGCCCCGGCCAAGGCCGCGTAGCCGCCGTAGCTGCCCCCGACGATGCAGACGCGCTTGGGATCGATCGCGCCCTGCTTGGCCAGGAAACGCACGCCGTCCGACAGGTCCGTCTGCATGGCCTTGCCCCACTGGCCAAAGCCTTTGGCCTTGAAGTCCCAGCCGTAGCCGGCGGAGCCGCGGTACTGCGGCTGCAATACGGCGTAGCCGCGCGAGGCGATGGCCTGCGCCCACCAGTCGAAGCCGGGAGTGTCGCGGACGGCCGGACCGCCGTGCGGCAGCACCACCAGCGGCAGGTTCTTGGGATCCTTGCCGTAGGGCAGGGTGAGATAGGCGGGAATGTCGAGGCCGTCGGCCGCCTTGTAGGTGATCGACTTGACCTCGGAGAGGCCGCTTTCCGGCAGGTCGCGGTAGGAATCGGTCAGCCACCGGGCCGCCTTGGCGTCGAGATCGACGAAGACGTAGGACATCCCCGTGGTCGGCGAATCGAGCATGACGACGAACTTGCGCCGGTCGTCCGACCAGGACTCCAGATAGACGTGGGAGCCGGGAAAGGCCTTGAGCACGGACTTCCAGCTGGCCTGGAGCTTGGCGTCGAAGAAGGTGTAGCGCGTTTCGTCGCCGACCAGGGTCACGCCGCCGATCAGGGCATGGGTGTCGGGCGCGAAGATGGGAGAATTGAAGTCGGCGCTCCCCGGCACGTCGGTCTTGGTCCCGTCGGGCGCGTATTCGCGCAGGATCAGCCGATCCTCTTTCGGATCTTCCGAGTCCGTCGCGATCAGGGTCGAGACGCCGTCGCGACCGATGCCGGCCAGGCCGCGCGACCCCATCGGCAGGGTCTCTTGCTCGACCGTGACCCAGCCGCGGTCGCGCCGCAGCTTCAGGCGCCAGAGCCCCGTCTTCTGGTCGTAGACCGACTGCGCCATCGGCTCGCCCTTGGCGTTGACCAGCCATTCGTCGGCAAGGGAGTCGCCGCCGAAATCCTGCGCGCGCGAGAAGCCGCTTTTCAGATTGATCTTATAGAGCGTGTCGGAGCCCACGCCGTCCGGGTCGAAGCGCAGGCCCTCGACGAACACGGTAGGCTCGCCCTCGATGATGCGGATCATCGGGCGGTCGAGGATGACGTTCATCGACTCGGCGTTGGGCGAACTGGTGTCGCCCTTGAACACCTGCTTCTGCTTGCCCGTCGCGATGTCGATGTCGAAGGCCTGCCACCACTCGCGCTTGCCGCCCTTGAGGCCGATCACGCCGGCGGTCGTCGCCAGGGTGACGATCAGGTGGTTGTCGCCCGCCCATTGCATGTCGGCGAACTTGGTGGTCCCGAGCTTGAGCGCCCGCACCACCTTGCCGCCTTCCTTGGACTCGCGGATCAACAGCGTGCGTTCCTCGCCGTTGGTGATCGACACCGCCAGCAGGTCGCCGGTGGGGGACAG
>JAGIBE010000085.1 GCA_017744495.1 Caulobacter sp. | reverse complement strand
GCCCGAGATCGTCGAGCGCGACGACCATCCGTGGTTCATAGGGGTGCAATACCACCCCGAACTGAAGAGCCGTCCGTTCGCCCCGCACCCGCTGTTCGCCAGCTTCATCGCCGCGGCGAAAGAGCAGGGACGACTAGTCTAACAAGCGCGGTTGCATCTCCGGAGAGATTCGGGCATAAGCGCGCCCTCACGCGGCGGCCTGGGCATTCCCCGAGCCGCCGCTCTCTAATTTTCACGCTCAGCGAGCAGAGTCACTTCGATGGCCGTTCCCAAAAGAAAAACTTCGCCTTCTCGCCGGAACATGCGCCGGTCGCATCACGCCCTGGGCGCCAACTCCTTCGTCGAAGACAAGGACTCGGGCGAACTGCGCCGTCCGCACCACGTCGATCTGAAGACCGGCCTGTATAACGGCAAGCAGATCCTGACCCCGAAGGAAGACTAGTCCTTCCGGTCGGCCTCGGCTCGGTGAACTCGCCGGGCGGAGCGACAAGACGAAGCCTGAAAGGCGGCGGTCTTCAGACCGCCGCCTTTTCGCTTTTCGGCGCAGCTTTCCCCAAGCCGCGCGACAGCTCCCATGCTTGCGTGATGCGGATTTCGACAACGCTGTCGAAGAACCGTGTTATCTTGACGCAAGGGAGATTCACCCATGCTCACACGCCGAAACATAGCGGCGGGACTGGGATTGTCGCTGATGGCCGAACAGGCCTGGGCTCGATCCACGACGCCCGCGCCCCTGCTGCGCCCGGCCTCGCTGCAGACCGCCCCGGCACCGGCGTCTCCCGCGTCGTCCCCCGGCGTGACCCCGCCGCCGGACCTGCCGCCGCCGATCTTCCTCGACACGGCGCTGGACGCCGCGGATCGCATGACGGTCGAGGTCTTCATCAACGGCGCCGGCCCCTTCGCCTTCGTGGTCGATACCGGCGCCGACCGCAGCGCGCTGTCCACGACCCTGGCCGAGAAGCTGGGGCTCGAGCGCGGTCCCGACGTGATGCTGCACGGGGTGGGCGGTTCGGCCCTGACGCCCACGGCCAAGGTGCCCCTAATGGTGGCGGGCGATTCCCGCATGCGGAACGCCGAGCTGCCGGTGCTGGCCCCCGAACGGCTGGGCGTGGACGGCCTGCTGGGCGTGGACATGTTGGACGATCGCAACGTCATCATGGACTTCCACAAGAAGCGGCTGGAGGTCCGGCGCAGCACCCCGATGACGGCGGCCTATCCCGGGGTGCGGGAGGTCTCGGTGGTGGCCGACGCCCGCTTCGGTCGGCTGGCGGTGGCCAACGCCCGAGTCAGCGGCGTGCGCTGCGTGGCCTTCATCGACTCCGGCTCCGGCGCCAGCATGGGCAACATGGCCCTGGCCGAGGCGATCAAGTTGCGGGTGCGTCGCAAGCCCGAGCCCGCCATGGCCATCCGCCTGATCGGGGCGGCGGGCGAGGCGACCTTGGGCGAGCTGCGCATCGTCCGGTCGATCGAGATGGGCGCCCTGCGGATGACCAACCTGCCGCTGGTGCTGGCCGACCTGCACATCTTCGACATCTGGAACCTCAACAGCCGGCCCGCCGTGCTGCTGGGCGTCGACGTGCTGAAGATGTTCGCCCGGGTCGAGCTGGACTTCGGGGCCGACCGGGTGAAGTTCCGCCTCGGCAAGGGCTGGAGTCCGCCGATCCTCGAGGCCTGACCCGAACGGTCATTTAGACGATCTGATCGCGCATCCAGCGAGCGCTGGTTGCGGTTCGCGGCACACGCCGCTAAGGGGAGGCGCCTTTTGAAAGGGGAGCTCCCATGACCGAGATCGTCGATATCATCGCCCGCGAAATCCTGGACAGCCGCGGCAATCCGACGGTCGAGGTCGACGTCGTGCTGGAAGACGGCGCGTTCGGCCGCGCCGCCGTGCCCTCGGGCGCCTCGACCGGCGCCCACGAAGCCGTCGAGAAGCGTGACGGCGACAAGGGCCGTTACGGCGGCAAGGGCGTCAAGGCGGCCGTGGACGCGGTCAACGGCGAGCTGTTCGACGCGCTGTCGGGCGTCGACGCCGAAGACCAGCGCCGCATCGACAACCTGATGATCGAGCTGGACGGCACGCCCAACAAGAGCCGCCTGGGCGCCAACGCCATCCTCGGCGTCTCGCTGGCCACCGCCAAGGCCGCCGCCGAGTCGGCCGGCCTGCCGCTCTACAAGTACGTCGGCGGTGTCTCGGCCCGCGTCCTGCCGGTTCCGATGATGAACATCATCAACGGCGGCGCCCACGCCGACAACCCGATCGACATCCAGGAATTCATGATCCTGCCGACGGGCGCCCCGACCTTCGCCGAAGCCCTGCGCATGGGCGCGGAGATCTTCCACGGCCTGAAAAAGGCCCTGAAGGACGCCGGCCACAACACCAATGTCGGCGACGAGGGCGGCTTCGCCCCGAACCTCGGCTCGGCCGAAGACGCCCTGGCCTTCATCGTCAAGGCTGGTGAAGCGGCCGGCTACAAGTCGGGCGAGGACTTCGTCCTGGGCCTGGACGTCGCCGCCACCGAGTTCTTCAAGAACGGCAAGTACGAGCTGGAAGGCGAGGGCAAGAGCCTCGACCCGGCCCAGATGGTCGACTACCTGGCAAACCTCGCGGGCAAGTTCCCGATCCTGTCGATCGAGGACGGCATGTCGGAAGACGACTTCGAGGGCTGGAAGCTGCTGACCGACACCCTGGGCAAGAAGGTCCAGCTGGTCGGCGACGACCTGTTCGTCACCAACCCCAAGCGCCTGCAGTTGGGCCTGGACAAGGGCCTGGCCAATTCGATCCTGATCAAGGTCAACCAGATCGGCACCCTGTCGGAGACCATCGACGCCGTCGACCTGGCCCACCGCAACGCCTACACCAGCGTCATGAGCCACCGCTCGGGCGAGACCGAGGACTCCACGATCGCCGACCTGGCCGTGGCCCTGAACTGCGGTCAGATCAAGACCGGCTCGCTGGCCCGATCGGACCGTCTGGCCAAGTACAACCAGCTGCTGCGCATCGAAGAGGCCCTGGACGACCAGGCGGTCTACGCCGGCCGCGCGGTGCTCAAGGGCCGCTAGTTTCAGGCTCGCGGATGACGAAAGGCGGCGCTTCAAGCGCCGCTTTTTTGTTTCGGATGTTACGATTCTGGCTTCCAGGGCCTCGATCGCCCGTTTTCGGCGCTCGGGCCAAGAAAATTCACCAACAATTTTTCTAAAAGCAAAAATCGCGCTTCGCCGCAGCGCCGCAAAAATCGCCCTGAAACACGTGTTCAGATGCTGCGTCGCGGTATCTAGATGCCGTTGAAACCATCTCAAATGAAAGCTTTAGGAAGCTGCTTTCGACATCTTGCCGCGACCCTGCAAAACCCCAGTTTAGTAAGGCGTTAAGCATGATCGGGCAGGGTAAACTTCCCCTCCTGGGAATCGCTGATGTTCGCCCGACTGCAACCCTTCCTGCCGACCGCGGCGCTCCTTCTGCTGATCACATACTTCGTGTTTCACGCTCTGACAGGCGAACGCGGCCTGTTATCGACGTCGCAGCGCAACGCAGATCTCGCCGCCAAGACGCTGGAGTTGAAGAAGATCCGCGCCGAAAGGATGGACCTGGAGGCCCGTGCTCGTCTATTACGCAGCGGCAGTTTGTCGGCGGACCTTCTGGAAGAACGCGCGCGTTCGCTCCTGGGATATGCCGACCCCAAGGACTATGTGATCCGCACCCCGCGCTGAGCGTTTGGTTCGGGAACCGGTCCCGCGGCTCTGCCGACGGATCAGGCGAACCTGACCCGTTTCGGGTTTGACAACGGGCGCCCATCTAACGCGGAACCGAAGGTTCATTC
>JAGIBE010000084.1 GCA_017744495.1 Caulobacter sp. | reverse complement strand
ACAGGGAGCGGCGGCCGGAGCCGGGGCGGCGGCCGGAGCCGGCGCGGCCTCGGCGGGCGCGGCGGCGGCCGGGGCCGCTGCGTCCTGAGCGAAGGCGACGGCGCCCAGCGGGGCCCCCGCCAGGGTCGCCGCGAGCATCAGCCCGGCCAGCGGTTTAAAGGTCAGTCTCATCGTTGGTATCCCCTGTTCCCCGACGGATTAGAGAGCGGCCGGGCCGGTTTCACCGGTCCGGATGCGTACGGCTTCCTCGACATTGAGGACGAAGATCTTGCCGTCGCCGATCTTGCCCGTGGCGGCGGCGGCCTTGACCGCCTCGACCGCCTTGGCGGCCGAAGCGTCATCGACCACGGCTTCCAGCTTCACTTTGGGCACGAAGTTCACTTGATATTCCGCGCCGCGATAGATTTCGGTCTGGCCCTTCTGGCGCCCGTAGCCCTTGACCTCGGACACGGTCAGGCCTTCGACGCCCGCGGCGACGAGCGCCTCGCGGACCTCGTCGAGCTTGAAGGGTTTGACGATCGCTATGATCAGTTTCATCCGCCTTGCTCCGACCCGCCGAAAGCGCGGGTTCCCCTTGAATTGGCTTTAGAGCGCGTTGCTCGTTCGCACCGCGGCGCGAACCCTGGGGCTCACGCCGTTTCCCCGGCGAGGGTCACGCTATCGGTCGCGCTTGCGACCTCACTGCCGTGCGGTAGGGATTTGGTAGGGAAAGGGGCGGGGCGCCTAAAATCTAAGCATCGAGGCTCTGGCGCGCTCGGAAAGTCGGCGTTTCATTCGTCGAGCGATGGACTGGCCGAGCTTGTCGCGAAGCGCATACAATCAGGCTTCCCGCGTCGCGATTTGGAGTTTCCGCCGCCCATGCCTTCCGTGTGGCTCAAGATCGCGCCCTGGTGCCTGCTGATCGCCTCCAATGTCTTCATGACCTTCGCCTGGTACGGCCATTTGAAGAATCGCTCGACGACGATGCTCGCGGCCATCTTCACCAGCTGGCTGATCGCCTTGCCGGAATACTTGCTGGCCGTGCCCGCCAATCGGATCGGGCACAAGGTCTACTCTACGGCTCAGCTGAAGACGGGCCAGGAAGCCATCACCCTGATCGTCTTCACGCTGTTTTCGGTGTTCTTCCTGGGCGAGGCGATCAGCTGGAAGACCCTCGTCGGTTTCGGTTTCATCTTCACGGGCGTGGCGATCGTGATGTTCTTCAAGTAAAGCGTTCACGAACCCGTGATCCGCGCAACGGACTCAAGCTTTGGACGCTGATTGGGCAGTATTTCCTCCCCATAAAGGATCAGCCCCATGTTTGTGCGTATCGCTACCGCCACCGCCGCCCTGGCGCTGATGTCCGGCGTGGCCATGGCCCAGTCGACGGCCCCGCAGGGCGCCCCGGTGAACCCGGACCCCACCGCCGCCGCTCCGGCCGACCAGACCATGCCGGCCGACCCGGCGACGGCCACCACCACGCCCGCCGACCCCACAGCGGCGACGACCGCGGCTCCGACGGGCACGGCCACCGACACCGCCGGCCGCGTCTCGTCGATGCCGGCCGAGCAGCAGGCGACGCTGAAGGCCGGCGACCCGAACGTGGTCTCCAACCCGCCGGTCGCCGACACCCCGGAAAACCGCAAGCTCTACGGCGCGCCGCTGTCGCACGCCGGCAAGCGCACCGCCGCCAAGGGCAACTAAGCCTCCTCAGCGGTCCGACTAAGCCCCGGAGCCGCGAGGCTCCAACGAAGCTTGAAGCGCCAGTCGGCGGGCCCTATGGTCCGCCGACTTTTTTCTGGCCCTGTTCGGACCCGCATGCCTGCCGCGAAAACTCAAGAAAAACCGAGGTCGTTCCAAGACCTCATCCTGACGCTCCACGACTATTGGAGCGCCCAGGGCTGCGTGATCCTGCAGCCGCACGACGTGGAGGTGGGGGCGGGAACCCTGCACCCGGCCACGGTGCTGCGCGCGCTGGGTCCCAAGCCGTGGAACGCGGCCTATGTCCAGCCTTCGCGTCGTCCGGGCGATGGTCGCTACGGCGAGAACCCCAACCGCCTGCAGCACTACTACCAGTACCAGGTGATCCTGAAGCCGAACCCGCCGAACATGCAGGACCTGTACCTGGGTTCGCTGGAGGCCATCGGCCTGGACCTGCGCACCCACGACATCCGCTTCGTCGAGGACGACTGGGAGAACCCCACCGTCGGCGCCTGGGGCCTGGGCTGGGAGGTCTGGTGCGACGGCATGGAAGTCAGCCAGTACACCTACTTCCAGCAGGTTGGCGGCCTGGACGTCTCGCCGGTGGCCGGCGAGCTTACCTACGGCCTCGAGCGCCTGGCGATGTACGTGTTCGGGGTCGACAACGTCTACGACCTGCCGTTCAACGATCCGGACGCGCCGCTGGGCCACCTGACCTATGGCGACGTGTTCCTGGAGAATGAACGCCAGCAGTCGGAAGCCAACTTCCACGGCTACGACGTGGCCGTGCTCAAGCGCCAGTTCGAGGACATGGAAGAGCAGGTGCCGCTGATGCTGGCCCGCTCGTACCAAGGCAAGTCCCTGGTGCTGCCCGCCTACGACATGGTCCTCAAGGCCAGCCACCTCTTCAACCTGATGAACGCCCGCGGCGCGATCGCCGTCGCCGAGCGCGCCAGCTACATCGGCCGCATCCGCGACCTCTGTAAGATGTGCGCTCAGAAGTGGGTCGAGCAGCAGGAAGCCGCGTAAAGTCATGCCCCAACTGCTTCTCGAACTGTTCTCCGAAGAGATTCCCGCCCGCATGCAGGCCGGCGCCGCCCGTGACCTGGAGCGGATGGCGCGCGAGCACCTGGCCGCCGCCGGCTTCCTGCCCGAGGCCCTGAAGACCTTCGCCGGTCCGCGCCGCCTGACCCTGGTGGTTGAGGGCTTGCCGATCGCCCAGGCCGACCGCAAGGAAGAGCTGAAGGGCCCGCGCGTCGGCGCCCCGCCGCAAGCCATGGAAGGCTTCCTGCGCAAGGCGGGCCTGACCCAGGACCAGCTGGTCGAGCGCGACGGCGTCTACATGGCCTTCATCGAGAAGACCGGTCGCCCGACCACCGAGATCATCGCCGAGATGGTCGAGGCCATCGTCCGCGGCTTCCCGTGGCCCAAGTCGATGACGTGGGGCACGAGCAAGCTGCGCTGGGTGCGGCCGCTGAAGCGCATCCTGTGCGTCTTCGACCGCGAGGTCGTGCCGTTCGCCATCGAGGGCATCGAGGCCGGCGACATCACCGAGGGCCACCGTTTCATGCGCGTGGGTTTCGGCTGGGGCGGCCAGCCGTTCAAGGTCCGCGACTTCGACGAGTACGCCAAGGGCCTGCTCGAGCACTTCGTCGTGCTGGACGTCGAGGAGCGCAAGGCGCGCATCCTGGAAGGCTGCAAGACCCTGTGCTTCGCGCGGAACCTGGAGTTGGTCGAGGATATCGGCCTGCTGGAGGAAGTCGCCGGCCTGGCCGAATGGCCGACCCCGGTGCTGGGCGACATGGACCCGGCGTTCCTGGACCTGCCGGGCGAGGTGATCCGCACCTCGATGCGCACGCACCAGAAGTATTTCGCGGTCCGCGACCCGGCGACCGGTGGTCTCGCCCCGCACTTCATCACCATCGCCAACGTCCAGTCGGCCGACGGCGGGGCGGTGATCGCCGCCGGCAACGCCAAGGTGCTGAGCTCGCGCCTGTCGGACGCTCGCTTCTTCTGGGACGAGGACGTCAAGGTCGGCTTCGAGCCATGGCTGGGGAAGCTGAACGGCGTGACCTTCCACGCCAAGCTCGGGACCATGGCGGAGCGCGTCGAGCGCATCGTCGCCCTGGCCGGCGAGATCGCGCCCCTGGTCGGCGCCGACCCCGAGAAGGCCAAGGAAGCCGCGCGCCTGGCC
>JAGIBE010000083.1 GCA_017744495.1 Caulobacter sp. | reverse complement strand
CCCTTGGCTTCCAGGAGCAGCGCCGGCGTCTCGCCGGTCTTGATGTAGCGGTCGAAGGCGGCCTTGCGCTCGTCGGGGACGACCAGCTTGCCATCGCCGCCGCCAATGGGGCCGCCGATCGTCGGGCGACGGGCGTCGCTCAGCACGCGGTCCAGCCGCGCCTGGGCGCTGGAGACGGCCTCGTCGATGCGGGCGACCTTCTCCTCCAGGAGCACGTCGGCGCGCTTGGTCTCCAGCGCGGCCAGGCGCTGGTCGTTGGCGGCCTTGAAGCCCTCGAACGCGGCCAGCACCTCGTGCAGCGCCGCCCGGGCCTCGGGCGAGGCCGCGGCCTGTTTGGTTTCCTTCATGGGGATCTCCGGGTTGTGGGAAGTCACAGAAAGTCCCTCCCCCTTTGGGGGAGGCGATCGCGCGAGCGATCGGTGGGGGGAGGCGTCGGACGGCGGATCACTCCCCCCTCCGGCCCTCCGGGCCACCTCCCCCACAGGGGGAGGGACTTGGGTTTCAGCCGACGCGCTTCAACCGCGCCTGGGGCAGCATCGGAAACGTCACGATCGACACCTCCCACAGCTCCACGGCCGTCAGCACGCGCAGGCGGCCCGTCTCGTCGGGACGCGCCTTCACGGCGCGGAAGCCGATGGAGAGGCCGTCCAGGGCCCCGGCCTCGACCAGAGCCGCGACCAATCGGCCGCGCGCCGTCGTGCGCAGGATCCGACCCCGGACGAACAGGCCGGCGGCGTCCTCGGCGATCTCGTCCCAGACGCCGATCGGCTCGGCGTCGTCGTGCTGGTGCAGCATCTTCACGCCGCCCGGGCCGGTGCGGGCCAGGCTGGCGGCGAAGGCTCCGGCGGCGGTGACGTCGTCGTTGAGGTCGCGGGTCCAGAACAGGCTGGCGTGGCCCTCGATGGGGAGGTCTTCGGTCATCGGCGGTCTCCGTCCAGCTTGCTCTCGATCCGGGCCAGCGAGGCGCGGGTGGCGTCGGCCTGGGTCTCCAGCCGGGCCAGGCGCTCGGCGACCGGGGCCTGGGCGTCGAGGCGCTGACGCAGGTCGTCGATGCGGGCCGAGGCGCGCCCAGCCCACAGCAGGGCGGTCGCGGCCTGCAGGGCCACGGCCACGAGGAGGCCGACCGAGACCTGACGGTCCAACCGCCAGCGGTTTGGTGATGTCATGGGAATCTCCGAGCTCCGCCCCCTACGGGGGCGGACAGACCGCGAAGCGGTCAGGTGGGAGCAAGTGGGGAGGCAGTGCGGTCAGGCACGATCAGACGCAGTGCGCGCCGACTTGCCCCCTCCGCGCCTGCGGCGCTCCTCCCCCATAGGGGGAAGAGCTCCGCCACTACCCCTCCAGCCCCGCCAGCCTTCTCCGCTCGGCGTCCGTCAGGAAGCTCGCCCCCTCCAGCCGCGCCCACAGGGCGTCGCGTTCGGCCGACAGCGCCGGCACGGCGTCCAAGTCGCACGCCACCCGCGCGCCGGGGAACTTCGGCGCCAGCCAGGCGGTCAGAGCCCGCGCCGCCCGCTCGGCCAGGGGTACGACCGTGTGCCGCCAGAACGCCCCGTTGGCCTCGCGGTAGTTGGCGTAGGTGTTGTCGCCCGGCACGCCCAGCAGCTGCGGCGGAACGCCGAACGCCAGGGCGATCTCGCGGGCGGCGGCGTGCTTGCCCTCGACGAAGTCCATGTCGGCCGGCGTCAGCGACATCGGCCGCCAGTCGAGGCCGCCCTCCAGCAGCAGCGGCCGGCCGGCGTTGGCGGTCCCCGCGTGAGCGTCAGAGAGCTCGGCCTTCAGGCGCTCGAACTGCTCGGCCGACAGCCGGTCGCCGGCCTCGCGGTTGGTGTAGACCAGGGCGCCGGACGGGCGCGCGGCGTTGTCGAGCAGCGCCTTGTTCCAGGCGCCCGAGGCGTTGTGCACGTCGATGGCGAAGGCGGCCGCCTCCAGTGGGCTGAAGCCGTAGTGGTCGTCGGTCGGATTGAACAGCCGCAGGTGCAGCACCGGCAGCCAGCCCGAGGCGTCGCGCCCGATCCGGGCGGTGCGTCCGGCGGCCTGGTAGTCATAGGCCAGCGGCCAGCCGCGCGGGCCGGGCACGACGGTCATCCGGTCGGGCCGCAGGGCGTAGAGCTCGGTCGGGGCGTCGCCGCCGCCCTTGTCTTGAGCGGCTTCCAGGTAGCCGTTCCCCGCCACCTGCAGATGCCCGAAGAACGCCTCCATCAGATCGGCCCCGCCCTGCTCGGGATTGGGAGCGTGGAGCAGCCTCTTCAACGGATGGTCGTCGGCCCGCTTGCCGCCGACGAACACCGCCAGCGGCACGGCGGCGGCGGCCTCGGCGATCATCCGCACGCAGCGATAGGCGATGGGGTTCTTGGCGAACCCCTCCGACGCCAGGGCGGCGTAATCCCGCGGCGTCCAGCGCGGCCGGCCGGCCGTCGTCAAGGCGATCAGCCGGGCGGCGCGGGAGTCCTTGGTCTCCGGCGGTCGCCGGGGTTTGAACAGGGGCATGTTGGACCTCGCGGAGGTTGAGAACAAATAAAGAACAGGTTAGAGGTGCGGAAAGGCACGGACGCGCAGATGGCATCCGCCCCCTATGGGGGCGGACAGACCGCGAAGCGGTCAGGTGGGGGCAAGGGGGTGAGCCACATGAGCACGCCGAGGCCGACGGTCGCCAACGCCAGGCGGCTTCGCAAAGAGATGTCGTTGCCGGAGGTGAAACTCTGGCAAGCCATCAGAAACGGACAGGTCGACGGGCTGAAGTTCCGCCGCCAGCACCCGATCGGGCCTTTCGTGCTGGACTTCTTCTGTCCGGCGCACAAGCTGGCGGTCGAGGTGGACGGCCAGGACCACTACTTCGAGGATCGCGCCGAAAGGGACTTAGCCCGGGATCGCTGGCTGGCGCGGCACGGGATCATGACCCTGCGCATTCCGGCGAGGTGGGTGCTCCATTCGGTCGACAACGCGGTGATGGCCATACGTGAGCAGCTCACCCACTTGCCCCCACCTGGCGGCTCCGCCGCCTGTCCGCCCCCATAGGGGGCGGATGTCGGAAACGCGGTCCGTAGGGGGCAAGTGGTTGGTACAAGGGCGATAGGAGACTAGCGTCGTGCCAGTGAACACTTGCCCCCTCCGCGCCTGCGACGCTCCTCCCCCGGAGGGGAAGAAGCCCCCTCACAGCACCGACAACCTCGGCCTACGCCCCACCCCGAGCATCAGCTCGCTCACCGCCCAGACCAGCGCGTCCGCGCGGTCGGGACTGTGCTCCAGCGCCCCGGACCCCAGCGCCATCAGCTCCTCCTCCAGGGCGACGAACGCCCCGCAGTGGATCACCCGGCCCTGCTCGTACAGGGCCGCCACCGGCTCGGCCCGCGCGCGCTTGCCCGTCGAGGCCTTGACCAGTTTCACCGCACACGGCGGCGCGGCCTGAGCCAGGACCGAACGGACCATGTCGCCGCCCTGGTTGGCCTCGGCCACCAGGGCGTCGGCCGACCACGCGACGGCGGCCTCGACCGCCCGGCGCGCCCAGCCGTGGGGCGACAGGCCCCGCGCGGTGCGGTCCTCGAGCACGAAGGCCCGGCCCTCGAACCGCCCGCAGACCACGATCCCGCAGGCGTCGCCGCCCGCCGTGGCCGGCGGGTCCACCGCCACGACCACGCGCTCGAAGGTGGCCGGCGGCGCGCCTCGGCAGCGGGCCAGGTCCTCGGCCCGGAACAGCCCGCCCTCGCCCTCGACGATCAGGCCGTCCAGTTCCTGGGCCGCCAGACGGGTGCCGCCGTACAGGCTCTGCAGCGTCGACAGGAAGGCCGGCGCCAGGTGGGCCGCATTGGCCGAGGTCGGGGCGCGGGTGTCGACCGTCCCCGGCTCGGCCAGCAGGTTGCGCAGGGCGCGGATCGGGCGCGGCGTGGTGGTGACCACCAGGCGCGGGTCGGTCCCCAGGCGCAGGCCGAACCGCAGCATGGCCAGGGTCTCGGCGGGTTTCGACCCGTTGCGGACCTTTCTTGAACCCTCTCCCATAGGGAGAGGGAGGGACCCGCCGCGAAGCGGTGGGAAGGAG
>JAGIBE010000082.1 GCA_017744495.1 Caulobacter sp. | reverse complement strand
CTTGAGTCACGGCCGAGACCTCGCCCGTCGTCACATTCACCGCGCCTTCGCGGCCGTAGACCACGACGCCGGTCCCGGTCGCCGTGACCTTGTCGGCCGCGACGTCCACCGTGTTCTGGCCGTAGACGTAGAGGCCCACGCCGTTGCCGACAGTGATCTCGCCGCTGTCGATGCTGATCGGGCCCGCATAATCGACCCAGACGCCCATGGCGCCCGCGCCGGTGGCGCTGACCTTGTCGCTGACAATGCTGACCGCCCCAACGCCGCCGGCCGGTACGTGCGGCGTGCCGAACACCAGCGCTCCGTCGGAATCGACCATGATCCCGTGGGCGCCGTTACCGGTGGTGGTGACCTCGCCGCTGTCGATGGCGATGCCGCCCGTGGTCCACGCATAGATGCCACGAGCGCCGTTGCCCGTCGTGCTGGCCGAGCCGCTGGTGATGTCGATGTCTGCGGTCTTGTTGAAGGTCAGAGCCATGATCGCGTCTGCGGCGTTGGAGCCGCTGGGCGCGCCCGTGGTCGAAGCCACGTCGCTGTGGATCGTCACCCCTTCGCCGCCGTTGGCGTAGATCGCCCGGCCGCCCGCGCCGGCCGCCGTGGCCCTGCCGCTATCGATGTTGATCGCGCCGTTGCCCGCCGAGGCATAGATCGCCCAGGACTGCGCGCCCTGGGTCGAAGCCGTCCCGCTGGTGATGTCGATGTCGCCCAGGAAGCTCTGGGCGCTGATGCCGTTCGAGAACACCTGGACCCCGCCGACGGTGATCGCGCCGCCGGTGGCCGTGGCCTCGCCGCTGACGATCTTGATCGACCCGTCGCCCCTGGCCAGGATCGCCGCCGCGCCGTTGCCGGTCGCCGTGGCGTGCTGCGAGGTCACGTCCATCAGGCCCGTCGCCTCGACGCGGATGGCGTCGGTGTAGTGGGTGGTCCCGTCGTTGGTGACCGAGCCATGGGTGGTCGTGTTGTCGGCCACGACCTTGGCCGTCCCGCCGGCCTTCACATAGACGCCGTAGGCGCCGTCGCTGGCGGTGGTGACCGTCCCGCTCTCGACCATCGCATCGCCCACATCGGCTCTGGCGCTCACGCCCAGGAAGCCGACGCCGCTGGTCGACAGCTCGTCGACCTTGACGTCGACGTCGCCGTGGTAGCTGCGCGCGCCGATCGCCTGGCCGAAGACCGTGCCGTTCGGACCGACCTGGGGCGCGCCGTTGGCGACGATCGTGCCCGCGGTCACCGAGACGTCATCATAGGCATAGGCGCCGATGACGCCGCTAGGGCGCGTGACCTCGGCCTCGCCAACCACGACGGTCACCTTGCCGCCGGCGGTGGGGGCGCCGACGGGCCCGGTGTACGATTGGGCCTGCACGATGCCGCCGCCCAGGCCCGAGGAATAGACCCGATCGACCTCGAGGCTGATGTCGCCGGTCGACGACACGGCCGCCACGCCGGAGCTGAAGGTGCCCGCCGTCGACACCTGGCCGGCCTTGACCTTGATCGCGCCGCTATTCGACAGGGCGACCACCGCATCATTGGTGTCGGCGCCGTAGCCGGTTCCGGTCGTGACGGCCTTCGCCACGTCGATGTCGATCGCGCCGCTGGTGGTGCTGACGACCACGCCGGGCGCGCTATTGCCGCTGGTGGACACGTCCGCCGCTACGACGGCGACCTTGCCGGCGCCGCTGGCGACCTTCACCGCGGTCGCGCCGGTGTTCGAGGCCGCGGCAGGCAGGTTCAGGATCAGGTCGTCGATCGTCGTGTAGCTGACGCCGGTGGTGATCGGGGCCGGACAGGTGACGGCGCCGCCCGCCGGCGCGCCGCATTCGTCGGCGGCGAGGGCGACCGCCGGCTGCACCAGGAGCGAACAGCCCAGGGCCGTCCCCGCCAGCCAAAGAGTCCGCGGATTACGCAACGCCTTGCCGCGCTTATGTTGGATTGCCGACATAGATCACCCCCAAATCAGGCGCTAGGAACTTCGCCGTTCCCCGAACAGCGGTTCGAACTAGCTAGGCCTGGGCGAAGGCGACAACCCTCGTTTGGGGGTGGATGGGTGCAAACGAGCCGACCTGTGTCGGACAGGACGACAGGGCTTGAAAGCACACTTAGCGGTGCGGGCCCATTCCGAATCCGGCGATCAGGCGAGGCGGAGCCGGTCGGTGATCGCCGTCAGCAGCTTCGGTGTCTTGGCGACCGCCTTGATTCGTCCAAAAGTCCCCACGAATTAGGTCGGTTCAGCGCGGCGATGGCCAAGCTTCAGGATCGACTTCCTCATAATCAGGCGCCGCGCGCGAAAACATGCCACGCATGGGACAAACGGCGCCTCGATTTTCGACGACAACGTTGTCATTGAAAACATTGGGCTTTTCCCACCAGTTCCTCGCGTTATGGTGCGCGCAAGGCGAGCAGAGTTTCGCCAACTTGCAGCAGGATCTGAAATGCAGAACCAAGGGCTGGGCGCTAACGCGCCCCCGACGAAACATGCGCGTCTATTGGCCTGGGTGGACGAGGTCGCCGCGCTGACCAAACCCAAGGCCGTCCACTGGTGCGACGGCTCCGACGCGGAATGGACCGCCCTGACCGACGAACTGGTGGCCGCCGGCACCCTCAAGCGCCTCAATCCAGACCTCCGCCCCAACTCGTTCTACGCCGCTTCCGACCCACGCGACGTCGCGCGCGTCGAGAGCCGCACCTTCATCTGCTCGGCCGACCAGGCCGACGCCGGCCCGACCAACAACTGGCGCGATCCTGACGAGATGCGCCGCACGCTGAGCGGCCTGTTCGACGGCTGCATGCGCGGACGGACGATGTACGTTGTGCCGTTCTCGATGGGTCCGGTCGGCTCGCCGATCAGCGCCCTGGGGGTCGAGATCACCGACAGCGCCTATGTCGCCGTCTCAATGCGGGTGATGACCCGGATGGGCCGCGCGGCGCTGGACGCCCTGGGCGAGGACGGCTTCTTCGTCCCGGCCCTGCACACCCTGGGCGCGCCCCTGGCCGACGGCGAGGCCGACGTGGCCTGGCCGTGCAACGACGAGAAGTACATCGTCCACTTCCCCGAGACCCGCGAGATCTGGTCGTACGGCTCGGGCTATGGCGGCAACGCCCTGCTCGGGAAGAAGTGCTACGCCCTGCGCATCGCCTCGGTCATGGCCCGCGACGAGGGCTGGCTGGCCGAGCATATGCTGATCCTCAAGCTGACCTCCCCCGCCGGCAAGGTGCGCTATGTGGCCGCCGCCTTCCCCAGCGCCTGCGGCAAGACCAACATGGCCATGCTGCAGCCCACCCTGTCCGGCTGGAAGGCCGAGACGATCGGCGACGATATCTGCTGGATGCGGTTCGGGCCGGACGGCCGTCTGTACGCGATCAATCCGGAAGCCGGCTTCTTCGGCGTCGCGCCGGGCACGGGCGTGAAGACCAACCGCAACGCCGTCAACACCCTGCACGCCAACTGCGTCTACACCAACGTGGCCCTGACCGCCGACGGGGACGTCTGGTGGGAAGGCCTGACCGAGACCCCGCCGGAGGGCCTGACCGACTGGAAGGGCCGCGCCTGGACGCCGGAGTCCGGCGAGCCCGCCGCCCATCCCAACGCCCGCTTCGCCGTGCCCGCCGGCCAGTGCCCGGTGATCGCCGACGAGTGGGAAGACCCGGCCGGCGTGCCGATCTCGGCCATCCTGTTCGGCGGCCGCCGCGCCTCGGCGGTGCCGCTGGTCACCGAGGCCTTCGACTGGGAGCACGGCGTGTTCCTGGCGTCCAACGTCGCCTCGGAAGGCACGGCGGCGGCCGAGAACAGCATCGGCGAGCTGCGCCGCGATCCCTTCGCCATGCTGCCCTTCTGCGGCTACAATATGGGCGACTACTTCGGCCATTGGCTGAAGGTCGGGGCCGGCGCCGATCCGGCCAAGCTGCCCCGCATCTACTTCGTCAATTGGTTCCGCAAGGACGAGCGCGGCAAGTTCGTCTGGCCGGGCTATGGCGAGAACAGCCGCGTGCTGAAGTGGATCGTCGACCGCCTGGAGGGCGAGGCCGACGCCGTGGACAGCCCGATCGGTCGCCTGCCCACGCGGGAGGGCCTGGACCTGACGGGCCTGGACCTGAGCGACGCCCAGCTGGACCTACTGC
>JAGIBE010000081.1 GCA_017744495.1 Caulobacter sp. | reverse complement strand
CCTTCCAGACCAACCTCCTGGCCCTGAACGCCGGGGTGGAAGCCGCCCGGGCCGGCGACGCGGGCCGCGGCTTCGCCGTCGTCGCCCAGGAGGTGCGGGCCCTGGCCCAGCGCTCGGCAGACGCCGCCAAGGAGATCAAGACCCTGATCTCGACCTCCTCGCAGCAGGTCAGCCAGGGCGTGTCGATGGTCGGCCAGACGGGCGACGCCCTGCAGGCCATCGTCGGCAAGGTCAGCGAAATCGACGGCCTGGTCAGCGAAATCGCCGCCTCGGGGCAGGAGCAGGCCACCGGCCTCAACCAGGTCAACGCCGCCGTCAACCAGATGGACCAGACCGTCCAGCAGAACGCCGCCATGGTCGAGCAATCGACCGCCGCCAGCCATGCCCTGAAGGGCGAGGCCAACGGCCTGATGCAGATGATCGGCAAGTTCCAGGTGAACGGCGCCGCTGCTGCGGTGGGCTCCGCCACCCGCCGCTCGGCCCAGCCGCCCGCCGCTCCGCGTCCGGCCGCTCGCCCGGCGGTCGCCCCCGCCACCGCCGCCAGCCGCCCCGGCTCCAACCCGGTCCGCGCGGCCCAGGCCAAGCTGGCCGCCTTCGCCGGCTCGGCCCAACCGGCCTCGGACGACTGGGAAGAATTCTAAGGTTTAAGTAAGCGTACCGCCCTCGCGTGAGTAGGAGGGCGTCTTTATCCCCTCGAAGACGGAAGCCCCGCCGGATTGCCCCCGGCGGGGCTTTTCCGTCTCTCAGGCGAAGCGTTTGGCCCCGGCCACACACAGCACGATGACGGCGGTCACGGCCACCATGGTCATGGCCACGGGCTCGTGTAGCAGCATGGCCGCCAGGGCCAGGCCGAAGAACGGCTGCAGCAGCTGCAGCTGGCCGACCTTGGCGATGCCGCCGAGGGCCAGGCCCCGATACCAGAACACGAAGCCGACCAGCATGCTGAACACCGACACATAGGCCAGGCCCAGCCAAGCCGGGGCGCCGATCCGAGGCCAGGCTCCCGGGAGGGTCGCCAGGGCGATCACCGCCATCACCGGCAGGGCCAGGACCAAGGCCCAGCAGATCACCTGCCAACCGCCCAGCCGGCGCGACAGGACCGCCCCCTCGGCGTAGCCCAGGCCACAGGCGACGATCGCGGCCACCATCAGCAGGTCGCCGACCAGCGAACCAGACCCGCCGCGAGACGCCGCGAAACCGACCACCGACAGGGCGCCGACGATCGAGAAGATCCAGAACGCCGGCCTGGGCCGCTCGCCGCCCCGCACCACGCCGAAGACGGCCGTCGCCAGGGGCAGCAGTCCAACGAAGACAATGGAGTGGGCCGTGTCGATGCGCCGAAGCGCCAGGGCCGTCAGCAGGGGAAAGCCGACCACGACGCCCAGGGCGACCACGATCAGGGGCCGCAGGTCCGCTCGGGCCGGACGCTTCTGCCGCAGGGCCAGCAGCAGGACCATGCCCAGCAGGGCCGCGATCACAGCCCGGGCGGCAGTCAGGAACACAGGCTCGAAGCCGCTGATCGCCACGCGCGTCGCCGGCAGTGAGCCGCTGAAGACGATCACGCCGAGGAGGCCGCTGCCCCATCCCCTCGATGTCCGTTCCATCCGCCTCGCTCCGAAAACAACGTGGACGGCTTAGTCGAGGCGACGGTCGGCCGCCCAGTAACGGTCGATACAATCACCGCCAAACTGTGTGCTATTGATACCCATACAGTTGGAGAAAAATTCGATGCGCGCGGCAGGCCGGACCGTCGAGGTGATGGAGATGATCCGGGCGCGGATCGCCAGTCGAGCCCTGGCGCACGGCGACCGCCTGCCCTCCATCCGCGGTCTCGCCGCCGGCCTAAAGGTGTCGCCGTCCACGGTGGTCGAGGCCTATGACCGTCTGGCGGCCGAAGGCGTCGTGGTCTCACGGCCCGGATCCGGCGTCTACGTCTCGACCGGTGTCGCCACACCGGCCCTGAACGACCTGAAGCCCCGGACCGACCGCGCGATCGATCCGCTGTGGGTGTCGCGCCAGTCTCTGGACGCCGAGGTCGAAACGCTCAAGCCAGGTTGCGGCTGGCTGCCGGCGGACTGGATGCCCAATCCGATTCTGCGAAGAGCCATGCGCAACCTGGCCCGGGCCGACGACGCCGTCTTGGTCGACTACGGCCATTCGCGGGGATCGGCGGACCTGCGCCGGCTGCTGGCCCGGCGCTGCGCCGTCGACGGCCTGGACGTGAGCCCCGATCAGATGCTGCTGACCGCGTCCGGCACCCAGGCGATCGACCTGATCTGCCGCTTTCTGCTCAAGCCCGGCGACGCGGTGCTGGTCGACGACCCCTGCTACTTCAACTTCCAGGCCCTGCTACTGGCCCACAAGGTGCGGATCGCCAGCGTCCCCTATACGCCCGCCGGCCCCGACACCGCGCGTTTCGCCGAAGTTCTGACCCGGGAACGGCCGCGCCTCTACATCACGAATTCGGCGATCCACAATCCGACCGGCGCGACGATGTCGGCCCAGACCGCGCATCGGCTACTGACCATCGCCTCGGCCCACGGCCTGGTCATCGTCGAGGACGACATCTTCGCCGAGTTCGAACCGGACCCGTCGCCCCGGCTGGCGGCCTTCGATGGTCTGGTCAACGTGATCCGCATCGGCAGCTTCTCCAAGACCCTGTCGGCCTCGGTGCGCTGCGGCTACATCGCCGCCCGGCCGGACTGGATCGAGGCGATGGTCGACCTGCAGGTCGCCACCCACTTCGGCGGCGCCAGCCCTGTCGCGGCCCAGCTGGTCTTCGACAGCCTGATGGACAGCGGCTATCGCCGCCACGTCGAGGCGCTGCGCCGCCGGCTATCGGGCGCGAGACGGGAAGCCACCGCGAGGCTCGCCGACCTGGGCGTGCGGACCTGGGTCACGCCGCGCGGCGGCTTCTACCTGTGGGGACGCCTGCCGGACGGAACGGACGCGGCGGACATCGCCCGCGCCGCCCTGGCCGAGGACGTGATCCTGGCCCCCGGCAATGTCTTCAGCGTCGCCCAGGCGGCGGGCGACTTCATGCGCTTCAATGTCGGCCAGATGCAGGGTCCGCGCGTCTTCGAGGTGCTGAAGCGCGCCCTGGCTGCGGCCTAACGGCGCGGCGGCTGGTCGACGTTGAAGCGGACGGTCGAAGACACCGGGCAGCCGTCGACGCTTCGCAACACGGTCAGGGTGTGGTTGGCCGTCGGCAGGTCGCCGAGCTTCTTCACCGCGGCGCGCGTCCCGGGCGCGGCGTTGACGGCGTAGTCCAGGCCTGAAACGCGGCAGGCCTGCCTGGCGCGAATGGCTTCCACGATCTCCTGCTTCGACGCATAGAAGGCCGACTGGTCCGAGACGATCTGGTCGCTAAGGTTCGACTGAGCGGGCGGCGGAGCGCCCTGGAGGGTTGCGGCCAGCAAGGCGACGGACAAAAGCATGGCGGGGCTCCGTTTCCGAGAACCCCGCCACTCTACGTCCGATCGAGCGCCGGCGCTCGTTAAGTTTGAGACAGGCGCATCAAGCTCGCCCTTAGGCCTGCATGGTCCAGCCTTCGACGCCCATAGCCGCCTGACGGAAGGCTTCCGAGCGCGTGGGGTGCGGGTGGCAGGTGCGGGCGACGTCTTCCGACGAACCGCCGAACTCCATGGCCACGCAGATCTCGGCGATCATGTCGCCGACATTGGGACCCACGGCGTGGGCGCCCAGGATGCGGTCGGTCTTGGCGTCGGCCAGCACCTTCACGAAGCCGTCGGTCTCGTGGTTGATCTTGGCGCGGCTGTTGGCCAGGAACGGGAACTTGCCGACCTTGTAGGCGACGCCCTCGGCCTTGAGGTCCTCCTCGGTCTTGCCGACCGTGGCGACTTCCGGCGAGGTGTAGATGACGCCCGGGATGATGTCGTAGTTCACGTGGCCGGCCTTGCCCGCGATCAGCTCGATGCAGGCCACGGCCTCGTCCTCGGCCTTGTGGGCCAGCATCGGACCCGAGGTGACGTCGCCGATCACCCAGATCCCGTCGACGCCGGTCTTGTAGTGGTCGTTGGCGATCACGCCGCGCTTGTCCGGGACGATGCCGACCGTCTCCAGGCCCAGGCCCTGGGTGTAGGGACGGCGGCCGATGGCGACCAGCACGTAGTCGGCCTGCAGGGCCTCGGCGGCGCCGCCGGCCACGGGCTCGACGGTCAGCTTGACCAGCTTGTCGGTCGCCTCGGCGCCGGTGACCTTGGAGCCCAGCTTGAACTTGAAGCCCTGCTT
>JAGIBE010000080.1 GCA_017744495.1 Caulobacter sp. | reverse complement strand
CGTCCAGCAGCTCGAACGGGTCCTGGGCCTCGCGGTCCATCTTGTTGATGAAGGTGATGATCGGGATGTCGCGCAGGCGGCACACCTCGAACAGCTTCAGGGTCTGGGGCTCGATGCCCTTGGCGGCGTCCAGGACCATGATGGCCGCGTCGGCGGCGGTCAGGGTGCGGTAGGTGTCTTCCGAGAAGTCCTCGTGGCCCGGGGTGTCCAGCAGGTTGAACATCAGGCCGTCGTGGTCGAACGTCATGACCGAGGCCGACACCGAGATCCCGCGCTCGCGCTCGATCTTCATCCAGTCGGACTGGGTGCGGCGGGCCTGGCCGCGGGCGCGCACGGCGCCGGCCGCGCGGATCGCCCCGCCGGCCAGCAGCAGGTTTTCGGTCAGGGTCGTCTTGCCGGCGTCGGGGTGGCTGATGATGGCGAAGGTGCGCCGACGGGCGGCCTCGAGGGCGAGGGAGGTGCTCATCCCCGGGGGTTAGCTTCCCCGGGCCGCCTTGTCACCCTCTCGCGTCGGCGGTGCAGGGCGGTGCGACATCCTGGCCCGTACCAGGCTTACGAAAACCCCGGAACAACCCTAGTCAGCGCGGGGTTTTGGAGTCATGCTCACGTTACCGCGAACCAGCTCCCGTCAGAGGGGCGGTCGCGAGAGAGGAAACGACAATGGCTATGGTCCACGAGCCGCGCCACCAACGCGGAGTCTGCACCCCTCAAGGCAACGCCCTGTGCTTTGGCGTCGCGTTCGCCGGTCTGGTGATCGTGGCGATGATCCTGAGCTGGCTGTTCAGCCTGGTCGCCTTCCTCTAGGCGACCGCTCGGGCCGACGGCTCTGACCTGGCGCTTAGGCCGCCAGGCGCCGCCATACGTGCCGATCGGCTTCCAGATTGGTCAGGATGCCGGCCTTCTGGCGCGAGAACAGCGCGCCCATGATTTCCATGCTCAGCTGCGCGTAGCGCACCTGCACCTGGTCGACCAAGCACCCGCGCGAGGGGGCGATGAACAGGGCCGCGTTGACGTTCGGCTGCTTGGCGATGATCAGGGCCGCCAGGCGCTGGGCCTTCTCGACGTCCTTATGGTGCAGCAGCGGCTCGGCCGCGTACAGCTCCTGGCCCAGCTTGGCGACATAGTTCAGCGACACCTGGGCGAAGCGTTCGCTGGTGAGCGGCGGGGCCAGTTCGGCCGCGTCGAGGCTGAGGACGACGTCGTTAAGCAGGAACAGCATAGGGACCTTACGGGGCCTTGCGGCGGCTGATGGGATTCGTCGGGGAGACGTGCGTCATCCTGCCGCATCGTGCTTTCGGTCCGGTTTAGGAGCACGGTTAATGTTGCGGATCGCGCGAGATCGCGACCGGCCGCGTCAACGCGCCTCAACGACCGGCGCTCGACCATACGTTAAGCGCTAGGCAGCGCTTAACGTATGGAAATCGCACGACTCCCATGAGCCGTATCGCATGACACGAGCCAAGATCACCCGGGCCCTGACCCTGACCGGGCTCGTCGCGGCGGGCGCATTGCTTGTGGATTATCTGCTCAACATTGTCGTGCTGGACGCGCCGCAGACCTTTTCGCCCGTCTCGACCCTGGCGATCGCCGTCGTCGTGGGACTGCCGCTGTCCTACCTGCTGTCCAGCCGGCACGTCGATCTGGCCCTGGCTCGCAACGTTCTGGTCGAGACCCTGGCCGACCGCGAAAGGGCGGTCACCGAGGCCCAGGAGGCCCTGACCCGGTTCCAGGCCAGCGAAGATCTCTACCGACTGCTGGCCGACAACCTCTCCGACACGGTGTCGCTGTGGAACGGCGACGGCGTGCGGCTCTTCAGTTCGCCGTCGATCGAACGGTTGCTGGGCTATTCCCTGGCCGAATACATGGCCCTGCCGCCCGACCATGGGGTAAATCCGGACGACTATCGCAACATCATCGCCCTGGTCTCGACCCTGACCCATGAGGACGGTCCCCGGTCGGTGGAATATCGCCGCACGCGCCGGGATGGGACCCAGCTGTGGCTGGAGAGCACCTACACTGCCCTGCCCGACCGCGGCGGGCTGATTTCGGCCACCCGCGACATCACCGGCCGCAAGACGCTGGAACTGGAACTGGTCGCCGCCGTCGAGCAGGCGCAGCAGGCCGTCACCGCCAAGTCGGACTTCCTGGCCAACATGACCCACGAGCTGCGTACGCCGCTCAATGCCATCATCGGCTTTTCAGAAGTGCTGCAGCGCTCGCGCGGGCTGTCCGGTCGGGACGCGCGGCACGTCGAGCTGATCCAGGCCGCCAGCATGACCCTGCTCGGCGTCGTCAACGAGGTGCTGGACTTCTCGCGCCTTGAGGCGGGCGGCGTCGACCTGGATCCCCAGCCGTTCGATCCCGCCGTCCTGGCCGAAGAGGCTTGCGCCCTGGTCGAGGACCAGGCGACGGCCAAGAACCTGCGCCTGGTCGTCGCACCCGGGCCGGCGCCCCGGCCGATGGTCGGCGACGCGCCGCGCCTGTCTCGTGTGCTGCTGAATTTCCTGTCCAACGCCGTGAAATTTACCCGCGAGGGCCAGGTGGTCGTGCGGTTGGCGCAGCGTGGCGACGGCGAAACCGCGACGCTCCGCATGGAAGTCACCGACACCGGGATCGGCATCCCTCCTGACCAGATCGAGGGCGTGTTCGAGCGCTTCGCCCAGGCGGACGCGGCGGTGTCGCGACGCTTCGGCGGCACGGGGCTGGGGCTGGCCATCAGCAAGCGGCTGATCGACAAGATGGGCGGCGCCATCGGGGCCGAAAGCCGGCTGGGACACGGCTCGACCTTCTGGTTCGAGGTCCCGCTGGCCTTCGCCGACGACCGCGACGCCCAGGCCGCCCGAGCGCCGCGCCCGATCCTCTCAGCGCCGGAGCTCGAGGGAGCCCTTCGCGTGCTGCTGGTCGAGGACAACGTCGTCAATCGCGAGCTGGTCTGCGCCATGCTGGAGCCGTTCGACATCGTCATCGAGACCGCCCGCGACGGGGTCGAGGGCGTCGAAGCGGCCCAGCGCGGCGGCTATGATCTGATCCTGATGGACGTCCAGATGCCGGTGATGGACGGCCTGACCGCCACTCGCCGCATCCGCGCGGCCGAGGCCGGCGCGCGCACGCCGATCATCGCCATGACCGCCAACGTCCTGCCCGACCAGATCGCCGGCTGCCTGGCCGCGGGCATGGACGACCATGTCGGCAAGCCGATCGACCTTTATGACCTTCTGCGCACGGTGGCGCGCTGGACCGAGCCCGAGGGCGCCGAAAGCTAGTCGCGGGCGCGAAGAGCTTGGCGCGGCGCCTCCGGCGCCCCATGTGGGAACTTCGCCGTTCGCCGGAGACCGCGCTTTGCCCCTGACCGACATCGCCGCAGACCTGCGTGACACCGGCTTTCGCCGCGTGCTCCCCGCCGAGGCCGACGCCCTGCTGGGCGTCAAGGCCGTGGCCGGCTGGGACGCCTTCGCCGACAGCTGGAACAACCTGGGCCTGGACCGCTTCATGGCCGACGGCGGCCGCTATCGGCGGCGGCGGTTCGCGGCGTTCTCGGCCTCGCCCGACGGCATAGTGCGCAAGGCGCACCAGCCGCACTATCAGAGCCGCGACTACAACAGCCTGAACGGCGGGGTGCAGCGCTGGTTCGAGCCGGTCACCGACGCTGTCGCCGAGCACCCGGTCACCCAGGGTGTGCTGGCCGCCGGCTTGGCGCTGTTCCATCCGCTGACCATCGACCCGCCGGCCCGCTGGCATGTGGAGCTGCACCAATTCCGCATCGAGGCCGGCGACGGCGAGAGCGGCCTGCCCACGCCGGAGGGCGCGCACCGCGACGGCGTGGACTGGGTGATCGTCATGCTGGTTGAGCGCTGCAACGTGGCCAGCGGCGTCACCGACATCTACGCCAACGACGGCGCGCGCCTGGGGGCTTTCACGCTGGAGCAGCCGCGCGACACCGTCTTCCTCGACGATCACCGCGTGCTGCATGGGGTCACCGCGATCCGCCCGCTGGAGCCCGGCGTCCCGGCGCGGCGCGACGTGCTGGTGGCGACGTTCCGGCGGGAGTAGCGCCTACCCCTTCTCCGCCTCGACCGGCTCGGTCAGGAAGTGCCGGCCTTCGCGGTCCTCGATCTCGACCACCCAGATGTCCGGGTCGATCCGCGCGGCGCGCTCGGCGTAGGCGTCCAGGTCCGGTTCGAAATCCGAACGGACCGGCTGCATCCAGAAGCGTTCGCCGTCGCCCGAATAGATGTCGGTGACGCCGCTGGCCACGTTGCAG
>JAGIBE010000079.1 GCA_017744495.1 Caulobacter sp. | reverse complement strand
GCTCTCGGCCTCGGTCTCGCCGGCGCGCAGGCGTTCCACCTCGTGGACCAGCACCTCGTGGGTGCGGGCGTTCAGGCGGAAGGACCACGAGACGATCAGGCCGGCGATCATCACCACGATCGGCCCGCCGACCATGATCAGCACCAGGGCGCGGAGGGCTTCCGGCGCCTGATGGACCACGGCGCCGCCCTTGGCGCCCGAGACGAAGCCGCCCATGCCCAGGAGGGTGGTGGTCAGCAGGATGGCGCCCGACTGGGCGATCTTGCGCACGAAGGTCATGACGCCGGCGAAGATGCCCTCGCGCCGCTGGCCGGTGACGGCCTCGTCGACGTCGGGCAGGTAGTTGTAGACGCCCCACGGCACGAAGTTCAGCGTGCCGCGCCCCAGGCCCGCCAGAACGATCGGCAGGAACAGCCAGAAGAGGACCGTTGGGCTGAAGCGTGGGCCGGCGGCCGTGAAGATGTCGCCGCCCAGGCCGGCCAGGCTCGCCGCGAAGCCCGCCGGCTTGATCAGGTAGAAGGCCAGGAACAGCAACAAGGCCGCGCAGACGAAGCTGATGGCCATGCGGTAGGCGGCGGTCGGACCGGTGCGGATGATCACCCGGATGGCGATCATCACCGAGACCAATTGGGCGACATACATCATGGTCATGGCCTGGGAGATCACCAGGGTCGAGCCCAGCATCACCGTGGCCACGAACAGCGGGAAGGCGGTGTTGAAGATATCCTGGCTGATATAGCCGCCCAGATAGAGTGACAGATGCTGGCGGAAGGCCTTCAGGCGCAGGGTCGAGAACAGGTCGCGGAACATGTTGACCGGGATCATCGCCGCCTTGGCCCAGTCGAAGGGCTCGGGCTGGATCAGCTTTTCGGCCTCCGTGTAAGGGCGTTCCCAGGTGAACAGCACCACCAGCAGAACGACCAGGCTGAACAGGCCGCCGAAGATCGCCGCCATGATCAGGAAGGTGCCCGAGGAGTCCTTGCCGCCGAAGTGGTTGATGATCAGGGTCGGCAGGTACGAGGCCAGGATCGCCGAGCTCTGGGCGATCAGCATCCGCGCGCCGGCGAACTTGGCCTTCTCCTTGTAATCCTTCGTCATTTCCGCCGCGAGGGTTTCCCACGGGATCAGGAACATCGTGTAGACGAACTCGAAGAAGATGAAGGTGACCAGGTAGTAGGCGAAGGTCTGGCCCGTGACGAAGATCAGGGCGAAGCTGGGCAGCAGGGGGATGGTGATCAGCAGGAAGATCTTCCGCCGGCCGATCCTGCGACCGATCCAGGTATGTCGGAGATTGTCGGAGATGTAGCCGATCAGCGGACAGGTGATCGCCTCCAACAGGCGCGGCAGGCCCAGGATCAGACCGGTCTCGATCGGCGACAGCCCGCAGAAGGTGATGAAGAAATAGGCCAGCCAGCCGGTGACCACGGCCTGCGCCCCGGCCCCCAGCATGTCGCCGGAACCCCAGCCCCAATAGTTGACCCAGGTGGGTTTGCGGGTGTCCGACGCGGCCATTGAAAGTCTCCCCGAGAAGGCTTGGTTTTTGGGACCCGCGCGCGGCCTGGCTGAGCTGGGGGCGCGAGCGGGTCCGGTCTGTCGGTTAGATGAAGGCGCGCTGGAACTCGCCCAGGGCCAGGATCGCCAGGGACTGGCCGTATGGCATCGAGGTCAGGGGGATGTCCTTGTAGCCCTGCAGGGTGTCGAACACTGGAGTGCCGAACGAGACCTGCTGCAGCTCGCCCTTGTCGTCGATATTGGCCAGGACGCCTTTCAGCGCCTTGATCCCGATCTTCTGGTATTCCTTGCCGACGTAGCGCTTGCGCACGGCCTTCAGGATTCCATAGGCGAAGCCGGCCGTGGCCGAGGCTTCCAGGTACGAGGTCTTGTCGTCGACCAGGGTGCGCCAAAGGCCCGTTTCTTCATCTTGATAGCGGGCCAGGGCCTTGATCTGGGCTTCCAGGGTGTCGATCAGGAAGTCGCGCAGGGCGTCGCCGGGCTTGAGGTCCAGGAGCTCGATGAACTCGGGGATGGCGATCGTCACCCAGCAGTTGCCGCGCGCCCACAGGGCGTCGGCGAAGTTATGCCGGCCTTCGAAGGTCCAGCCGTGGAACCACATGCCGGTCTTGCGGTCGGCCAGGTACTTCACGTGCACCATGAACTGGCGCTTGGCCTCCTCGACGAAGTCGGGGCGGTCCAGCAGCAGGCCGATCTTGGCCAGGGGCAGGACGCTCATCATCAGCGTGTCGTCCCACAGCTGCTGCGGGTTCTCGCTGTTGAAGACGATGTGCTGGAAGCCGCCTTCCTCGGTGCGCGGGCCCTCGTACATGACGTAGTCGGCCCAGGTCTCCAGGTACGGCAGGTAGGTGTGGTCGCCGGTGGCCTCGTACAGATAGGCCAGGGTCAGGAACGGCGAGACGGTGTTGATGTTCTTGGTCGGGGTGCCGGCCTCGAAGCGGTCGGCGAACCACTGGGTCATGATCTCGAACGCCCGCGGATCGGCGGTCATCTCGTACTGCTTCCACAGGCCGTACAGGCCCACGCCGTGTGTCCATTCCCAGTCGTTCCAACCCTTGGTGTCGATGACGCGACCGTCTTCGAGGCGCAGCAGGAACTCGCCGGTCTCGTCCTGGATGTCGACCAGGTTGCTGATCAGCAGGGCGATCTTGGCCTTGATGTCCTTGGCCTCGAGGCCGTGAGCGAGATTAGGCACAGTAGTCTCCAGTCGTAGGTCGAAGCGGCGGGGGAGCGCCGGGTCTCTAGGGTTTGAACTCAGGCGCGGGAACGCGGGCGACGGGGATGCCGCCGCGCACGGTCCGCAGGTTGACGAGCTTGACGGCCTCCAGGGCGTCGCCGAGGGCGCCGTCGCTGGTCACCGCCAGGGCGATGGTGTTCTTGCCGCGCGGATCGATGATCCCGTTGGGCAGGACGAAGGTCCGCTGCGGGCCGACATTGGCGATGAACTGGCCCATGTTCCAGCCGTTGACGAAGATCAGCACCCGGTAGCGGCCCGGCGAGCGCGGCGTGTTGGGATCACCGATCGTCAGGCCCAGGGTGGTGTCCTGGTCCTTGGGCAGATCGAGGTCGAAGCTGGTGCGGTACCAGGTCGTGCCGGCATAGGGCTTCGTCGCCGCCATGTCGGCCTTGGCCCACGTCCCGTCCGGGAAGCCCGGCAGGTGCCAGCCCTCGCGCTCGCCGTACTGGCCGCCGTTGTTGGCGGCGCCGCGCACCGGGTCCCGGATGTCCTCGCCGCCGAGGTTGCCCTGGATCTTCCAGGCGATGGGAACCGCGAAGCTGTAGGAGCCGGGACCCGACAGCGAGGCCGAGACCAGGCCGCGGGCCTCCTTGTGGAAGTCGTCGGCGTCGAGGTCCCAATTGTGGCCATTGTTGCGGACCATGACCGAGATCACGTGCTCGCCGGTCCCGCGCAGGTCTTCGGGCAGCTTGAAGGTCGCCACGCCCATGGTGATCGGGCGCGGCAGGCCGCCGTCCAGCTCGTTCTGGCCCAGGAACCGGCCGTCCAGCCAGACCTGCAGCATGCCCGCGCCGCCGCCGCCGTAGTGCAGGGTCAGGGTGTCGATGTCGGCCTTGCCGGTGTAGCGACCGCGATACCAGACGTCGCCCTGGTGGAAGCCGTAGGCGCTCATATCGAGCGCCGGCTGGCCGGTGGGGCCGCGCACGGTCGAACCGCTGCGACGGCCCTCGGCCTTCAGCCAGGCGCTGTCGTCGAACTTCGGATCGGACTCAGGCGAGCCGGGCGCGGTCTTCCAGGTCAGTTGGGCCAGGTCGGGCAGGGCGACCGCCGTCGGGCCGGCCAGCGGCTTGTCGGCCAGAAGACTGCCCAACGCAGTGGCCTTGACCGCGACCTTAGTGTTGTTCCAGCGGATCGCGGTCACGGCCTCGGGTGCGAAGACCTCCAGCGGGCTCTCGGCCTCGGTGTCGCCGGTCAGGGACAGCACGCCGTCCTTGATCGCCGCGCTGCGGACCAGGCCTGGGCCGCGCACCAGCACGCCGTTGCGCCGCCAGAAGGTCTGGCCGGTCTCGGCGTCGGCCAGCAGCAGGGTCAGGGGCGGACGACCGCCGCCGGTGATCCGCACCCGGGCCAGGCCCTTGTGGGCGTGGGTCAGCTTCAGGTCGCCCTTGGCCGCGTCGAAGGCGGAGGTCACGCCGCCGTCCAGCACTTCGACCTTCGGCGCCGAGGCGTAGCGCAGCACCGTCTCGCCCGCCTCGCCGGCGCGGCCGTACAGCAGGGCCAGGTCGCCGTCATTCCACTTCAGATGGGTCTGGATCTCGGACGTCGAATAGACCAGGCGC
>JAGIBE010000078.1 GCA_017744495.1 Caulobacter sp. | reverse complement strand
GCTCTCTAGGGGCGAACGGCGTGGATGTAAACCGTCTCGATCGTGACAGCGGTAAGGGCTGGCGGCGCACGCCAAAACCCGCATAAATACTCAGACAAAATAACCAGGTCGGGAGAAGACGCGATGCGGATGGCGAAACTGTGCGTGGCGGCCTTGCTGGCGACAACCGCCCTGTCGCCCGGCGCGCCGAACGCAGCCCCCTCGCCTCGCCTCGACGCCCACGCGATCACCACGGCTCGGTTCGGCAACGACGCGGCCTGGTACGAGAACAATATCCCGTTGTTCGAATCGTCGGACCAGAAGCTGGACGAGATCTACTACTACCGTTGGAGCATCTATCGCGCGCACCAGCGCGACCTCGGGCCACGCGGCTATATCACCACCGAGTTCCTCGACGACGTCGGCTGGCAGCGCGAGCCCTACGCCAGCCTCAACGACGCCACCGGCTTCCACATCCAGGAGGGCCGCTGGCTGCGCGACCGCCGCTACGCCGGCGACTATATCGACTTCATGTACGGCCAGGGCGGCAACGACCGCCACTTCAGCGAAGCAATCGCCGACGCCACCTGGGCACGGTTCCTGGTCGACGGCGACCAGGCGGCCGCGACCCGGCATCTGGCGGTGATGAAGCACATCTACGCCCTGTGGGACGACCACTACGACTTCGACAAGAAGCTCTACTGGATCGAGCCGCTGCTGGACGCCACCGAATACACGATCAGCTCGGTCGACGCTTCGGGCGGCAAGGACGGCTTCAGGGGCGGCGACGCCTTCCGGCCCTCGATCAACAGCTACATGTACGCCAACGCCCGGGCGATCAGTCGGCTAGCGGCCCTGACCGGCGACAAGGCCACGGCCGCGGACTACGCCGCGCGCGCCGCCGACCTGAAGGCCCAGGTGCAGAAAAGCCTGTGGAGCCAGGACTTCGCCCACTTCATCGACCGCTACAAGGTCAACAACGAGCACGTGAAATATTGGGACCCGATCCGCGGCCGCGAGCTGGTCGGCTACCTGCCCTGGACCTTCGGTCTGCCGGACGACACGCCCGCCTATGCCCGGGCGTGGAAGCACGCGGTCGATCCCAGCGAGCTGGCCGGTCCGCACGGCCTGCGCACGGTCGAGCCGTCCTATCAGTACTACATGCGCCAGTACCGCTACGAGGGGACCGCGCCCGAGTGCCAGTGGAACGGGCCAGTCTGGCCGTTCCAGACTACCCAGGCGCTGACCGGCCTGGCCAACCTGCTGAACGACTATCACCAGGACGTCGTCACCCGCGCCGACTACGCCCGCCTGCTGGCCCAGTACACCGCCCTGCACTACCAGGACGGCAAGCCGGACCTGGAGGAGGACTACGACCCCGCCACCGGCAAGCCGATCGTCGGCCTGGCCCGCAGCCACCACTATAATCACTCGGGCTATGTGGACCTGATCATCTCCGGCCTTGTCGGCCTGCGCCCGCGCGCCGACGACGTTCTGGAGGTCAATCCGCTGGCCCCGACCGACCCGGCCGATCCGAATTACCTGAAGTATTTCCGCCTGCAGGACGTGGCCTATCACGGACGGCTGGTGACCATCGCCTGGGACGCCGACGGCTCTCGCTACGGTCGCCGGGGGCTGGTTGTGTCGGTGGACGGCAAAGAGGTCGCCGCCTCCCCTATCCTGGCCCGGCTGACCGCGCCGCTGGCGCGGAAGGCCCCCGCCCCGATGGCCCGTCCGATCGACTTGGCGGTGAACCTGGTGCGTTCGGACTATCCGCGCGGCGCGGCCTCGTCCGGCGCCGATCCCAAGACCGTGCACCAGGCCCTGGACGGGCGGGTGTGGTTCTTCCCGGAGATGGCCAACGGCTGGTCGCCGGGGGTGGTGGGCGAGGCCTGGTTCGAGGTCGACTTCGGCAAGCCGACGGCGGTGAACTCCGCCGAGCTCAGCTTCTACGCCGACGACAAGACGTTCGCCGCGCCGGCGCGCTACCGCCTGGAAGCGTGGAAGGACGGGAAGTGGGTGGAGGTCGCCAGGGCGGGCGCGCCGCTTGCCAATGGCGTGGACCGCACGACCTGGGCGTCGGTCACGGCCTCGAAGCTGCGGGCGGTGTTCGACCTAGCGCCGGGCAAGGACATGCGGCTGGTCGAGATGAAGGTGTTCTGATCCGTCGCGCGCGACGCCTTTGACCGGATCGAGAACCGCCATCCAAGCAAGACGTTGATCCGATCCAACGAAAGGAGCGCGATCATGACTAAGGGCAAGGATCCGGAGACCGCAGACGGCCTGGGCGGCGTCCACAAGGTCGGCGTCTCGCGCGAGCCAGTCCCGCCGCCGTCTGGCGTGTCCGAACCGGTGGCCGTCGGTCATGGTGTAAGGCCCGGCGCGGCCGGCTACGTGGACGACCCGGATCAGGTCACCCGGGTGGTCCATACGGTGGAGACTCCGATCGAACCGTCCAGCGACGCCAACGCGCGGGAATCGGCGCTGCGCCCAACCCGCACGCCGCAGGCGCCGTTCCAAGACGCCCGGGTCGATCCTGACGAGACCTCGGCCTGGACGGCGGAGAAGACCCGCGACTGAACGTCGGCGAAGCGAGTTGGGACACGCCAACGAGCGTGTCCCAGCCGCGGTCTTTAGTTCAAGTCCAGCACCACCACTGACTTGCTCGGCAGGGTCGCCGTCAGGGTGTCGCCCTTGATCGTCGCGCCCTTGAAGTCGGCCAGCTTGACGGCGTTCGGCGCGTCGAAGGTGTTGTGGGCGGCCATGGTCGGGGCGGTCAGGACCCGGCCCTTGGCGGTCTTGCCCGTCACGCCCGACAGCTTGATCGTCACCGTCGCCGACTTGTTCGGATCGACATTGACCAGGGCCACGTGGACCACGCCCGCCGTGTCCTTGCCCGCCGAGGCGCTGACCGCCGGCACGCTGGACTTGCCGACCGTATAGGCCGGGCTGTTGATCTCGATCGGCAGGGAGGTCGCGCCCTGGAAGGGCTTGTAGAGGTCGTAGACCCAGTAGGTCGGGGTCAGGACCATCTTTTCTTTATCGGTCAGGATCATCGCTTGCAGCACGTTGATCATCTGGGCGATCGCCGTCAGGCGCACCCGGTCGGCGTGCTTGTGGAAGACGTTCAGGGTCAGGCCGGCCACCATCGCGTCGCGCATGGTGTTCTGCTGGTAGAGGAAACCTGGATTGGTGCCCGGCTCGGCGTCGTACCAGATGCCCCATTCATCGACGTACAGCCCGACCTTCTTCTCGGGATCGTACTTGTCCATGATCGCGCTGTGCTTGGTGACCAGCTCGTCCATGCGCAGGGCCTGGACCATGGTGTCGGCCCATTCCTGCTCGTCGAAGTGAAGGGCCAAGCCCTTCTTGTTCCAGTGACCGGTCGGGATCGTGTAGTAGTGGAGGCTCAGCGCGTTCATGCTCTTGGCCGCGCCGCCCATCAGGGTCTCGGTCCAGGCGTAGTCGTCGGAGTTGGGGCCGCTGGCCACCTTCACCGTCTTGGTTCCAGGCGGCACGCGCACGAACTCGGCGAAGTTGCGGTAGAGATCGGTGTAATGGGCCGCCGTCATCTGGCCGCCGCAGCCCCAGTTCTCATTGCCGACGCCGAAGAAATCGAGCTTCCAGGGCTGCTCGCGGCCGTTGGCGCGACGCATGTTGGCGATGGTCGATTTGGTGGGCGAGGTCATGTACTCGACCCACTCGGCCATTTCCTGCGGCGTGCCGGACCCGACATTGCCGGCGACATAGGTCTTGGCGCCGATCAGTTCGGCGAAGTCCATGAACTCGTTCGTGCCGAAGCTGTTGGGCTCCTCGACGCCGCCCCAGAGCACATTGACCTTGACGGGCCGCTTGTCGCGCGGACCCACGCCCTCGCGCCAGTGGTAGTCATCGGCGAAGCAGCCGCCGGGCCAGCGCACGACCGGGACCTTGATCTCCTTGAGGGCCGCGACGACGTCGTTGCGATAGCCATTGGTGTTGGGGATCTTGCTGTCCTCGCCGACCCAGACGCCTTCGTAGATGCCCCGGCCCAGGTGCTCGGCGAACTGGCCGTAGACTTCCGGCTGGATCACCGGACCGGGCTGGTCGGCGCGCAGGGCGCCGGTGACGGCGGTCTGCGCGCCGGCGGCCCCCGCCCCGACCAGGACGGCGGTCGCCAGGCCGGCGACGAGCGCGTGCTTCAGTAGCTTCACGATATTCTCCCTCAGGCTCGCCGTTGTCCGGCGCTTGTCTTCGATGGTTTGGGGCGGCGCAGGGCCTTAGTGGTTATCCCTGGGCAGGCCCTTGGTCTGGGCGATGCGCTGGTACTTGACGG
>JAGIBE010000077.1 GCA_017744495.1 Caulobacter sp. | reverse complement strand
CCGACGGTGAAACCTCTCACCCTCCCACCGCCTACGGCGGCGGGCCCCTCCCTCTCTCCATGAGAGGGGGCGATCAAAACGTCAGCGCTGTCATCCGCAAAATAAAAGGCGGGCCTCCCCCAAGGCCCGCCTTCAGTTTTGAGTCCCCCGCGGGACGTGGGCGGCGCTGTACGCGAAGACCTCCCCCAAGGCCGCGCGGTGCGCCGTTCTCCGAGCCGATGACGTCGCGTCAAAGCATCGGTGAATAGGGTCCAGGACGATACTGATCAACGAGCAGTGTTCATCCGACGGGATCGACACCAGTAAGGCTTTGCGCGCCGTTACCATTACATGCCGATCCCATTTTCTTGATCCTTTGTCTCAAAGGAAGGCGCCGCCCTCGCGTGGTGCGACGAACTCCCGCATTGGGCCAACTCGGTAAACGCGTAAATGTGCCTTGGGGGAGGCCGCATGAGTGAACCTTTGAGCCCGCCGAGCGAGACCATGTTCCAGCTCGGGCGGACGAACTTCAGCACCCGGAGCGTTCCGCCCGAGGAGCGGCACGACTATTACAGGCGGGAAGTGCTGACAGCGCTGGACGCGCGCGACCCAGAACCGGGATTCACGGCCAGCATCACCTCGCTGCGCCTGGGGCCGCACGCCTTCTATGTCACCGAGACCGGCGGCCAGACCATGTTCCGTACGCCGGAGATGATCGCGGCCGACGGGCATGACGCCTACATCGTCCAGTTCAACATCGCCGGCTCGCACACCGGCGACTTCGACGGCGTGCCGTTCTCGTTCGGACCGGGCGAGGTGGGGATCTGCGACCTGTCGCGGCCGATGCTGATGCACAGCACGGCGGTCAAGGTGCTGACCACCTTCCTGCCGCGCGCCGATGTCGAGGCCGTGGCCCCCGGCGTCTCGTTGCACGGCATGGTGCTGGACGGAAACCGCGCCGGTCTGCTGATCGAGCACCTGACGGCCGTGACCCGCTGGTTCCCGCAACTGCTGCCCGAGACCCTGCCGGGGATCACCCGCGCCACCACCGCGCTGCTGGGCGCGTGCCTGGCCATGGAGGCCGGACGGGCCGAGCAGGCCGTGCGCGAGTCCCCGGTGCTGATGCGGGCCCGGGCCTATGTCGAGCACAATCTGCTGGAGCCCGGCCTGAACCCGGCCCGGATCAGCGAGGCCCTGGGCGTGTCGCGCTCCACCCTCTATCGCCTGTTCGAGCCGCTGGGCGGGGTGACCGCCTACATCTGGGACCGCCGCCTGCACCTGGCCCGCGCCGCCCTGCTGGACCCCAAGCGGGCCCGGCGGATCAGCGAGATCGCCTTCCAGTGCGGCTTCTCCAGCGAGGCCCACTTCAGCCGCAGCTTCCGCAAGGCGTTCAACATCCGCCCCAGCGACCTGCGCTCGCTGCAGCCGGCCTTGGTGGACGAGCCGGACACGCCGTTCTCGCGCTGGACCGACACGGCGCGGGGCGGCTGACCGCAACCCCCGGGAGGGGGCTTTCCCGATCTGCACGGAAACTGCACGGCAAACGGGCCGGTCCGCCTCGCGGTCCTGGTTGACCCCGCACGCGGAGCGCTGAACATGGCGCCCATGCAACGCACGATCCTGGTCGTCGACGACGACCCCCACATCCGCCAGCTCCTGGTGTTCGCCCTGGCCAAGGTCGGGCTGGAAACCCGCGAGGCGGCCGACGGCGAGGCGGCCCTGGCGGCCGTGGCCGAACGCGCGCCCGATCTGGTGGTGCTGGACATCAACATGCCGCGCCTGGACGGGCTGGAGGTCTGCCGCCGCCTGCGGGCCCAGGGCGACCTGCCGATCCTGTTCCTCAGCTCGCGCGACGACGAGATCGACCGGGTGCTGGGCATCGAGCTGGGCGCCGACGACTATGTGGTCAAGCCGTTCAGTCCGCGCGAGGTGACCGCCCGGGTCCAGGCGATCCTGCGCCGCACCGCCGGCAGGGGCGCCGAGACCGCGCGAGCCGACGGCCTGATCGTCCGCGGCAGGCTGACCCTCGACCCCGAGGCCTGGGCCGCCCAGTGGGCCGGGACCGAGGTGTCGCTGACCGTCACCGAGTTCACGATCCTCAAGACCCTGGCCACGACCCCGACCAAGGTGTTCAGCCGCGACGCCATCATCGACCGCCTGCGCGGCCCGGGCTTCGCCGTCACCGACCGGACCATCGACAGCCACGTGCGCAACCTGCGGGCCAAGTTCGCGGCCGTCGGCGGGCACGACGTGATCGAGACGCGGGCCGGGATCGGCTACCGCCTCGGCGCCTGCCAGGGAACGTCCGGAACGGGCGCGAGCGTCGCCTGATGGACGCCTGGCTGCGGCGCTGGTGGCCGGCCGTGCGCCTGCGCGCCATCCTGCTGACCGTGCTGCTGTTCGCCGCCGCCATGCCGGCCATCGGGGCGGTGTTCCTGCGCACCTACGAGAACACCCTGGTCCGCCAGACCGAGGCCGAGCTGACGTCCCAAGGCGCCGCGCTCGCCTCGGCCGCCGCCAACCTGTGGCCCGGCGCGGTGCGCGACCTGACGCCGGCCGACCCCGACGCCCGCGACGATCCCGGCTACTACCGCCCCGAGTCCACCAGCATCGACCTGCGCAGCTCGCCCTTGCTGCCCGAGCGTCCGGCCGCGACGCCGGGCCCCAAGGCTGATCCCCAGGCCGAGGCGGCGGCCGAGGTGCTGGAGCCGATCTTCGACCAGACCAGCCGCAGCACCCTGGCCTCGATCCTGATCGTCGATCGCCACGGGGTAGTGGTGCGCGGCCTGGGGCAGGGCGGCAGCCTGGCGGCCCTGCCGGAGATCCAGGCGGCCCTGAAGGGGCATGCGCGCACGGTCCTGCGCCGCAACGGCGGCTATCACCCGCGCTACTCGTTCGAGTGGCTCAGCCGCGCCTCGGCCGTGCGCCTGCACCATGCGCGGCCGGTCATCGTCAACGGCAAGGTGGTCGGGGCGTTGCTGCTGTCGCGCTCGCCGCGCGCGCTGTTCCGGGGGGTCTATCAGGACCGGGGCAAGCTGCTGGTCGGGGCCGGGGCGACGATCCTGCTCTTGGTGCTGCTGTCGGGCCTGGTGTCGCGCGGGGTGACCCGGCCGATCGAGGCGCTGAGCGCGGCGACGCGCGGCGTGGCCACTGGCCAGGGCAGCGTGCCCGAGACCCCGGCCACCGCCGCCGTCGAGATCCGCGACCTCTATCGCGACTTCCGGGTGATGGCCGACGCCATCGCCGTGCGCTCGCGCTACCTGCGCGACTTCGCCGCCGCCGTCAGCCACGAGTTCAAGACCCCCCTGGCCGGCATCACCGGGGCGGTCGAGCTGCTGGACGACCACTTCGACACCATGACCCCGGACGAGCGCCGCCGGTTCCTGGGCAACATCTCGGCCGACAGCGCCCGGCTCTCGCAGCTGGTCGGGCGGCTGATGGACCTGGCGCGGGCCGACATGGCCATGCCCCAGGCCGGCGTCGCCTCGGACCTGGCTCCGGCGGCCCTGCGGGTGGCGGACGCGCAGGGGCGCGACATCGCCGTGCGGCTGGACCTGCCGGGGGATTTGCCGCTGGTCGCCGCGCCCGAGGCCACGGTCGAGACCGTGCTGACCACCCTGGTCGAGAACAGCCGCCAGGCCGGGGCGCGGGCGGTGATGATTGGAGCGCGGGCCGTGGGCGACGAGGTGGTCCTGCGGGTCAGCGACGACGGCCCCGGCGTGCCGGAAGCCGACCGCGAGCGCCTGTTCGAACCGTTCTTCACCAGCCGCCGCGAGACGGGCGGGACGGGACTGGGCCTGTCGATCGCCCGCTCGCTGCTGGCGGCCAGCCAGGGGCGGATTACGCTGGTGGGAGCGGAGACCGGAGCGGCCTTCGAGGTGGGACTGCCGGCGGCCTAGAAGGTTCTTCGGCGTCGGATCACACCCACTTGCCCCCACCTGACCGCTACGCGGTCTGTCCGCCCCCATAGGGGGCGGAGCCATTTAGGACGCCGACGATGGAAAGCTCTTCCCCCTATGGGGGAAGACGATCGCGAAGCGATCCGTAGGGGGCAAGTGGGCGTAATCTGCCGCGTCGTAGCCCTACTTCCGGCCGCCCCAGCGCATCCGGCGGAACGCGCGGCGGGCCACGATCACGCCCAGCGTCGCGATCACCGCGCCCATGACGCGGGTGACATCCGTGTGGAGGGTGAATTCGACGACCAGTCCCGCCGCGACGAGTCCCGCGCCGAGGGCGAACTGGATCTTGGTCTGCTTGTCCATGGCGGGGCTTTACGACGGCGGCGCGGCCGAGGCCAGGGGTATGGTGGCCTTCACAGCGGCGCTTCCTTGACGAACAGCAGGGCGAGCATCCGCCACCCCGATGCGGTCCGGACCATGAGGGCCCGGTCGGTCCATTCGCCGCTTTCGGACCGGAACGACCATCGAGCCATGCCGACGTCGCCGCGCGCCTCCATCACGCGGCTGGTGACCTCGAAGGTCGCGCCGGACGAGCTCTTGCGTCGGTCCTGGTAGCGCGCCCGCCACTCGGCCACCGACGCGGCGACGAACTCGCCGTCCTCGACGCTGGTTACCAGGGCGCGGGGATCGAGCGTCGCGCCCAGACGCTCGGCGTCCCAGGCGCGGTCGGCGGCCAGCTTGTCGTCCACCACCGCCGCGACGCCGGCGGTCGAGGCGGGGCTTTCACCCGCCTCCGGCTGGCCCAGCGTCGCCACGATGCGCCAGCCGCCGGACAGCCGCGCCAGCAACACGTAGTCGACCAAGGGCCTGCCGTCCTCGAGTGAACGCAGCCGGACCAGGGCCGTGGTCCGGCCCGCGTCGATCCGCTCGATCGTCATGGCCGATGTCGACGGCTCGGCCGTCCTGGCCATGCGGGCCTTCCATTGCGCCTGGTAGATGGCCGTGATCGTTCCGCCGTCGAGGCGATAGGCGATCGCGCTGGGTTGGAAGGCGCGTCCGAGCTTGGCGGGATCGCGCTCGGCCACCGCCTCGCGGTAGCCGCGCACCGCGTCGGCGGGCGTGGCGTGCGCCGGGGGTGGGGACGCGGGTTCGAGGTCGTCGGCCCGTGTCGCGACCGGGCACAGGGCCACGGCCATCAGCCCTCCCAGGATCAGTCTCATCGTCGCCTCCTTCGAGAGGCTCGATTTGACGTCCGGCGCCAGACTTTGACTATTCGAAACGGAGGCGGCGATCGTTCGAACGCGTTGAAGACTGGAAGCCCACCTTGCCCGCGTGGCGCTTCGTGGCTCTTCGCGGCTAGGGGTCGTCAGCGCGGCAGGTACACGACCCGGCACTCGCCGTCGATCGTCGTGTAGCGTTGGGTCGCGGCGTCCACGAACGAGATGCGCCCGTCGTCGTATTCGACCTTGCCGGTCGAGCGGCCGGAATAGGTCTGGGTCCCATAGGACCAGCAGGTGACGTCGGCCGGGCGGTCGGTCCAGGTGGCGTCGTTGCGGGCGCGCTTGCTGTCGGTGCAGGCGGACGAGGCCAGGGCGCCGGCCACGGCGAGAAGGGTGAGGGCGGTCTTCATGCCGCCAGCCTCACACGGCGAGGCTTGGATCGAAAGCCTCTTCTCGCATCGGCGCTTTACAGCCGCCCGCGTCGCCCGCCCTTGAGCTTGTCCAGAGCGCGCCGGGTATGCTCGGCCTGGGCGGCGACGGGCGCGGCCGCCGGCGCGGCGGGGCGTTGGATGTCCGCCAGCATGGCCCTGACGTCCGCGACGGCTTGCGTGGCGTGAAGGCCGGCGGCGGCCGTTTCGGCCAGCTGAGGCTTGCCGCGTGGGGTCGGCAGCAGCAGCGCCACCTTGCGGGCCATGGCGGCCAGGTCGCCGATGGCCTTGGCCCTGTCGCGGGCCCGCTTCATCTCGGCGGGATCGTCGGTGCGTTCGAGCGCCGCCCAGACCGCGTCGAGGGCGGCCATCAGCTTGAGCTGGAACGTCGTGCACCAGGTGGGGATGTCGGTCTGGGTCATGCCCATAGTATCCGCCCGCCCCGGAGGGTGAGGATAGAAAACGTGCGTTTTCGTGTAGGGCGTTGATTTTGTTGGGTCGGCGTTCGGCGAGCGCGGGGATGGAGCGAGGATACGCCCTCTTTCAAACCGTCATCCCGGGCCTTGTGCCCGGGACCCCTCTGTCCGCCGCAGGTGCGGACGAGTGGCGCGCTGGCGCGCCAAGGCGCTTCACGTGCGAGCTGAACCAGGGGTCCCGGGCACAAGGCCCGGAATGACGATAATGATGGAGGCCTGTGGATAACTTTTCGCTCTAGCTCGTCCACCCACCGCCGAGCGCCTTGTAGATCGCCACGACGTTGGTGTTCACGCCCGTCTCCGCGACCGTGAGCGAGTCTTCAGCGGCCAGGAGCGTCCGCTCGGCGTCCAGCAGCACCAGGAAGTCGATGCCGCCCTCCTTGTACTGGATGCGGGCCAGTTCGGCGGCGCGGCGAGAGGCGGCGGCCTGGTTGGTCAGGCTGACCAGCTGGGCCTGCTGCTGGCGGTAGGCGACCAGCGCCGTCTCCAGGTCCTCCAGGGCCCGCAGGACGGTCTGGTCGTAGACGGCCAGGCTGGCGTCGTTGCGGGCCTCAGCGGCCTTCAGGCGCTGGTGGGCGCTGCCCAGGTCCAGGGCCGGCCAGGTGACGGTGGGAGCCACCGACCAGGCCTGGCTGGCGCTGTTCCCGAAGCCTGAAGCCGAGCCCGACAGGAAGCCGACGAAGCCGGCCACCCGCACGCGCGGGAAGAGGTCGGCCGTGGCCACCCCCACCTTGGCGGTCTGGGCGGCCAGGCGACGCTCGGCCGCCTGGACGTCGGGCCGCCGGCGCAGCAGGTCGGCGGCGTCGCCGATCGGCAGGGCGGCGATCAGCGGCGTGACCTCCGCGTCCTTGGCGACCAATGTCGCGTCCAACTCGCCCGGCCGCTTGCCCAGCAGGACGCACAGCCGGTAGTTCGCGGCCTTCTCGGCGGTGATCAGGGCCGGGATCGCCGCCTCGGTGGCGTTGAGGCGGGCCTGGGCGCTGGCGACGTCGATCGGGCTGCCGGCCCCGGCGTTGTAGCGCACCTGGGTCAGGCGCAGGGTCTCGCGCTGGGTGTCGAGGTTGCGGTTGGCGACGGCCAGCCGGGCCTGGTAGCCGCGCAGCTCCAGATAGTTCCGCGCCACCTCGGCGGCGACCGTGACCTGGGCGTCGCGCAGGTCGGCCTGGGCCGCGCCGGCCTCGGCCCGCGCGGACTCCACGCCCCGGCGGACGCGGCCGAACAGGTCGATCTCCCAGCCGGCGTCGAAGCCGGCCTGGTAGGTCTCGCTCTCGACCCGCTGACCGTTCGAGCCCGGCTGCTGCTGGTCGCTCTTCTGGTACGCGCCGCTGGCGGTCACGTGCGGCAGCTGGTCCAGCCGCGTCTCCTTGAACAGGGCGCGGGCCTCGTCCACCCGGGCCACCGCGACCTTGAGGTCGAGGTTGCTCGACAGGGCCTGGGTGATCAGGCCGTCGAGCACCGGGTCGTTGAACGCCTTCCACCACTGGGCCTCGGGATTGGCCGTGGAGAAGGCGCCGGCCGGGGCGTTCTGGAGAACGACCGGGGCCTGGACGGGGGCCTTGTAATCCGGTCCGACGGCGCAGGCCGACAGCAGAAGCATGCTGGCGAAGAGGCCGAGCTGGACCTTCAGGCTCTTCCAGGAAGGATTGGGCCAGGCGGGCTTGGTTTGAGAGAGGTGAGACATCAGTGCGCCTCCACAGGCGTCGTTTGCTTGGCCGCCTTCAGCGCCGCCCGGCGGGCGGTGTTGCGGCGGATCACGAAGTAGAAGATCGGGGTCAGGATCAGGCCGAAGACCGTCACCCCCAGCATGCCCGAGAACACCGCCACGCCCATGGCGCGGCGCATCTCGGCGCCGGCCCCGTGGCTGACCACCAGCGGCCACACGCCCATGATGAAGGCGATTGAGGTCATCAGGATCGGCCGCAGGCGCAGGCGGCAGGCTTCCAGCACCGCCTGCAGCGGCGTGTCGCCATGCTCCTCGCGTTCCTTGGCGAACTCGACGATCAGGATGGCGTTCTTACACGCCAGCCCCACCAGCACGATCAGCCCGATCTGGGTGAAGATGTTGTTGTCGCCGTGGGTCAGCAGCACGCCGGCCAGGGCCGACAGCAGGGTCATCGGCACGATCAGGATCACGACCAGCGGCAGGCTCCAGCTTTCGTACTGGGCGACCAGCACGAGGAAGGCCAGCAGCACGCAGAGCGGGAAGATGTAGACCGCCGTGTTGCCCGCCAGGATCTGCTGGTAGGTCAGCTCGGTCCACTCGTAGCCCATGCCGTTGGGCAGCTCCTGCTTGGCCAGGTCTTCCAGGGCCTCCTGGGCTTGGCCGGTCGAATAGCCGGGGGCCGGGCCGCCGTTGATCTCGGCCGTGAGCACGCCGTTGTAGTGGCTCTCGCGGTCGGGGCCGGTGGCCTCCTTGAAGCTGACGAAGGCGCCCAGCGGGATCATCTGGCCCTGGTCGTTCCGCGTCTGCAGCCGCAGCATCTGCTCGGGCTGCATGCGGAATTTCTGGTCGGCCTGGACGTTGACCTCGTAGGTGCGGCCAAAGCGGTTGAAGTCGTTGACGTACAGCGAGCCCAGATAGACCTGCATGGTCTCGAACAGGTCGGTCAGGCTGACGCCCGAGGCCCGCGCCTTCTCGCGATCGATGTTGGCCTCGATCTTCGGCACGCTGACCTGGTAGGTCGAGAACACGCCGGCCAGGGCGGGGTTCTTGCGCGCCTTGTCGATCAGGTTTTGGGTCTGCTTGTTCAGCTCTTCCGGGCCCAGGCCCGCGCGGTCGACGATCTGCATGCGGAAGCCGCCGATCGTGCCCAGCCCCTGCACCGAAGGCGGCGGGAAGACCGCGATCTGGGCGTCGGGGATGGCGCCGAACTTCTGGTTCAGCTGGCCGACGATGGCGTTGGCCGACAGGTCATGGCTCTTGCGGTTCTTGAAGTCGTCCAGCGGGAAGAACACCGCGCCGGAGTTGGGGCTGTTGATGAAGCCGTTGGCCGACAGGCCGGGGAAGGCCACCGAGTGCTTGATGCCCGGCACCTTCATGGCGATGTCGCCCATCTGGCGGATGACGGCCTCGGTGCGGTCCAGCGAGGCGGCGTCGGGCAGCTGCACGACGGCGACCACATAGGCCTTGTCCTGCTGGGGCACGAAGCCGCCCGGAGTCTTCATGAAGGCCCCGATCGTCAGGGCCAGCAGGATCCCGTAGACCACCAGGCCCGCGGTCGACTTGCCCAGGGTGCGGCCGACATTGCGGACGTAGCCGTTGGACGCCTTGGCGAAGAAGCGGTTGAACGGGTTGAACAGCCAGCCCAGGCTTGCGTCGATGATCTTCTGGAAGCGGTCCTTGGGCGCGTCGTGGCTCTTGAGCAGCACGGCGGCCAGTGCCGGCGACAGGGTCAGCGAGTTGAAGGCCGAGATCACCGTCGAGATGGCGATGGTCAGGGCGAACTGCCGGTAGAACTGGCCCGACAGGCCGCTGATGAAGGCGGTCGGGATGAACACCGCGCACAGCACCAGGGCCGTGGAGATGATCGGTCCGGTGACCTCGCTCATGGCCTTGCGGGTGGCCTCAGGGGGAGGCAGCCCGTTGGTGATGTTGCGCTCGACGTTCTCGACCACGACGATGGCGTCGTCGACCACGATGCCGATGGCCAAGACCAGGCCGAACAGGGTCAGGGCGTTGAGGCCGAAGCCCAGCATCAGCAGCACCGCGAAGGTGCCGATCAGCGACACGGGCACGGCGATCAGCGGGATGATCGAGGCGCGCCAGCCCTGCAGGAAGATCACCACCACGATGACCACCAGGATGATGGCCTCGACCAGGGTGTGGATCACCGAATTGATCGATTCCTGCACGAAGGCGGTGGTGTCGTAGATGATCTCGTAGTCGACGCCTTCGGGGAACTCCTTCTTGAGCTCCTTCATCGTCTTCTTGATGTCGGCGGCCATCTGCAGGGCGTTGGAGCCCGGACGCTGGAAGATCGGCATGGCCACGGCCGACTTGTTGTCGAGCAGGCTGCGCAGGGCGTAGTTGTTGGCGCCCATCTCCACGCGGGCCACGTCGCCCAGGTGGGTGATCTCGCCGTTCGGGCCCGAGCGGATGATGACCTCGCGGAACTGCTCCTCGTCGGTCAGACGGCCGGGGGCGTTGATCGACAGCTGGAAGTCGGCGGCGCCGGGAGCGGGCGGGGCGCCCAGCTGGCCGGCGGCGACCTGGACGTTCTGCTCGCGCAGGGCCTTCACGACATCGCCGGCCGTCATGTTCAGCGAGGCCAGCTTTTCAGGGTCCAGCCACACGCGCATGGAGTAGGCGCCGGCCCCGAAGATCTGCACGTCGCCCACGCCGTCCACGCGCTTCAGACGGTCACGCACGTTCAGCTGCGCGTAGTTGCTGAGATACAGCATGTCGTAGCGGTTGTTGGGCGAGATCATGTGCACGACCAGGGTCAGGTCGGGCGAGGCCTTGTCGGTGGTCACGCCGATCCGCTGCACCTCCTGGGGCAGCTTGGGCAGGGCCTGGGCGACACGGTTCTGCACCTGGACCTGGGCCTTATCGAGATCGGTCCCGAGGGCGAAGGTGACGGTCAGGATCATCGCGCCGTCCGAGGCCGACTGCGACGACTGGTAGATCATGCCCTCGACACCGTTGATCGCCTGCTCCAGCGGAGCGGCGACGGTCTGGCCGATGACCGCGGGGTTGGCGCCCGGATAGGCGGCGCGCACGACCACGGTCGGCGGCACCACCTCGGGATATTCCGAGATCGGCAGGCGCGGCAGAGCCACCAACCCGGCGATGAAGATGATGATCGAGAGCACGGCGGCGAAGCGCGGCCGGTTCACGAAGAACTTGGAGAAATTCATGGGAGGCTTCCGGGGAGGAGGCAAGGAGGGGGCGTGGGGAGCCCCGCTGGGGGCTCCCGAAACCTTCGTTCAGGGTGCGCGGCTGGGCGCTAGTTCTGCGAAACCGAGTTGATCATCGCCACCCGCTGCGGACCGGTCTCGAACTGCGACAGGTCGGTCGAGAGGTCGGTCTTGATGGTGACCGGGCTGACGGTGTCGCCCGGCTTGACCTTCTGCAGACCGCCGACGATCACCCGGTCGCCGGGCTTCAGGCCCGAGCGGATGATGCGCAGGTTGCCGGCCAGCGGGCCCACCTCGACAGGGCGGTACTCGGCCTTGTTGTTGGCGCCGACCACCACGACGAAGCGCTTGCCCAGGTCCGTCGCCACCGCGCGGTCCGGAGCCAGGGCCACCGTCTGCGAGGTGTCGCTGACCATGCGGATGCGGGCGAACAGGCCCGGGGTGAACCGGCCGTCGGCGTTGGCGAAGATCGCCCGACCGTTGATCGTGCCGCTCTTGGCGTCCAGGGCGTTGTCGATGAACTTCAGCTGGCCCTGGTGCGGATAACCGTCCTCGGTCATCAGGCCCATATAGACGGGGCTGGCCTTGCCGCGTTCGGCCGAGGCGTACTTCAGGAAGGTCTGCTCGTCGGCGTTGAAGGTGGCGTAGATCGGGGTGTCGGAGACCACGGTCGTCAGCAGATCGGACGGGGTGACCAGGTTGCCGCGAGTGATCACGGCCTTGGAGACCCGGCCGTCGATCGGCGAGACCACGCGGGTCCATTCCAGGTTCAGGCGGGCGGTCTGGTAGGCGGCGTTGGCGGCGCCGAGATTGGCCTGGGCGGCCTTCTCTTCGGCGGTCAGGCGGTCGAACTCGCTCTGGGCCAGGGCGTTCTGCTCGATCAGCCGGCGGCCGCGCTCGCGATTGACGGTGGCTAGGTTCAGCTGGGCCTTGGCCCGCTCGACCTCCGCCGCGGCGCGGTTGGCCTCGGCCTGGTAGGGGCGCGGGTCGATCTGGAACAGCACCTGGCCCTTGCGGACCCGGGCGCCTTCCTCGAACCGGGCGCCGTCGATGTAGCCGCTGACGCGCGGGCGGATGTCGACGGTGTCGACGGCCTCGAGGCGGCCGGTGAAGTCATCCCACTGGCGCAGTTCCTTGAAGGCCACCGCGGTGACGGTGACCTGGGCGGGCGGCGGGGCGGGCTCCTGCTTGGCCTGGGCGCTGCAGGCGGCCAGCACGGCCATGGCGGCCAGACCGGCGAAGGAGGTGAAAACGGGGCGGAGGGACATCGGGAGTACCTGTCGGGCGGTGAAGCGGGGAGGAGACGGTCTGTTGTTCATTCCCAGACTGGTCGCCGGGATTTCTGACGGCTCTTGAACGAAGAGGCCCAGTCCGTGCCGGACGGGCCTTCGGCGCCTTTGCCGATCAGTTTGCGAAGGGAGTGGGCGATCCAGTGCGGAGCGCCGACGGGCGGGGCGATGTCTGGGCTTGCGCTCGGGGGCATTGGCTCGCTCCGGTCCGGGGTTTAAGGATCAAATGTCGCAGTTGCTGTTGCTTGACGTGACGTCCATCTGTGACGATGTAGTCGTATGTGACGATACCGTTCGGTATCATCCACGCGGTGAGAGATACTGACCGGTAACTCTCACGTCAAGGTGAGGTGCTGTGAAAATGGCTGAGAGAAATTCTGGCGGGGGCAAGGTGGACGAGTTGGAGGCGCCCGCGTGCGCTCCGTTGTCCAAAAGACCGGCCCGTGACCGGATCTTCGAAACGGCCCGCGAGCTGTTCTATCAGCACGGCATCCGCGCGGTGGGGGTCGAGGCGATCGCCGCCGAGGCCGAAGCCACCAAGATGACGCTCTACCGCAACTTCCCGTCCAAGGACGAGCTGGTCGTCGAGGTGCTGCGCGAGCAGGAGCGCGACTACTGGGCGTGGTGGGAAGAGGTGGTCGGCTGCACCTGCGGTGATCCGCGGGCCCAGCTGGAGGCGATCTTCGACGCCTTCGAGACCAAGGCCTGCAACGCCGACGTCCACGGCTGTCCGTTGTCCAACGCCGCCATCGAGCTGCACGAGGCCGACCACCCGGCCCAGAAGGTGTCGGTGGCCTACAAGCAGCAGCTCCATTCCCGCCTGGTCGACCTGTGCCGACGGGCCGGGGCTCCGAACGACGACCTGGCCGACGGCCTGATGCTGCTGATGGAAGGCTCCTACACCGCCCGCGTGACCCTGGGCCCCAGCGGCCCGGTGAAGGTCGTGGCGCGCGCCGGTCGGGCGCTGATCAAGGCCCACCTCGACCAGCCGGACTGCTAAAGGGCTAGCGCGCCGCGCGGACACCCATCCCCCGACGGGTCCGCGCGGCGCGCGCCGGCGCCGTCCAAAGGGGAGGGAAAGGACGTCGCCTCCAAAAATCTATCAAACTGATAGGAATTGAGTCTCGGCAGATTTTCTGGCCGGGCCCGCAGATCATCCAACGACCCGAGAAACTAAAAACGGGGCCAGGAGTTCTGGCTCGCGTCAGTTGCGTTCGGGTCATACCCATGTCGTCAAGTTGTGAAATTGCGAGCTTATAAGATGTGTCGATGTCATCCCCTCGTAGGGCGAATGCCGATCTGACCTCGACGTTTCGGGGATGGATCGCCGGCCCGAAAAACCCGCTCGTTCGCGCCCTTATGGCCTACTAGCCGGCGCACCCGATAGTCGCTTTGCGTAAGGAGCTCGTCATGGCTCTGCTGATTTCCGTCGCCCCGGCCGAGCAAGGCTGGTCCGTGCGCTCCGAGGCCCTCGAGGCCGACCTCACCTTCGAACGCGGCGGTCGCGCCGAAGCCGCCGCCCGCGATCTGGCCAACCGCCTGGCCGCCTCCGGCCATGCCGCCGAGGTGCGGGTCTTCCTGCGCGACGGCGCCGAGGCCGGCCGTTTCCTGCACCCGGCGCGGGCCTGGGCGAGCTAGCTGCTCTTCACGGCGCTCTCAAAGTTGTCATCCCGGAAAGCGCGCAGCGCTTGTCCGGGACCCAGGGCGCTGCACCGCTTCGGCCCAGTCACCTGGGTCCCGGACAGCCCCTGCGGGGCTTCCGGGATGACAACGTTTTGGAGGTTCGAGAGCGTTCTCAGAGCCACTGGTTCTTCTTGAACCGCCAGTACAGATAGCCCACCACGGCGGCGACGCCGGCCATCACGGCCGGGTAGCCCCACACCCAATGCAGCTCCGGCATGTGCTCGAAGTTCATGCCGTAGACGCCGGCCACGGCCGTGGGGACCGCCAGGATGGCGGCCCAGGCGGCCAGCTTGCGGGTGATCTCGCTCTGCCGTTGCTGTTCCAGCAGCGAGGCGGCTTCGAACACCGAGGTGATCACTTCGCGAAGGGCGTCGACCATGCCCTCGACCTTTTGGGTGTGGTCCAGCACGTCGCGGAAATAGGGGCGGACATCGGTGTCCAGGCAGGGCGTCTCCAGGTGCTCCAGCCGACCGGCGACCTCCGCCATCGGCGAGAGCACGCGCTTGAAGCGGATCAGGTCGCGCCGGACATGGAACAGGCGCTTGACCTCGGCGTGGCTGAGAAACGCTTCAAGCGTGCGCCGCTCGATATCCAGCACCTCGTCCTCCAGGGCCTGGATGATCGGCAGGTAGCCGTCAACCACGAAGTCGAGCACGGCGTGCAGCACATAGTCCGACCCCTTGGCCAGCAAGGCGGGCGAGGCCTCCAGCTGGGCGCGCAGCTCGGTGTGAGCACGGGCCGAGCCGTGGCGGACGGTGATCAGGTGGCCCTCGCCGACGAAGATCGCCGTCTCGCCATAGGCGATCTGGGCGTCGACCAGCTGGGCCGTGCGGGCCACCACGAACAGCTCGCGGCCATAGACCTCGACTTTGGGCCGCTGATGGGCGTTGAGCGCGTCCTCAATGGCCAGGGGATGCAGCTTGAAGCGCTTCTGGAGCCGGTCCATCTCGGCCTGGCTCGGCTCGTACAGGCCGATCCAGACGAACTCGCCGGGCTTGGTGACCAAGGCGTCGTCCTGGTCGAGGCTGACCGCCCGGGTCCGCACGCCGTCCTTGTAGACGTAAGCCGCGACGACGCTCATTTCGCCACCGAATCCCTTGTCTGGTCCCGGAAAATGGGACCACGAAGATTTCTTTGAGCCAACGCTTCGGCTTTCGCCAGGTTCATGTTTAGCCTCGCCAACATCGCGAACGCCGTTCATTGTGAGCGCGGCCGTGGTTGCGGTAACATAGGCGGATCGTCCGGAGCGGCGACGCCAAAAAAGATGACGGGGGAATGCGAATGGGAAGCGACGCCGCGAAAACGGTGAAGGGCGCCAGGGGCGGTCGCGCCGTGGAGCGCAAGGACGCCCTGGTCATCGGAGCCGCCTCGGTCGGCACCGTCTTCGAGTGGTACGATTTCTATCTGTACGGCTCGCTGGCCACCTATATCACCAAGCACTTCTTCTCGGGCGTCAACGAGACCACCGGCTACATCTTCGCCTTGCTGGCCTTCGCGGCGGGCTTCGCAGTCCGGCCGTTCGGGGCCCTGGTGTTCGGACGCCTAGGCGACCTGTGGGGCCGCAAGAACACCTTCCTGGTCACCATGCTGCTGATGGGCCTGTCGACCTTCACCGTCGGCCTGCTGCCCAGCTACGCGGCTATCGGCATCGCCGCGCCCATCGCCCTGGTGGTGATGCGCCTGGTCCAGGGCCTGGCCCTGGGCGGCGAGTACGGCGGCGCCGCCACCTATGTGGCCGAGCACGCCCCGCCTGGGAAGCGCGGTTTCTACACCAGCTTCATCCAGGTGACGGCCACCTTCGGCCTGTTCCTCAGCCTGGTGGTGATCCTGTTGACGCGGCAGGCGACCGGCGAAGCCGCCTTCGAGACCTTCGGCTGGCGCGTGCCGTTCCTGATCTCGGTGCTGCTGCTGGGCGTGTCGCTGTGGATCCGCCTGCAGCTGTCGGAAAGCCCGTCGTTCCAGCGCATGGTCGACGAGGGCAAGGGCAGCAAGAAGCCCCTGGCCGACTCCTTCGCCAAGTGGGGCAACCTGAAGATCGTGCTGCTGGCCCTGGTGGGGCTGACCGCCGGCCAAGCGGTGGTCTGGTACACCGGCCAGTTCTACGCACTGTTCTTCCTGGAGAAGATGCTCAAGGTCGATGGCGGGACCACCAACCTGCTGGTCGCCGTGGCCCTGCTGATCGGCACGCCGTTCTTCGTGTTCTTCGGCTGGCTGTCGGACAAGATTGGCCGCAAGCCGATCATCATGCTGGGCTGCGTCCTCGCGGCCCTGACCTATTTCCCGCTGTTCAAGACCCTGACGACCGCCGCCAATCCGCAATTGGCGGCAGCCGTGGCCAGCGCTCCGGTGACCGTCGTGGCTGACCCCGCCGACTGCTCGTTCCAGTTCGACCCGGTGGGCAAGACCGTGTTCAACCGCTCGTGCGACCTGGCCAAGTCGTATCTGGCCAAGGCCGGCGTCACCTACGCCAACCAGGCCGCCCCGGCTGGTTCGGTGGCCCAGATCAAGATCGGCGGCGCGACCATCGACTCCTTCCCCGGCCAGACCCTCGACAAGGCCGCGTTCAAGGCCAGGAAGACCGTTTGGGAAAAGCAGCTGGGCGCGGCCCTGAAGGCCGCCGGCTATCCGGCCAAGGCCGATACGGCCCTGATCAACAAGCCGCTGGTGATCGGCGTGCTGGCGATCCTGGTGATCTATGTGACCATGGTCTACGGCCCCATCGCCGCCATGCTGGTCGAGCTGTTCCCGACCAACATCCGCTACACCTCGATGAGCCTGCCCTACCACATCGGCAACGGCTGGTTCGGCGGCTTCCTGCCGACCACGGCCTTCGCCATGGTCGCGGCCACGGGGAATATCTATTACGGCCTCTGGTACCCGATCGTCGTGGCCGCGGTGACCGCGGTGGTGGGCGTCCTGTTCCTGAAGGAAACCAAGGACGTCGACATCGAGGCGTAGGGCGGTCTAGGCGGCTTGGCCGGGTCCCTGGGGCCCGGCCAGCAGCCCGTCGATATGGGCGGCCTGGCCGGCCTCGCGCCGGGCGTCCAGATAGGCGGTCACCCGCTCCAGCATCTGTTCGGCCTGGTTCAGCCCGCCAAGGGCCCAGTCGATCTCGCTGACCGTCCGGTGGTCGCCGTGCAGACGGGCGCGGGACGCGGTGAGGGCCTTCATGGCCACGGCGTGCAGGGCGGTCATGTCGCGACAGGCCTCGGCGGCCATCCAGCCGACCGCCGCCATCCGCCGGGCCCGGCTCAGGGCCGCCTCGGCGTCGCGCTGGCGGATTTCGGCCTCGTGGAGCACGGCCTGGGCGCGAATCAGTTGCCGCGCGCCGCTCTCGGCGATCTGGCGTCTCTGGCGGCGCTCGCCGTCGCAGACGGCCTTCAAGTCGCGCAGAGCTTGAGCCCAATCGTCCGGCTCTCGTGGGTTGTTCGGAGTCTCCGCGAGATTCCGTTTTCCGAAGATCGTCATTTCCTTCCAATTCGGACGAGCCATAGAGTCCTCCGCGACCCCGTTTCATCCTGGAGTTTCTCGCGAATCTCTCGGGCTGCTATGCGGCAAGTGCCAATCACGCGTTTACTCCTTGGGTTTTTATGTATTAATGAATAATGTTAAATTAACTATACACAAAATTTGGTTATCAAGCTGAGCCATACGAAAATTTGTAATTTTGTCTGTTGCTTCGATGCTTTCTAGTGGTTTCACCTTACTTACAACACAGATGAGCCGTGCCATCGTTGCAGGGTGAATCGGGCGACGACAGGTGCGGTCGCTTCCTAAGGACATGACGCAGGGGTCATGGATCGCACGGGTCTCCGCCAGGAGAGGTCCGATGGACAATGAAGGCTGGAGGGAAGGTCATTCCCAATCTTGGTCGAGCGCCGATTGGCGGCCGGTCAAGGAGACCCCGTCGCGCGCCGGCTTGGCCGACGACGGGCTGATTGTCGGCGCGTTCGACGAGGAGCGCTCGTTCGGCGGACGGGCGGCGCCCGTTTCCCTGGGGCGCGTGGAACTGCGCGAAACCCGGGGGCCGCACGAGGTCTGGGCCCATTCCGCCGGCCGCGACCTCTCGATTACCCAGCTGACCCCCGAGCCGTGCCGCGGCCACCTGCTGCGCGCCACCCTCGGCGACATGGGCTTCGACTCCGGGGCCTTCGACGGCGATCTGCGGGTGCGCGGGGTCATGTCGCGCAAGGCTTTCAGCCTGGTCTCGGTGATGGAGCAAGAGGGCGTGCTGAACCAGTGGGGCCATAGGGTCGAGGAGGGCGACATCGTCGCCATCCCGCCGGGCGGCGAACTGGACGGACGCTTTCAGGGCCACGTCGCCTATGCCGTCGTCACCGCGCCCTGGGGCCTGGTGATGCAGCGGGCCGAGGCGTTCGAGTGGCTGGCCGATCCCTGCTTCTGGACCGAGCCGGCCGTCTATTCGCCGCCGCCCGAAGCCCGGGCCGCCTGCAAGCGCGTGCTGCAAGGCTGCGCGAGCATGCTGCGCGCCATGGGCGGCAATGTGCCCAGCGGGGCCGTCGCCTTCCTGCGCAACGAGCTGCTGGACGGCCTGCTGACCGCCCTGGCCGAGGTCAAGGTCGAGGGCGCCCGCCGCCAGGGGGCGCTGAACGCCGCCCGCATCGTGCGCGGCGCCGAGGACTTCCTGGAAAGCGGCGGCGCCCGTCAGGCGGTGCAGATCGAGGACATCTGCGAGGCCCTGAACATCTCGCGCCGCACCCTGTACCGCGCCTTCCACGACCTGCTCGACATCAGTCCCAAGGCCTATCTGCGGCTGAAGAACATGTCGGCGGCCCGGGCGCGGCTGCTGGACGCCGGCCGTCACCCGACCACGGTGACCCAGGTGGCGCTGGATCAGGGCTTTTGGGAGCTGGGGCGCTTTTCGGGGGCCTATCGGGCGATGTTCGGCGAGTCGCCGTCCGAAACCCTGCGCGGGGCTCAGGGCGCGGCTCACGCGCGATAGCCTTAGGCGTTGACAGGGACCGCCGTCGCCGCCGACGTTTGACGCGAGCGCGTCGGGCGCTTCCACGTAAGGCGGCGTTGATGGCTTCGCGTTTGATCTCGGCCCAGTCCGCCGGGCATGCGTAACCGACCGACCGCTCTCGTCCTCTACAACTGGCGCGGCCAGTGGCCGATGCGCCGTTGGGAGCATCAGCGGATCTTCGCCTGGAAGGCCTATTTCCCCGGCCGGGTGGTGTTCCTGAACATCGGCTTTCCGTTCAGTCCGGCCTGGATCGCCCAGCTGGACCCGGAGCTTGTGCTGGTCGACGCCACGGCCCTGGCCGCGCGCTATACGCGGGTCGGGCTCGGCGGGTTGCGGCGGGCGATGGAGGTGGTCCCCGCGCGGTCGCGCCGGGTGGCCGCGCCGCTGGACGAGTTCCTGGGCCTGCGAAGCCTGCGCGAGGTGCTGGTCGAGGCGCGGATCGACCTGTTGCTGACCGCCCTGGACCCGGCCCTGTGGGACAGCGTCTATCCGGTGGCGCAGCGGCCGTTCGCCCTGAGGCGCTTCCTGACCAGCTACATCGACGACGCCCTGATGCGACGGGCCTCCAGCGACCTGACGCGGCGGCCGATCGCCGTCAGCTATCGCGCCTGGGAGGCGCCGGTCTGGCTGGGCGAGATGGGGGTGCTCAAGCGCGAGGTTGGGCTGCGGGCGGCGGACTGGGCCAAGGTCCGAGGCTGGCGGGCCGACGTGGCGGTGGACGGCGAGCGGCGGCTTGTGGGCGAAGCCTGGATGCGGTTGCTGGCCGCCAGCCGGGCGGTGGTCGGAGTCGAGGGCGGCTCGTCCCTGGTCGATCCGACGGGCGAGCTGCCCATCGCCCTGACCCCGGAGGCCGAGATCCGCGCCATGTCGCCCCGCCATCTGGAGGCGGCGGCCACCCGGACCTTTCAGGTGCTGGTCGAGGGCGACTACAGCGGCGTGCTCGAGGCCGGGGTCCACTACCAGCCGGTGCGCCGCGACCTGTCGGATATCGAGGCGGCCCTCGATCTCAGCCGCGACCCCAACCGGGCCCAGGCGATGGTCGACCGGGCCCATGCCGAGATCGTGGCCTCGGGCCGCTACAGCTGGCGCACGGTGGTGCGCGAGATCACCGACCAGGTGCTGGCGTGAGGCGCGGCGGGCTGGCCCTGTTCCTGCGGCTGCGCGACTGGGGCGCGTGGGCGGTGATTATCGTGGAGTCGCGCCTGCTGAAGGCCCCGCTGCTGCGCCGCCGCCTGGGCGCGATCGCGCGCCTCCCGATCCTGCGGCGTTGGATCGGGACTGACTAGCGGCCCCCCGGCCGCCGCAGCACACGGCGCGCCACGTGCTCCAGCCCCAGGCGCCGGACCGCCGCCCGAGCCGCGCGCCCGGCCAGGCCGGGCGGGCGCATCTCATGCGGATTGTCGATCGGCGTGAACGGGAAGGTCTTGCGGAACTTGGCGTCGGCGCGCTCGCTGGCCGCGGCCCGCGGCCGTCCCATCGCCGTCTCGTCCAGCCGCTGGTCGAACACCTCGATCATCGCCGCGTAACTGTAGGCCGGGTTGAGCGCGATCTCGGCATAGGCGTTGGTGATGATCTCGGCGACGCGCTCAGGATCGCGCAGCACGGCCGCGACCTCCGCCATGTTGCCGTGGTCCTTGTCGAGCGGGACGTAGTGCCGCCAGGGCTCCAGAACGCCCGAATAGCGCCCCGGATAAGCGATGATCAGGGTGCGCAGGGCGATGGCCTCGAAGACCCGGGGCGAGATCTGGGCGATGTCGATCTGGTCCTCGCGCCCGGCGAAGAACTTGTCGCGCAGCATCTCGTACGAGGGCTTCTTGCCCAGGCCGGGGATCGGCGAGGGGCGCTCGACCAGGGCGGCGAAGCTTTCGGTGCGGGCGGCGACCGCGCCGTCGAAGTCGAAGACGCTGGCCCCGCTCTCGACCGCCAGCACGGCCTGGCAGTTGCGCAGGAACTTCAGCCAGTCGCGGCCGTAGAGCCGGCTGCGCTCGGACCAGGCGATGTCGGTCGCGATGCCGAAGCGCTTGGCGTCGCGCTTGAACAGCTTGCCGATGCGGACCTTCTCGCGGCCCTGCTCGCCGTGCCAGGCCGGATAGGTCCGGCCGCGATAGCCGACCATGGTCTTGCGGGCGGCCAGTGGGATGGGCGGATAATGAGTCAGCCAGTGCGGCACGTAGCCGGTCAGCACCTGCTGGGTGTGCAGGCCGCCGACCCGGCCGTAGATCTGCTCGGCCTCGGCGGGGCCGAGACAGGTGAAGACCAGGTCCACCCCGCAGGCCTCGAGCACGTCGAGCGTGGCGTTCACGAAGCGGTATTCGTCCTGGATGAACACCGCCTTGGCGCCCTTGAAGGCGGCCAGGGCGCGGCGCGAGCGCGGGCCGACGAAAGCCTCGACGGCCAGGAACAGGGAGTAGTGGATCACGACCGCGTCGAACTGATCCAACTTCACATCGTCGAAGATCTCGCCCACCCGCGACAGCACCCGGACCTCGTGGCGGGAATAGCGGGCGAAGGCGTTGATGTGGTCGCAGACCGTGGCGGCGTTGCGGGGGTCGTAGTTGCAGGCCAGCAGGATGCGCAGCGGCCGCGTCTCGCCCCCGCGCGCGCCGTCGAACGCCTGGCCCGAGGCCACGTCGTGGGCGGGCAGGGGCGGGCGGGGGCGTTCGCGCGAGCGGTCGTCGGTGTCCTTCATGGACAGGCTCCGGTCAGGGCGCGCGGGGCCGCCGAAGTCTCGGCGAGGAACTGGGCGATCGTCGCCACGATCCGCTCGGCGGCGTCGCCCGCGCCGTAGTCGTCGATCTCACGCCGGGGCCGGTAGTCGTTCACGGTCCACAGCCGGTTCCACCCCGCGTCCACCGTCTCGCTCCATTCGGTGCCGTCGCGCAGCGTGACACAGGGCTTGCGATGAAAATAGGCCTCCTTCTGCAGGCCGCCGGAATCGGTGAGCACCAGGGCGCAGCCCGCCAGCAGTCGCTGCATGTCGATCGGCCCCAGAGGCTCGATCACCGCCAGGCCCGACAGGTCGACCCCGAACCGGGCCGCCGCCTCGCGGGTGCGCGGATGCAGGGGCAGGACCACGGGGCGACGGGCGGCCTCGCGGCGCAGATAGCCGACGGCGGCGGCCAGGGCGGCGGCGCTGTCGGTGGTGGCCGCCCGGTGCAGGGTGGCCACGGCGTAGCCGCCGGGCTTCAAGCTCAGGCGAGCCACGACGCCTCTTCCCTGTTCGGGCAGGGCGGCCATGGCCAGGACCGCGTCCTGCACCACGTCGCCCACATGGTGCACGCCCTCGACGATCCCCTCGCGGGCCAAGTGGCCGACCGCCGCACGGGTGGGGGCGAACAGCAGGCGGCTCAGATGGTCGACGACCACACGGTTGGTCTCCTCCGGCATGGTGCGGTCGAAGACCCGCAGGCCGGCCTCGACGTGGGCGACGGGCACGCCCGCCTTGGCCGCCGCCAGGGCTCCGGCCAGGGTCGAGTTGGTGTCGCCGTAGACGATCACCAGGTCCGGCGCGTGGCGGGCGATCACCCCGTCCAGCGCCGACAGCATCCGTCCGGTCATCTCGCCGTGCGAGCCGCCGTGGACGCCCAGATTCTCGGCCGGCTCGGGCAGGCCCAGCTCGCGGAAGAAGCGGTCGGAGAGCGCCGCGTCATGGTGCTGGCCGGTGTGGACCAGCACCTCGGTCAGGCCGGGCGTGCGGGCGATGGCGCGGCTGACCGGCATGGCCTTGACGAACTGCGGCCGGGCGCCGACCACGGTCAGCAGGCGTGTCAAGCCGGCTGCTCCGCCTGGCCGGCGTGGGCGAGGCGAGCCCGCACCCGCGCCACCACCCGGTCCAGACCCTCGTCCAGCGACACCTTCGGCGTCACGCCCAGCAGGTCGCGCATGCGCTCCAGGCTGGGCCGCTTGGCGGCGGTCATCCGGGCCGGCAGGTCGTGCAGGGTGACCAGCGACGCCGAGGCGTTCAGTCGGGCGCGCAGGCCCTCGGCCAGGGTCTCGATCGGCGCCACGTCCGGATGGCCGATATTGATCACCGCGTGCTCGTCGACCCCCGCCGCCGCCTCGATGGCGCGCACGGCGTCGGAGATGTGCAGCCAGCTCCGGGCGCTCCCCCGATGCACCTCAATGGGCCGACCGCGCGCCAGGTCGTGGGCGAAGCGGATCATGGCCGAGCGGTGGTCACCGAAGTCCTCGTTCTCGTCATAGATCATGAACGGCCGCAGGGTGACCGCCCGCAGGCCGTGCTGGACGACCTCGTAATCGACCAGCTGCTCGCCGAGCAGCTTGGTCAGGCCGTAGCGGTTGTTGGGCCGGGGCGGGGTCAGGGCCTCGTCCATCGGCCCGTCGGTGGGGCCGTAGACCTCGGAGGTCGAGAAATAGACCAGCTTGGCGTCGGCCGCCTGGGCCAGCAGCACCACGTTGTTCAGCCCGCCCAGATTGGTGGCGACGGCCAGGCTGGAGGCCTGCTCGCAGGTGACCCGGCTGACCACGGCGGCCAGGGCGAAGATCACGTCGGGCTTCCAGCGCAGGGTGGGCATCAGGTCGGCGGGCTGGTTGATGTCGACCTGCAGGTAATCCTTGCGCCAGCCGGGCTTGATGTCGGCGCACAGCACCTCCCAGCCCTGGGCGCGCAGATACGCCGCCAGGGGCTTGCCGATATTGCCTTCCGATCCGATGACCAGGGCCCGCTTCATCCGACGCTCGCTGACTGTTCTTCACTCGTTTCGTCACCGGGATCTTCGCCGAAGCCCGACAGGTTGATCACCCGGCGCAAACCTTCGGGGCGCTCGGCGTAGCGGTCGCCGGTGCGGGGGCAGACGAGGTCCGCGCCCAGCACCTCGCCGGCGTGGCTGACCCAGCCGACCCGACGGGCAGGGACACCCGCCATCAGGGCCAGGGGCGGGACGTCGTGGGTGACCACGGCCCCGGCGGCGATCAGGCACCAGGCGCCCAGGTCGTGACCGCAGACGATGGTGGCGTTGGCCCCGATGGTCGCGCCGCGTCCCACGCGGGTGGGCCTGAACTCGGCCTTGCGGTTGATCTCGGCCCGAGGCGTCGTGACGTTGGTGAACACGCAGCTGGGACCGCAGAACACCCCGTCCTCCAGCGTGACCCCCGCATAGAGGCTGACATTGTTCTGGATCTTGCAGCGGTCGCCGATCACCACGCCGGGGCCGATCGCCACGTTCTGGCCGATCACGCAGTCGGCGCCGACTCGGGCCCCCGAAGCCACGTGGCTGAACCGCCAGACCCGCGTGCCGGCGCCCAGCACCACGCCAGGCTCGACCTCGGCCGACGGATGGACCCAGGCCGGCGGCCGGTCCGAAGGGGCGGCGGCGCTCATCTCAGGCCTTCACGATCTTCCCGGCCAGGGCGGGATCGACCCCCGCCATGGCGTTGCGGGTGTCGATCACCAGCGGCGTCTCGCGGGCCAAGCGTTCGTAGTCCAGGGCGTCGTGATCGGTGACGACGATAGCGCAGTCGAAGCCGGCTAGGGCGTCGCGGCCGAGCTCGACCGACTGCATCAGGGTGTCGCCGACCATCAGCTCGGCGGCCAACGGGTCGTGGTAGCTGACCCGCGCGCCGTGGCTGCGCAGGATCTCGATGATATCGCGGGCCGGGGTCTCGCGGGTGTCGTCGATGTTGCGCTTGTAGGCCACGCCGACGATCAGCACATGGACGCCGATCGGCGAGCGGCCGCGCTCGGCCAGGGCCCGAAGGGTCTTGTCGACCACGCGTCGCGGCATGGCCTGGGAAATCTCGCCGGCCAGCTCGACCATCTTCAGCGCGGCGCCCTCGGCCTTGGCCCGCCAGGCAAGGTAGAAGGGGTCCACCGGGATGCAGTGACCACCGACCCCCGGGCCGGGGAAGAACGGCATGTAGCCGAAAGGCTTGGTCTGGGCGGCGTGGATCACCTCCCAGATGTCGATGCCCAGGGCGTCGAAGCTGACCTTCAGCTCGTTGACCAGGGCGATGTTGACGAACCGGAAGACGTTCTCTGTCAGCTTGACGGCCTCGGCCGTGCGCATGTCGCTGACCGGCACCGTGATGGTGACAGCGTCGTAGAGGGCGCAGGCCGCGCGACGCTCGACCTCGCTGTCGGCGCCGACGATCTTGGGCGTCGAGGTGGTGGTGAAGGCTTGGTTGCCGGGGTCCTCGCGCTCGGGCGAATAGGCCAGGGCGAAGTCGACGCCGGCGCGCAGGCCCGAGCGTTCCAGGATCGGCTTGAGCACCTCGGTGGCGGCGCCGGGGAAGGTGGTGGACTCCAGCACGACCAACTGGTCGGGGCGCAGTACGGCCGCCAGGGTCTCGGCGGCCTCGACCACATGGCTCAGGTCGGGCGCGTTGTGCGAGGTGATCGGGGTGGGCACGCAGATCAGCACGGCGTCGGCGCGGGACAGCACGTCCGGCGCGCCCGTCACGGAAAAGCCCCGGTCTCGCATGGCCGCCACCCGCGCGTCGGCGAAGTGGCTCAGATACGACGCGCCGCGGTTCAGACTGGTCAGGCGGGCGTCGTCCAGGTCGAAGCCGATCACGCGGAACCCGGCCGAGCAGAAGGCGTCCGACAACGGAAGACCGACATAGCCCATGCCGATGACGCCGATCACGGCTTCGCGCCGCTGGATTTTGCGGATCAGGCCTTGAAAGTCCGCCGTGGTCTTGTCGTCTCCGGCCAATGGAAACGTCGGAACATGGACGTTCATCGGCCCCCCGTGCGGCGAGCTTGCTTAATTGAGGTCTGTTCGCCCCTCGACATGCCCGGATCGTACGCGCTGGATGCCTGTGGGGGAAGGCCCTTCGTCTTGGATATATTTACGACAGCTTGCCGGGTGTTCACTTTAGTGTTTTCTAATCGCCGATATTTTACTTAGGTGTCGAAAATATTAGAACATCGTTACGTGAGGTTTCGCAAGACAACGTCAGTTTGTAGATGGCGTGCTGGCTGTCTGAGACGCTGGTTCAATTGAGTTTGAACCTGTTCCAATACGCGCTGCACGCGAACGCCTTCATCAATTCCCGTAAGGGGCGGGCTTCTGGTCTGGCAGCACTGGACGAAGTGGCGGATTTCTCTGGTCAAGGGCGGTTCGGCCGCCAGGTCGATGAAGCGTGGTTCGCCGCCTGAGGCGATCGGCCCGGCGTCGGTAAACGCCACGGTGTGGTCTCGCCGCATCAGCTTTTCTGGCCAGGGACGGACGTCGTCGAACACCAGCGAGCCGGTCTCGCCGACCACGACCAGCTTTTGCTCCTTGTACGGACTGAGCCAGCTGGCGGCGATGTGGGCGTGCAGTCCGCCAGAGGAATCTCGGGATGGAAAGCCCAGATCGGCCTGGACCTCGTCGGCGACGCCCGGCGTCACGAAGGCGCGGCCGGTCGCCTCCACCCCGTCCGGCGCGGCGCCGGCCAGGGCCAGGATCATCGAGACGTCGTGAGGCGACAGGCTAAGGAAGGCGTTCTCGTGCGTGCGCACCCGGCCCAGGCTGAGCCGCGAGGCGGTGATGTAGCGCAGGGGGCCGATCTCGCCGCTGGCCACGATCGCCGCCAGGGCCTCGAACGCCGGATGGTGGCGCAGCAGATGGCCGATCATGAACACCCGGTCCGAGCGCGCGACGTCGGCGGCGAGGGCCTCGGCCTCGGCGAGGTCGGAGGCCAGGGGTTTTTCGACGAAGACGTCCTTGCCATGGTCCAGAGCCAGGCGGGCGAGGGCGGCGTGGGCCTGGGCCGGGGCGGCGATGATCATGGCGTCCAAGGCGGCGTCGCCCAGGGCCCGGGCCAGGGACAGGGCGCGCGCGCCCCAGGCCTCAGCCTCGCGCTGCGCGGCGGCAGGGTCGGTGTCGATCACCGCGCCCAGCACGCCCAGTTCGGCGCAGGTGCGGATCAGGTTCCGGCCCCAGGCGCCGCAGCCGACGACGGCGATCCGGGTCATGCGGTGGGCGCCGGCGCCGAGGGGGAAGGGGCCGGCCAGCGCAGGGACAGATGGGTGTCGTTCACCTCGGTCAGGACGAAGCCCAGCCGGAAGTACAGGCGCTGAGCCCCCGGATTGTCGCGGGCCACCTGGAGCGTCACCGGCGTCCCCGCGCCGGCCGCCTCGGCCATCAGGCCGCGCAGGATCGCCTCGCCGATCCCCTGGCCGCGGCGTTCCGGGATCAGGGCGATGTCGATCAGATGCACGCCGCGAGCGTCGCGATCGGTGGCCAGCCGTCCGACGGGGGCGCTGTCGACGGTGACGATCTCGAGCTGGGCGTTGGGGAAGCTGGCGCGATAGCCCAGGGTCTGGGCGCGGAACTGCTGCTCCATCAGCTTGTCCACCATCTCGGGAGGCAAGGGAACCTGATCCCACCCGGGGCCGCGCGAGGCGCGGAACAGGGCCAGGCGGAAGAAGATGTCGCCCTCGACTTCCGGCCGCAAGGCGAACGACGGCGGGCTGGGGGCTTCCCGTTCAGGCTGTGAGGTCGTCATAATCGCCGCGCTTCGATTCTGATCCGGGGAACGCCATGGCCGCCGAATTCGTCGTCCTGACCGCAGATACCTTCGCCCCGCACGTGGGGACGTCGTTCCAGGTCGAGGGCGGCCGCCATGTCCTGTCGCTGAGCGAGATCGAGCGCTTCCAGCCCGAGCCGGGGCACGGCGACCCGAACTTCCAGCCCTTCGTGCTGATTTTCAGCGGTCCCCCCGGCGATGTGCTCGCCGAGGGGATGCACACGATGAAGGTCGAGGACGGGACCGCCTACGACCTGTACCTGATCCCGATCCACACGCCCGAGCCGGGCCGGCAGAACTATCAGGCGCTGTTCAACTGACGCCACGCCACACCATCCACCGAGCCTAGTTCCGCGAGGGGTAGATCCCTTGCAGGGCGATGCAGATGTTCAGCGTCAGGAAGGGCTGACGGTTCTCGTGCGGCTGGCTGCCGCCCGCGGCGCCCATCGCCTGGGGCGCGAGCGCGACCTGGGGCGTCAGCACGGTGCTGTAGAGGTTGAACGCGGGGGCGGTGCCCGAGCTGGCCTTGCTGCCGCACTGGCCGAAGCTGCTGGTCCCCGCCGTCGGCGAGCTGGTGTTGCCGCTCCCGGCCGCCGTGGCGTCCACCTTCAGGAAGTGCATGTGTTGCGGAATCTCGGTCTGGATCAGGGTGTGGGCGTACTCACCCGTGATCGCGCCGAGGGGATAGGTCGAGCTGGCGCCGGCCGGGGCGATGGTCCGCAGGTCGGGCAGCTGGAAGTTGGTGACGCCGTTCCCGCCATAGGTGGTGCCCAAGAGCGAGAACAGGGCCTGGTTCTGCTGGATCGACAGGATTTGGCCGTTGCACATCGCCCAACCCTTCGGCGGGAAGTTGAAGGCCATGATCCGGATTTCGCCCATATACTGCTGGGTCATGAGACTTGCTCCTCGTATTGGTCGCGATCTGGATCAGTTGCGAGCGGGGAAGGCGCCCCGAAGGGCGATGCAGTAGTTCAGGAACAGCGTCGGCATCATGTTGTTGTGGGGCAGGCCGCCGCCCGCCACGCCGATCACCTGGGCCGGCAACTGCGTGGCCGGGGTGGTCACGGCGCTGTAGACCAGGCCCTGGGTGTTCTGGGTGAAGTTGCCGTTGAAGGCCTTGGCCGGCTGGTTGCCGGACGCGGTCGTCACCGTGCCGTTCGCCGTGGTCGAGACGGGCGAGTGGCTGTGGATCGGCATCTCGGTCTGCAGCAGCGTTACGTTCTCCGAGCCGCCCACCTGGCCCAGGTCATAGACCTGCAGGCCCGGGCCTGGCTGATTGCGGCCGACGTGAAGCGGAAGGTTGCCCATCAGGTTGGGCAGGGCGAAGTTGCTGGTGCCGTTGCCGCCGTAGGTGGTGCCAAGCAGCGAGAACAGCGCGGTGTTCTGGGAGATCGGCAATATCTGGCCCGCGCACTGCGCCCAGCCGGCCGGCGCGTACGGGAAGCTGAAGATGCGGATTTCCGCGAGATATTGATCACTCATCTCTTTGAGTCTCCAAAAGATCTTCCAGCGGAAAGGGTCAGTTCTGCGACGGGAAGATCCCGGAGGTCGCGATGATGAAATTGATGCCCAGATAGGGCTGCATGTTGTCGTGCGGCTGGCCGCCGCCGGCGGGCGTCGTCGAGTTGGGGGTCAGGGGGACCTGGTCGTTCGCCGCGTTGTAGGGCGTGTAGGCGTTCAGGACCGTTCCCGTGGGCGACTGGTCGGAAATCATGGTCAGGGCGGTGGGAGTTCCCACCGTCGCCGCCGTCCCGGCCGCGAAGAACGGGTGCGTGTGGGCCGGCATCTGGTTGGTGGTCAAGGTGACGGTCTCGACGCCGGTCATCTGACCCATGACGTAGGTCTGACCGTTCTTGGAGCCCTGGTGGGTCGCAACCCTGCCGCGAAGGTCGGGGAGGCCGAAGGTGTTGACGCCGTCGCCGCCGTAGGTCGTGCCCAGCAGCGTATACAGCGCGTCGTTCTCGGCGATCGACACGATCTGGCCGTCGCACATGGCCCAGCCCACCGGGGCGAAATTCCCCCCGAACATGCGGATTTCACCAAGATATGGCTCGGTCATGGTCGTTCCCTCGCTCTAGAAAGTCTTAGAACTCAAGCTTGAGGCGCGCGGTCGACCAGGAATTAAACCCTAAGTCGCGATCGCGTCTTAACCAAGATTAAGAACAGGCGCCCCTACCCCGTGATTGAATCCACTCGTATCTCACTATCCTGAGCTGCACAATAGACAGGAGAACCGTGTTCGCCGATCGGCGTATGTCTACTTGTGCGCGTGGTCGCTCGCCGTTAAGGTTGCGTTTATGTCTTGACTAGAGCGAGGGGGGAGTCAGTTGCGTAGTTCATGCGCACTCGTGCGCGCTTTCCCGCCTTCGCGTCGTGCGCGATCGCTCCGCGCGCCTGGTCGCCTCTTCAACCCATCTCGCGTGGAGCGTGCGCTCCGAAGCCGTCGCGCATGCGCGACGGCGCGTGGTTTTGCCTAAGGCGAAGGACTGACTCATGCCGTTCTCCGGCCAAATGTGGTACTTGACCGAGGGCGGCGACGCCGACACGCGCCTGGTCCGCGTCAACGATGACGGCACGGGTCAGACGACAGTCATCAGCAACGGCGCCGCCGGCACGGGCGACGACAAGTTCATCAGCTCGTTCGTCAGCGACCTGGGCGTCGATACCGCGACCGGCTTCTACTTCGCGATCCTCAGCAACGAGATCAACGACCACGCCTATCTGGTGCGGGGCTCGATCAACAGCACGAGCGCGCCGACCACGGTGGTCGATTTCGCCGACAACCTCGTCATCAGCGCGATCGAGGTCGATGCGATCAACCGCAAGATCTATGTCGGCATCCAAGACGGCGCCGGGACGCCGAACGGCGCCATCACCGGCATCAAGGTCTATACCTACGACGCCGCCGGCAACCTGACCGACAACGGCTACATCACCACCGCCAACACCGACAACCGGGCCGATGTCAGCGGCTTCAAGGTCCTGTATCCGACGGACTTCGCGATCGACCGTACGAGCGTGGCCGGCGGCCGGATGTTTTATACGGAGCGGGTCGACGGCCTGACCACCGGCCTGTTTCGCCTCGATCTGAGCAATCCCAACGTCGCCACCAACATGCTGGCCGGCGGCCTGTTCCCCGACGACGGCAGCAACGGCCAGCTCGTCGACGTCGAGGTCGATGAGTCCACCGACCTGGTCTACTTCACGACCCGTTCGCTGCACCCGTCGGGCACGGCGGGCTACGACGCCAACGACAACGCCATCTGGTACATCAGCGAAACCGCGTCTGGCGGCACGCCCACCAAGGTGACCCTGACCGGCATGCCGGCCAACGTCTTCTACGGCGGCGACATGACGTTCGATCAGTCGACGCGCCAGATCTATGTCGAAAGCGGTGAGACTGACAGCAACTCGACGGACGACGTCATCTACGTCTTCCAGCTGAACGCCGGCGGCACGTCGGCCAGCCTGATCCGCACGATCTCGGCCGGCCTGACTCAGAACGGCGCGCAGATCGAGGGCATGACCTTCGCCGACCTGGCGGCGCTCACCGTCACCGGGGCGGGCACGGCGGCGACCGAACAGGGGGCCCAGGTCACCCTGCTGAGCGGCGCCCCGACCATCACCGATAACGATGGCGCCTACCTGACCGGCGCCACGGTGCAGATCACCGGCGGCACGTTCAGCTCGAACGAAACCAGCACCGCCGACGACCATCTGGGCTACGGGGCGGGCCAGCAGATCAGCGGAACGATCGCCGGCACCAGCATCACGCTCAGCTGGAACGCCTCGACCGAAACCCTGACCCTGAGCGGCCTGGACACCATCGCCAACTACCAGGCCGCCCTGGCCGGGCTGGTCTACTGGACCACCGGCAACAACCCGACCAACTACGGCGCCAACACCAGCCGCACGATCACCTGGACGATCAGCGACGGCACGATCGGCGTGCTGGCCGGCTCGGCCAACAGCTCCACCAGCACCGTCAACCTCACGGCGACCAACGACGCCCCGGTCAACAGCGGGTCGGTTTCGGCCACGGGCAGCGAAAACGCCGACATCGCCGTCACCGGCCTGCAAATCAGCGACGTCGACGCCAACCCGGCCTCGGCGACCATGACGGTCGTCCTCAGCGTCACCAAGGGCATACTGACCCTGCGGACCGACGTCGCCAGCGGCCTGACGGCGGGCGCCATCAGCGGCAACGGCACGGGCTCGGTGACGATCACCGGCACGGCCAATGCGATCAACACCACCCTGGTGGCCGCCAACGGCCTGCTGTTCCACGGGAACACGAACGTCAGCGGGACCGACACCCTGACCGTGGTCACCAGCGACGGCGGCTCGACCGGGACGGGCGGCGCCCTGACCGACACCGACGGCTACACGATCACCATCATCGGGCTGAACGACGCCCCCATCGTCTCGGGCGACGGCACGGAGAGCCTGGCCGCCACCAACGAGGACGTCAGCCCCAGCGGCCTGACCAACACGGTCTCCAGCCTGTTCAGCGGCCAATACAGCGACGGCGATGGCGACGCGTTCGCCGGCGTGGCGGTGGTCGCCAACGGCTCCACCGCCGGCACGGGCCAGTGGCAATATTGGAACGGCTCCACGTGGGTGAACATCGGCGCGGTCTCGACCTCGGCGGCGGTCGAGCTGTCGGCGTCCACCGCGCTCCGCTTCAACCCGGCCACGGACTTCAACGGCGCTGCCCCCACCCTGACGGTGCGGCTGGTCGACGGCTCGGCGGGCGCGATCACCAACGGCACTCTCGTCAACACCACCACAAACGGCGGCACGACGGTGTTCAGCACCGGCACGGTGGTGCTGGACCACACCGTCACGGCGGTCAACGACGCGCCGGTCGTCGTCAACGGTTCGAGCGTCAGCCTGACCTCGGTGGCCGAGGACGCCGCGCCCGGCGCCGGCCAGACGATCACCTCGCTGTTCAGCAGCCACTTCAACGACGCCAAGGACACGGTGTCGGGCGGCTCTTCGGCCAACGCCTTGGCCGGCGTGGCGGTGACGGCCAACGCCGCCACGGCGGCCCAGGGCGTCTACCAGTACTTCGATGGTTCGGTGTGGCATGACCTGCCCATCGTCTCGTCGGCTAGCGCTTTCATCATCGACGCCAGCACCTCGGTGCGCTTCGTTCCGGCCGCCGACTATTCCGGCACAGCGCCGTCGCTCACCGTCGCTCTGATCGACAACTCCGCGGGCGCGGTCACCACCGGACAGACCGGCGATCTGAGCACGGTCGGAGGCAGCACGCCCTACAGCGCGGCCATGACGCTGAATATCGTCGTCACCCCCACCAACGACGCGCCGATCGCCAGCGGTTCGGCGACCCTGAACAGCATCACCGAGGACCTCACCAACTATGTGGGGGTGACCGTCGGCTCGCTGTTCGGCGGCAACATCAGCGATCCTGACGGCGACGGCCTGGGCGGCGTGGCCGTCACCGGCGATGCGGCGTCCACCGAGGGCGTCTGGCAATATTCCTCCACCGGCGGCGCCACCTGGAACACTATCACCTCGCCCAGCGAGAGTTCGGCTCTCCTGCTGGCGACCACGGCCCGTCTGCGGTTCGTGCCCGCCGCCAACTTCAATGGACCGGCGCCGGCCCTGACCGTCCACCTGATCGACAACTCGGGCGGAGCGATCAGCTCGGGCACGGTCGTCGATATCACCTCGAACGGCGGCCAGACCCACTACAGTTCCGGCACGGTCGATCTAAACACCACCGTCACGCCGGAGAACGACACGCCCGTGGTTCCGGCCACCGCGACGACGGTCAACGCCACCGAACAGACCGCGGCGGTGCTGTTGGGCTCGCTCACCGTGTCCGACGTGGACCTGGACGCCCGCAACGGCGGGGCGGGGGACTATGACGGCGCCAGCTTCGTCGTCGCCCGCAACGGCGGGGGCAACGCCCAGGACAGCTTCGCCTTCGACACCAGCGGCGCCCTGTTCACGGTGGTCGGAAACGGCCTGCGGGCCGGCGGACAGGTCTTCGCCACCTTCAGCGTGGTCAGCGGCGTCCTGACGATCAATTTCCTCAGCGTGGGGACCGCCGCGACGACGGCGCTGGTCAACGACGTCATTCAGCATATCGTCTACACCAACACCAGCGACGCGCCGCCCGCCTCGATCTCGGTCACCTATCAGCTCGACGACGGCGCGCCGGCCAACGCGGGCCAAGGTCCCGGCGGCTCGCCGACCGCCAGCGGCTCGGTGACGGTCAACATCACCCCGTCCAACGACCCCCACACCGGCGGCGCCAGCATCACCGGCACGGCGGCCGAGGACCAAGTCCTGACCGCGGTCTCGACCCTGGCGGACGCCGACGGTATCGGGACGCTGCACTACCAGTGGCAGCGCGACACCGGCTCCGGCTTCACCAACGTCGGCGCCGACGCCTCGACCTACACCCTGGGCGACGCCGACATCGGCGGCGTGGTCCGCGTAGTCATCAGCTACACCGACGCCGGCGGCACGGCGGAGTCCGCGACCAGCGGGGCCACCGCGTCGGTGGCGGCCTCTAACGACGCGCCGACAGGCGGCGTGTCGATCAGCGGCACGACCACCGAGAACCAGGTGCTGACGGCCGACGCCTCGACCGTCGCGGACTCCGATGGCCTGGGAACCCTGCATTACGACTGGCAGCGCTTCAACGGATCGAGCTGGGTCAGCACCGGCGCGGCCGACCAGGCGACCTACACCCTGGGCGATCCCGACGTCGGCAAGACGGTCCGGGTGGTGGTCAGCTACACCGACGGCCAAGGCTTCGCCAACAGCGTCACCAGCTCGGCCACGGCCTCGATCGCCGGCGTCAATGATCCGCACACCGGCGGCGCCTCGATCACCGGCACGCCGACCGAGGATCAGGTGCTGACGGCGGTCTCGACCCTGGCCGACGTCGACGGCCTAGGGACGCTGCACTACGACTGGCAGCGCAACACCGGTTCAGGGTTCGTCAGCACCGGCGCGGCCGATCAGTCGACCTACACCCTGGGCGACGCCGACGTCGGCGCCACGGTCCGGGTGGTGATCAGCTACACCGACGGTCAGGGCTTCGCGGAGTCGGCGACCAGCTCGGCCACGGCCACGGTCGCCAACGTCAACGACGCCCCGACGGGCGCGGTGTCGATCACCGGCACGACCACCGAGAACCAGGTTCTGACCGCCGTCTCGACCCTGGCCGACGCCGACGGCCTGGGCGCGCTGCACTACGACTGGCAGCGCTTCAATGGATCGATCTGGGTCAGCCTCGGGGCGGCCGACCAGGCGACCTACACCCTGGGCGATCCCGACGTCGGCAAGACGATCCGGGTGGTGGTCAGCTACACCGACGGCCATGGCGCGGCCGAGATCGTGACCAGCTCGGCCACGGCCTCGATCGCCGGGGTCAACGACCCGCACACCGGCGGCGTGTCGATCACCGGTACGACCACCGAGGACCAGGTCCTGACCGCGGTCTCGACCCTGGCCGACGTCGACGGCCTGGGCACGCTGCACTACGACTGGCAGCGTTTCAACGGCTCGAGCTATGTCAGCATCGGCGCGGCCGACCAGGCGACCTACACCCTGGGCGACGCCGACGTCGGCAAGACGATCCGGGTGCGGGTCAGCTACACCGACGGCCAGGGTTTCGCGGAGACGGCGACCAGTTCGGCCACAGCCTCGATCGCCGGCGTCAACGACGCCCCGACGGGCGGCGCCTCGATCAGCGGCACGACGACCGAGAACCAGGTCCTGACCGCCAATACCTCGACCCTGGCCGATGCCGATGGCTTGGGTACGCTGCACTACGACTGGCAGCGCTTCAACGGATCGATCTGGGTCAGCATCGGCGCGGCCGACCAGGCGACCTACACCCTGGGTGATCCCGATGTGGGCAAGACCGTCCGTGTGGTGGTCAGCTACACCGACGGCCAGGGCTTCGCCAACAGCGTCACCAGTTCGGCCACGGCCTCGATCACCGGGGTCAACGACGCCCCGACCGGCGGGGTGTCGATCACCGGAACGACCACCGAGGACCAGGTGCTGACAGCGGTCTCGACCCTGGCCGACGTCGACGGTCTGGGCACGCTGCACTACGACTGGCAACGCAACACCGGCTCGGGCTTCGTCAGCACCGGCGCGGCCGACCAGGCGACCTACACCCTGGGCGACGCCGACGTCGGCGCCACCGTCCGTGTGGTGGTCAGCTATACCGACGGCCAGGGCTTCGCCAACACGTCGACCAGCAGCGCCACGGCTTCGATCGCCAACGTCAACGACCCGCACACCGGCGGGGCGTCGGTCACCGGCGCGGCGAATGTGGGCCAAGTCCTGACGGCCAACACCTCGACCCTGGCCGACGCCGACGGCCTGGGCGCACTGCATTACGACTGGCAGCGCGATACCGGCTCGGGCTTCGCCAGCATCGGCGCCGCCGACCAGGCGACCTACACTCTGGTGAGCGGCGACCTCGGCGCGACGATCCGGGTGGTGGTCAGCTACACCGACGGCCATGGCACGGCCGAGTCCGCGACCAGCGCCGCCACCTCGAACGTCCTCCCGCCCAACGGTCCGCACACCGGCACGGTGACCATCACCGGCACGGTGGCCGAGGACAGCGTGCTGACGGCCGACACCTCGACCCTGTCCGATCCAGCCGGCCTGGGCACGCTGCACTACGACTGGCAGCGCAACACCGGCTCTGGCTTCGTCAGCATCGGGGCGGCCGACCAGGCGACCTACACCCTGGGCGACGCCGATGTCGGCGCGACGATCCGGGTCAAGGTCAGCTACACCGATCTGCAAGGCGTGGCCGAAAACGAGACCAGCGCCGCCACAGGGGCGGTGGCCAACGTCAACGACGCCCCGACCGGCGCGGTGACCATCACCGGCACGGTGGCCGAGGACAGCGTCCTGACCGCGAACACCTCGGCCCTAGCCGACCTCGACGGTCTGGGGACGCTGCACTACCAGTGGCTGCGCAGCACGAACGGCGGCGCCAGCTACACCAGCATCGGCGCGGCCGACCAGGCGACCTACACCCTGGGTGATGCGGACGTCGGCGCGAAGATCCAGGTCAAGGTCACCTATACCGACGGCCACGGCACGCCCGAGATCGTGACCAGCGCCGGCACCGCGGCGGTCGCCAACGTCAACGACGCGCCCGCGGCGCTAAACGACACCAATGCGGTGACCCAGCGTCTGCAGGTGTCGGGCTCGGTCCGCACCAACGACAGCGACATCGACAACGATCCGCTGACGGTGACCAATGTCGCCTACAACGCCACCCACGTGGACCAGACGGTTTCGGCGGGCGGCACGGTGGTCAACGGCGCCAACGGCCAGCTGACGATCAATCCGGACGGCACGTACAGCTACGTGGCCAACCACGAGGGGCTGGTCGTCGGCCAGGTGGTGACCGACAAGTTCGACTACACGATCAAGGACCCCTCCGGCACCTCGGCGACGGCTCAGCTGACGATCACCGTCACGGGCTCGGCGACCGGCGACGCCAACGTCAACATCCTGATCAGCGACGGCGCGGCCCATACCCTGACGGGCAAGGGCGGGGCCGACACCCTGACCGGCGGCGGCGGCGCGGACGTCTTCGCCTACGAGGCCGTCAGCGACAGCACGACGGCCGCCTACGACACCATCACCGACTTCACCCACGGCGTGGACACGCTGCGGCTGACCCCGCTGATCACCAGCTCGACCCAACTGACGCTGAACACCGACGGGACCGACAAGATTCTGTTGATCGACCAGAACGGCGACGGCGCGGCGGACGGTCAGATCAAGCTGCTGGGCCAGGGCCTGGAGATCAGCGACATCGCCACGGGCGTGGCCAATTTCGGCTTCACCCTCAACGGTTCGGCCGGCGCCGATATCCTGACGGGCGGTTCGGGCGCGGACATCATCAACGGTTCGGGTGGGAACGACACCCTCCGCGGCAACGGCGGCGGCGACGTGCTGACTGGCGGAGCGGGGGCCGACACCTTCGTCTACGGCAATGGCGACTCGACCCTGTCGCACTGGGACGTCATCACCGACTTCCAGACCGGCCAGGACAAGCTGGACCTCAGGGCGGCCGACGACGGCATCGTGATCCTGGCCCGCTTCGGCGCCAGCACGTTCATCTATTTCGGCGCGCCAGGCAATTCGAGCGTCGTCCAGGTCTTCGGCGACATCCGGACCTCGGACCTGCTCGTCAGCAACGGCGTCAGGTTCTCGATGTACGGCGACGACGGCACCGGCGGCTCCAGCGGCCGCACCAGCGACAGCCTGACGGGCGGGGCCTCGGACGACGTCCTGGTGGGCGGGACGACCGACTCCACCCTTATCGGCGGCGACGGGGCCGACCTGATGTACGGCGGCTCAGCGCACGACACCTTCAAGTACACCTCGGTGTCGAATTCGAACTTCAGCGCCTACGACAGCATCATCGATTTCACGCCCGATCAGGACAAGATCGACATCTCGGCGATCGACGGCGGCAAGGTCACCATCGCGCGCTTCGACGGGACGACCTTCATCTACTCGGCGCCGGACTCGGGCGGCAACTTCCAGTCGGTGATCACGGTGTCGGGCACGACGCTGAAGGCCACCGACATCATCGCCAGCGGCGGGGCCACCCAGGCCTTCACCATGGTCGGGGACAGCAACAGCCACAACGTCGCCGACACCCTGATCGCGGGCGCCGGCAACGATATCCTCTACGGCCTGGACGGGAACGACACCCTGATCGGCGCGGGCGGGGCCGACTTCATGATCGGCGGAGCGGGGGCGGACACCTTCGTCTACAACGCCCCGACCGACAGCTCGCCCTTCGCCCAGGACCTGATTTTCGACTTCAGCCAGGCCGAAGGGGACAAGCTGAGCCTGACGGGCATCGACGCCAACACGAGCACCGGCGCCAACGACGCCTTCACGGTGGTGTCCAGCTTCTCGAACGTGGCGGGCCAGCTGGTCATCGCCGCACCGGACGCCTCGGGCTACTACCACGTCTCGGGCGACGTGAACGGCGACGGCGTGGCAGACTTCGTGATCGCCCTGAAGGTCACCGGCACGCTGACCTCGGCCGACATCCTGCTGTAGCGAGCGGCGACCAGATCAATCTTCAGTATTGATCTGGTCGTTACGCAACCTAAGATGAATGTCGATCGGGGAGAGTCGTCCCGGTCGCGCCGGCCGCCCCTCGAGGGGCGTCCAGCCGGCTTCAGATCGGAGGACGCCGTGACCCGCACCCTCAGCGCCAGCGCCCAGGCGCCGCGCGATCCCGCGCTCAAGCAGACCGACAGGATGGCGCTGCGGGCGATCGCCCAGGCGGCGGTCGATGTCGAGCTGTTCACGATCCCGCTCTACATGACCAGCCTCTATTCGATCCAAGGCATGCACGCGATCACGGGGCAGGGGAACGACTTCTACCAGGGCCGGCTGTGGCCCGGCGCCAAGACCTCGGCCAATCCGATCACCGCCAACGAACAGGCCTTCAACCTGGTGTTCTCGGTGTTCATCCAGGAGATGCTGCACCTGCAGATGTCCGCCAACATGGCCACGGTGGTCGGCGTCAACCCCAACTTCACCGACACCGCCCTGCAGGACGACCGCCACGGCTGGACCTGCTACGGCCCGACCAACAGCGTCATCCCCAACATCATCGACCTGAAGGACACCAAGCATCACGAAGACGTGCCGGTGAACGTCGGGCCGCTGGACGAAACCCAACTGCGCCTGTTCATCGCCATCGAGCAGCCCGAGGCCGACGCCCGCGCCAACATCAAGATCGGCAAGGAGAAGGACTACTTCCCGCAGGCGCCGTTCGCCGACTGGACGCCGGGCCAGCCCCTGCCGCGCTTCGGCACGATCGGCTGGATGTACCAGTGCTACTACGACTATCTCAGCCTGACCTACACCGACGGCACGACGCTGTGGGACGCGGTGTTCAAGGCCTCGGCCGTGCAGAACGACCTGTTCAACAGCTTCTCGTCACCCGGCCACCCCATGCGCGAGTTCATGGGCTTCGAGACGACGATCGCCACCACCGACAAGTCGATCGCCTTCGAGCAGATGGTGTCGATGATGGACGCCATCACCGACCAGGGCGAGGGCAGCGAGATCCAGCGGCGGCCCCAATTGCTGCAGGCGGTCAAGCCCAAGTACCAGCCTTCGAACACCGCCCTGCGCGCCGACTATCCCAGCTATGACGACGCCGGGAAGCAGATCCCGTCGGCCGACGCCGTGGCGCGGTCCGACAACGATCCGATGGACCACTACGAGCGGTTCAAGAAGGTCCTGGACCTCCTGCCCCAGGTGGTCACCTGGCCGCAGTGGCTGGAGACCCACAAGACCTGGACCTCCCAGGAACTGGAAGGGCCGGGCTACGATCCGACCAATCCGCTCAAGCTGCCCACGCCGGACGAGCTGGCGGCGGCGCTGAACGCCCTGAACGAACCGGCGGCCCGGGGCGACAGCCATAAGCTGCTGAGCCAGGCGGTGATCGGCGCCATCGCCGGCGTGACCACCGTGCTCAACGACTACTGGAACCCGCCGGCCACCGGCCCGGTGCTGTTCCCGTTCCCGTCGATGTCCGGCTCGGGCGACCGGATGTCGATCGCCTGGGCGGTGCTGGGCCAGACCCCCGACCTGTCGATCGGCCTGGACCCGGCCACCAAGGGCAAGCTCTACCACTCGTGCCAGGCGCTGGACCTGGACGGCGACGGCGCCAACAGCTGCGCCGCGGTCGAGATCTTCCACACCTGCCGGGGTTCCAACAACTGTCACGCGCAGGGCGGGTGTGGCTTCGTGCAGCCGGTCAGCGGCGGCGGCAACTGCGGCTCGGCGGTGGTGACGCGCGGCGGCGGCGCGGGCGTGGGCGGAGTCTGCGGCCTGCCGCCCCAGAAGCTGTACTCGGCCCCCAGCGACAACAAGTGCAGCGGCTTCGGCGGCTGCGCCGTGCCGATCTCGGCCTCGCAGGTGTTCCCCAACGCCGGCCAGATGCAGCTGTATGATTTCGTCGAGAGCAGCCAGGGCAAGGACGGCTGGATGTCGGAGGCGTTCGGCGATCCGATGACCTACGAGCGCGGCGAGAAGGTGCACGACGTGGCCTATCGCGCCTACCAGGCCGTGATGCAGCACCGGGGCAAGACAGTTCCGGCCGATCCTCCGGCGGCGGACAATCTGCGTCTCGTCTTCCCCCCTTCCACCTGATGGCGTCCACCTGATGACGTCGATGACCCCGCCGGCCTCACGCCTCGGTCTGCCCCATCTGGGCGACGGGGTGGGGCTGCGCGAGCCGCACTTCCAGCACCTGATGTCGACGCCCCCGGACCGCTGGGGCGTCGACTGGTTCGAGGTAATCAGCGAGAACTTCCTCGACCATGCCGGCTATGCGGCCCACGTGCTGGAGGTGGTGGCCGAGCATCGCCCGGTGGTGATGCACGGGGTGTCGCTGTCGATCGGCGGCGCCGACCCGCTGGACCTTGGTTATCTGGACAAGCTGGCGGCCCTGGCCGACCGCATCAAGCCGGCCTGGATCTCGGACCACCTGTGCTGGACCGGGGTGGCGGGTATCAACACCCACGACCTCCTGCCCATGCCCCTGACCAAGGCGGCGCTGGCCCACGTGGTCGACCGCATCAAGGCCGTGCAGGACCGGCTGGGCCGGCCGCTGATCCTGGAGAACCCCAGCAGCTATCTGGAATTTCGCGCCTCCCAGATGCCCGAATGGGAGTTCCTGGCCCGCATGGCGCAAGAGGCCGACTGCGGCCTGCTGCTGGACGTCAACAACGTCCATGTCAGCGCCTTCAACCACGGCTTCGACGCGGCGGCCTATATCGACGCGATCCCGGCCGAACGGATCGTCCAGGTCCATTTGGCCGGACCGAGCGACTTTGGCACCCACCTGATGGACACCCATGACGCGCCGGTGCTGGACGCGGTCTGGCCGCTGTACGCGCGGGTCCAGGCTCGAACCGGCGGGGTCTCGACCCTGCTGGAATGGGACGCCAACATCCCCAGCTGGGACGACCTGCTGGCCGAGCTGGCCAAGGCCGATGCGGCGCGCGGCGGCTGGTTGCCGGAAGGGCTGCGGACACCGGCGCGAGTCCATGGCTGAGCTCGCTCTCGCAGACCTGCAGCGCTGGATGCAGGGCGCGATCCTCGGCCGCGCCGCGCCCAACGGGCTGGACGCGATCATCGTCGGCGAGGCGCCGGGCGGGGGCGGCCTGACCGCCGCCCAGCGCCTGGCGCTTTACGCCCGGGGCTACCGAGCCCGGCTGATGGAGTGCCTTTCGGCGGAGTTCCCCTGCTTGCGCGCCCTGGCCGGCGAGCAGGTGTTCGAGCTGTTCGCGGCAGGCTACATCGCTGACCGCCCCCCGACTGACCCCAGCCTGTACGGCCTGGGCGCGGGCTTCGCCGACTATCTGGAGGCCACGCGGCCGGCCGGCGACGATGGGCCCGGCGCCCTGTCGGCCATCCCGGCCGACCTCGCCCGACTGGACCGGGCCCGGGCCGAGGTCCAGCGCGCGGTCGGGGTGGAGCGGCAGGCCGGGCCGCTGGTGGCCGCCGACCTGATGCTGACCCCCGGCGCCCGTCTGCGGCGGCCCGACAGCGTGCGGCTGCTGACCCTGGGCTTCGACCCCGGGCCCGTGCTGGCCGCGGTCGACCAGGGCGGACCGATCGACCCGCCGCCGTCCTGTTCGACGCCTGTCGCCGTGGCCCGCAGCCGCTGGCGCGTCGCCGTCCACGTCCTGCCGTCCTGGCGCCACGCCTGGCTCGAGGCCTTGGGAAGTGTAGGAGGGGGCGAGGAAGGCGCCGACGTCCACGCCGCCGCCGCCCGCGCCGCCCAGGCCACCGGCCGCGAAACCGGCGCGGTCATCGCCGACCTGACGCTGTGGTTGCCCTTGGCGGCGGCCCAGGGACTGGTGGCGGCCTCTTGAAACCCTCTCTCTTTGAGAGAGGGTTTCAGGGTGTCACTTCGCGCCCGGCAACTTGATCCCCAGCAGAACCAGTCGTTCGCCCGTGATCCCGAACCAGTGTGGTACGCCCGCGGGGATCAGGATGACGTCGCCCGGGCCGAGCGTCCGCGTCGCGCCGCCCTCGATCCGGCTTCCCTCGATCAGGTTGGCGTTGGTGGTCTTGGCGTCGGCCATGGTCCCGCCCGACACCAGCGTGCCGGCGCCGTCCAGCACGATGGCGTACTCCGCCTCGGCGGGGTGGACCGCGGGCTTGCCCGGCTTCTTCCAGATCTCGATCGCCGCCACGGTCGCGCCATCGCGGACCAGGGGGCGCCACATGAAGCCTTGATCGGGCTTCATCGCGGCGAGCATGTCGCGCACCTGGGCCTGGACATCCGCGCCGCTGGCGAAAGCGGTCGGGTCGGCGGGTTGGGCGGTGGCGACGCCTGGCGAGACGGCGAGCAGCCATGACGCCGCGCAGATCGTAAAAGCTCTGATCATTGTCTTCACCGCGGCTCTCCCCAGGTGGTGGACCTCCCACGCCCGTAGCGGACGCGCGACACCCTAGTCGAACACCACCGTCTTGGCCCCCGCGATCAGCACGCGGTGCTCGACGTGCCACGTGACCGCGCGGGCCAGCACGGTGCATTCGACGTCGCGGCCCAGGGTGACCAGGTCGTCGGGTGTGTGGCTGTGGTCCACGCGGTGGACGCCCTGCTCGATGATCGGACCTTCGTCGAGGTCGGTCGTGACGTAGTGGGCCGTGGCCCCGATGATCTTCACGCCGCGCTCGTAGGCCTGGTGGTAAGGCTTGGCGCCCTTGAAGCTGGGCAGGAACGAGTGGTGGATGTTGATGCACTTGCCCGACAGCCGCGCGCACAGGGCCGGCGACAGGATCTGCATGTAGCGGGCCAGGACCACCAGATCGACGTCCAGGTCGTCGACAAGCCTCAGGAACGCGTCCTCCTGTTCAGCCTTGTTGGTCTTGCCGACCGGCAGGTGGAAATAGGGCAGGCCGCTCCATTCGGTAAAGGAGCGCATGTCCTCGTGGTTGGAGACCACGCCGACGATCTCGACCGGCAGCAGGCCCGCGCGCCAGCGGTGCAGCAGGTCGAACAGGCAGTGGCCGAACTTGGAGACGGCGATCAGCACCTTGGGCTTGGCGCTCGCGTCGTGCAGAGCCCAGGTCATGCCGAAGCGCTTGGCGATCAGCTCGAAGCCCCGGCGCAGATCCTCGACGCCCGGCATGTCGCCGTCGGGCCGGAACACGGTGCGCATGTAGAACTGGTCGGCCAGGCCGTCGTTGAAGTGGCTGCTCTCGACGATCGAGGCGTCGTTGTCGGCCAGGAAGCCGGACACGGCGGCGACCACGCCCTTCCGGTCGGGACATTGCAGGATCAGGATGTAGCGGTCGGCGGTGGTCTGGGCGGTCATGCGGGCGTCGTAGTCGACCTGGACCGCGGGGCCAAGCGGCATTGTTCTCACAGGGCTTCCACGAAAAGCCGGGGCCGCTCACGAAAACGGGGCGCGATCACCGACATGATCGCGCCCCGGGCTCCCAGCCGGTCGAAGGGGATGAAGCCGGCTGGAGAGGTCTAGAACCGCACCGCCAATGAGACGGCGTAGTTGCGGTCCGGCTGGGTGTAGGCGTCCTTGAGGGTCGAGTTGTCGGCCAGGCCCCGAACGTCGCTCCACCACGCGTAGGTCTGACCGGTGATGTTGAAGACGCCGCCGCGCAGGGTGACGCTGTCGGTGACGTTCCAGTAGGCCGTCAGATCGAACACCGTGAACGCCTTGGGCATCCAGCAATAGTCCGAGCCGGTCTGGGTCACCGGCGGCGCGCCCGTGGTGATCGAGCAGCTGACGCCCGAGCGGCCCGCCGACTCCTTGGCCGAGTGCACGGCGTTCAGCGCCCCGCCGAACCGGCCGGCCGGATCGCGGTACGACAGGCCTGCCACCACTTTGACCGGGTCGATCGAGACCAGCGGCGTCTTCTTGCCGTTGTTCTCCGAATTGCCCCGGGCGTATGACGCCGCGCCCTGCAGGGTGAAGCCGCCGCCCAGCTCGGTGACGAACCGCGCCTCGGCGCCGCTGATCTCGGCCTTGGACTGGTTGATGTACTGGTAGACCGCCGGGTCGGTGGGGGTGAACGATCCGCGCACCTGCACCTGCTCGATGAAGTCGTCGTACTTGCCGGTGAAGCCGGTGACGCTGGCGTTCCAGGTCGGACGGTTCAGGCGGAAGCCCAGCTCGAAGGTCTGGCTGGTCTCGGGCTTCAGGTCGGGGTTGGAGATCGACATGTAGTTCGAGACCAGGTTGGCGAAGCCGTTGTTCACCTGGGACGGGGAGGGGGCCTTGAAGCCGGCCGCGACGTTGGCGAACACCGTCACAAGGTCAGTCGTCTTCCACACCACTCCCAGCTTGGGCGAGACATGGCTCTCGCTCTGACTGGCGGGCGTGTTGGCGGTGAACAGCGCGTCCGGCTTGGGATCCAGCTTGTAGTAGTCAAAGCGCACGGCCGGATAGAAGGTCACCGGACCGAAGGCGACCTCGTCCTGTGCATAGGCGCCGGCCAGGGTGTAGTCGGTGGTCGGGAAGGCGCGGGTGGGGAACGTCTCGCCGGCCGGCGGCACGGTGCCGTCGCGCACGCCCTCCTGGCGGGTGATCGAGGCGTCGCCGCCCCAGACGAAGCGGTTGGCCACGCCGCCGATCGTCGCGTCGCTGTGGAGCTCGAGGGCCGCGCCCCAGACCTCGTTGTCGAAGGTGGCGTCGCGGGTGCGATCGGCGGCGGTGTTGCGATCCTCGGCCGAATACTGCCGGGTGGTGCTGTCCTGGTAGTAGACCGTGGTCTGGGCCGACTGGATCAGGCCCTGACCGCCGGTGAAGCGGTGGTCGAAGCTGACGCGGTCGCGGCGCATCTTGTCCCAGGCGGTCAGGCCCAGCACGCTGGTCGAGGCCAGCGGCGGCTTGGCGATGGCGCTCAGCACCGTCCAGGACGTGTCGGCGTCCAGATGGTCGTAGGTCAGGCGGAAGCGGTTCTGGTCGTTCAGGGTGTAGACCACCCGGGCCAGCACGGCGTTGGACTGGTCGTCCTCGGGATTGGCGGTGGTGCGGTCGGTGTTGGCGGAGTCGTTGGTCCCGGCCGTCTTCTGTCCCTCGCCGTCGCGGCGGGTGTAGGCGATCATGCCTTCCCAATTGCCGCTCTTGCAGGCGGCGGTCAGGCTTTCGGTCCAGCTCTCGTCCGCCGAGGCGTAGGCGACCTTGGCGCCGCCCGCGAAGCTCTTGCCGCCCTTCAGGAAGTCGGACGGGTCCTTGGTGAAGTAGTTGACCGAGCCGGCCAGGCCGTCGCTGCCATACAGGGCCGAGGCCGGGCCGCGCACGATCTCGACCGACTTCAGGGTGTCCAGGTCCACATAGTCGCCCCGGCCCATGTTCTGGGCGCCGAAGGCGTAGCCGTCGGGCACGCGCACGCCGTCGACCATGATCAGCACGCGGTTGCCTTCCAGGCCGCGGATGTTGAAGCCGGCGTTGCCGTCACGGCCCGTCGAGGCGCCGGCGGCGGTGAAGCGGGCGGGGGCGCGGCGCACCGAGACGCCGGGCTCGAAGCGGACCAGGTCCTTGATGTCCTTGACCAGGGCGTCGTCGATGTCGTCGCTGGAGATGACGCTGGCGGTCACCGGGGCGTCCTGCAGCTTCTTCTCGGTGCGGGTGGCGGTGACCGTCACCTTGTCCAGCTCGACCGCGCCGTCGACGGCGGCGGAAGAGGCGTCGGCGGCGCCCGAGGCGGCGAAAGCCGTCTGGGCGCAGAGCAGGGCGGTGGCGGAAGCGAAACACACGAGCTTGAGGCGAGACATCGAAGACC
>JAGIBE010000076.1 GCA_017744495.1 Caulobacter sp. | reverse complement strand
GGCATGATGAAGGCCGTGCTGCAGCTGGATGTCGAGAGCCAGGGGACGGTCCTGGACCGCGCCTTCATCGCCGAGCACACCGAGGGCTTCGAGACGGTGAAGGCCGTCATCGAGGAACTGAGCTGGGACGAGATTGAAGCCGGCTCGGGCCTGACCCGGGGACAGATCGAGGAGGCGGCCCGGGCGTACGCGGCCGCCAAGGCGACGATCCTCTGCTACGGCATGGGCCTGACCCAGCACCGCAGCTCGTCCAGCACCGTGCAGCAGCTGGTCAATCTGCTGCTGCTGAAGGGCAATATCGGCCGACCGGGGGCGGGGATCTGTCCGCTGCGGGGCCACTCCAATGTCCAGGGGGACCGGACGGTGGGGATCTGGGAGAAGCCGTCGGCGGCGTTCCTGGATTCGATGGACCGGGTCTTCGCCTTCAAGTCGCCGCGCGAGCACGGCCACACCGTGGTCGAGACCATCGCCGCCATGGAGGCCGGCGAGACCAAGGTGTTCCTCGGCCTGGGCGGCAACTTCGCCGTCGCCGCGCCCGATCCTGTGCGGACCCATGCGGCGATCCGCAAGGCGGGGCTGACCGTCCACGTCGCCACCAAGCTGAATCGCACTCATCTGCTACATGGCGAGGAAAGCCTGCTGCTGCCGTGCCTAGGCCGCACCGAGATCGACCTGCAGGCCGGCGGTCGCCAAGCGGTGACGGTGGAGGACTCGATGTCGATGGTCCACGCCTCGCGCGGCTTGAACCCGCCGGCGTCGGACCAGCTGAAATCGGAGCCGGCCATCGTCGCAGGGATCGGGGCGGCTCTGTTCGGGCCGGACGACATCGTCGACTGGACCGGCTTGACCGCCGACTATGACAAGATCCGCGACCTGATCGAGGCGGTCTTCCCCGAGGCCTTCGCCAACTACAACGAGCGGGTCCGCCAGCCGGGCGGCTTCCGCCTGCCGGTGCCGCCGTCCGAACGGGTGTGGAAGACGCCCAGCGGCAAGGCCCAGTTCCTGGCCCATCGCCACGACGGCCAGGACGCCCGGCGCGGCGACGCCGACGTGTTGCTGCTGACCACTCTGCGCAGCCACGACCAGTACAACACCACCATCTACGGCAAGAACGACCGCTATCGCGGGGTGTTTGGTCGCCGCGACGTGGTCTTCGCCCATCCCGACGATATCGCCGCGCGCGGGCTCAAGGCCGGCGACCGGATCGACCTGACGGCCGCCTTCGACGACAGCGGCCAGCGGGCGGTGCGCGGCTTCACCCTGGTGGAGCGCGACATCCCGCGCGGCTGCCTGGCGGCCTACTATCCCGAGACCAACATGCTGGTGGCGCTGGAGGACCACGACCGGCGCAGCGGCACGCCAGCCTACAAGTCCGTTCCGGTGCGTCTGGCCGCCAGCGCCAATTGAGGCCCAATCATGACAATGGGGTCATGACCTCGAATTAAGTCGTCTCCCGACAGGGGGACGGCTAGCTTTTCCTCAACAACGCTATGTTTCGAGGGAACAACCGATGCGCGCTCTTCTTCTTCTTGCCTCCGCTGGCGCGGCTCTGGCTTTCGCCGGGACCGCCGCCGCCGATCCGTCCGTGAAGATCAAGGACGCGGTGGCCCGGGTCGAGGTCATCCCGGAGGCCCGCAGTGACGTGAAGGTCGAATTCCTGACCACCAACCAGAGCCTGCCGCTGAACATTCGCCGCAACGGCTCGGACGTGACGGTGGACGGCGGCCTGCGGATGAACCGCATCAACGGCTGCAATACGGTGATGGGCAAGCGCGTGATCCACGTGCGCGGCGTCGGCGACGTGAAATGGGAGGACATCCCGCAGGTCGTGATCCGCGTGCCGATGAAGGCCGAGGTCGCTGCCGGCGGCGCCGTGTTCGGCAATGTTGGCCGCACCGAGCAACTGGAGCTGTCCAACGCCGGCTGCGGCGATTGGACGATCGCCAATGTGCGCGGCAAGCTCGATCTGAACCAGGCCGGTTCGGGTGACGCTCGGGTCGGCAGCGTCGGCACGGCCGAGATCAACATCGCCGGCTCGGGCGACGTGAAGCTGCAGGACGTCGGCGGCGACCTGGAGATCAGCATCGCGGGATCGGGCGGGGTGACCGCCGCCAGTGTCAATGGCGGCCTGGAAGCCAATATCGCCGGCTCGGGCGGCGTGACGGTCAACGGCGGCCGCGCGCGGTCGCTCGAGGTCAACATCATGGGCTCGGGCGACGTCGACTTCGGCGGCGAGGCCGGCAACGTCGAGGCCTCTATCGCCGGCTCGGGCGACGTGCGCGTCGCCAAGGTCACGGGGCCGGTCAGCAAGCACGTGGCCGGTTCTGGCAACGTGATTATCGGTCGTTAATCGCGGCGCCCGCACACTCTATATATATAAAGTGAAACGCCCCGGAGCCTGAGCTCCGGGGCGTTTCTTTCAGTCCGCTGATCGCGAACGGCGCGCGGGTTAGCGGACGCCGAGGCCGAACAGGGTGTCGGCGTCGATCAGGTCGGCGCCCGAACGGTCGCGGGTCTTCAGGCTGCCGCCGAAGGTGTAGCGGAAGCCGACCTTCACGGCCTCGGCGTTCAGGTTCGCCAGGTCGTCCGACTCGGTGTGGGTGTACTTGGCGAAGGTCGACCAGCCGGTGTTGGCGAACTTGTATTCGCCGCCGACATTGACGTCCCAGACGTCGGCGCTCGAGAAGGCCTTCGGGTCGATGTTGGCGTAGCCGACGCCGGCGTCCAGACGGAAGTCGTCCGAAACGAAGTAGCGGGCGTCAGCGCGGACGGACCACAGGTCGGCGTCCAGGTCGTTCGATTGGCCGTAGGCGGCCAGGCCGGTCAGGGTGACCTTGTCGAAGTACTTGCTGGCTTCCGCGCCGACGGCCCACAGGGTGTCGTTCGACGGACGCGACAGGGCGGCGAAGCCACCGACGCGGACGGTGTCGCCGGCGACCAGGGTCGTGGCGTGAGCGGCGGTCGAGGCGACGGTTTCGTCGCTGATGTCGTTGTCGCTGACCGAGACGTTGCCGTTCAGGGTCACGGTCCAGGCGCCGGTCGGGATGGCGACGTTGGCGTCGACCTTGGCCGAGGTGCCGTCGGCGTCGATGCCGGTGGCCTTGACGTCGTTGTAGTTCACGGCGGCGCCGATCGAACCGACGTTCTGGGCGAAGGCGGGAGCCGAGACGGCCACGGCCAGGACGGCGGCGGCGGCAAAGAGTTGGGTCTTCATAGTGGGTAATCCCCTTACTGTGTGGCCTCGATCGGCCGGCGGTCGTTTGGGGAGGGCCGCCGGTCCGTCGAGGAGCGGCGGACTTATGGAGCTTCGCCCTGGGCGGCAAGACCGGGCGGGACGGTCGTCGGCGAAATGATGCAGTTTTATGACACTTGCGGAGGCGGGTTAACGTCCCTATCGCGTGTATGCGCACGTTCATGCTTAGAACTTCCTGGTCTCGCGCATATTTCGTGCAACAAGGTTATGTTTCGCGGGGCTAGTCGCCTGATTAGTCGCGATCGGCGACGGTTCGCGCCCAAGGGCGCGCGGGAAGGGGAAGGGCGTGCCGCTTGGAGGGTCCAAGCTTGGCCTCAGTCCTCGACCGAGATCCGGATCAGAACGGGGAGGCGGCGTTTCGTCCGACCCTGAAAACGGTCCCGGGAAGCGCTTGACGAAACCGATTCACGCACGTAAAAGCCCCCCTCTGTTGGACCGGCTGTGAGCTTTCGGGCTTAGACGCGGTTCGCGAACGACTGCGGATCGCGCCTTTTGGGGCGCAGTTTTCAGTCACAGGCCCTCTCGGGAGACCGGGCGGGCCAATTTGTTTTGCGGACGCTGCGTTCGGATGTCTCGAAAGAGAGGTCCGGGTTGGTCTTTGAAATGGTTCGAGACGCGGGCGCAGCCCACTAGGAAACCGAGCGATATGGATCGTCAGAACATCCGCATCCGGCTCAAGGCCTTCGATCACCGCGTGTTGGATCATTCCACGCGCGAGATCGTCAATACGGCCAAGCGCACGGGTGCGACGGTACGGGGCCCGATCCCCCTGCCCACGCTTATCGAGAAATTCACCGTCAACCGCTCGCCGCACGTCGACAAGAAGTCGCGCGAGCAGTTCGAGATCCGTACGCACAAGCGCGTCCTCGACATCGTTGATCCGACTCCGCAGACCGTGGACGCGCTGATGAAGCTCGACCTGTCGGCCGGCGTCGACGTCGAAATCAAGCTGTAAGGAGGGCCGAACAGATGACTCTCCCCGCTAATCGTACTGGCGTGATCGCCAAGAAGCTCGGCATGACCCGCTTCTTTGACGAAGCCGGTCAGCACGTGCCGGTCACCGTCCTGTCGCTCGACGGTTGCCAAGTCACGGGCCAGCGCACGGTCGAGAAGGACGGTTACACCGCCCTGCAGCTCGGCGC
>JAGIBE010000075.1 GCA_017744495.1 Caulobacter sp. | reverse complement strand
GGCTTGAGCGACGAAAAAGCTGCCAGCGATTCCCGCGGCAATAGCGATCGGATATTTCATCCCGCTGCTCCTAGTAGTGTTGTCTCGCCCTTCGGACGTCGCGTCGTCCGGACGCCTGAGCTTTTTCGCAGATGCGAGTTAAAATATTCTGAGTCACCCAAAATTGTTTTATTTACTTATTGCTAACCACGGTTATTTGGCGATTACGTCCGTTTCACTTGAAACTAGACTCTGATGTGATCTCTAAAAGACTCCACGCCTTGAACGGCGCCGACTCACGCGCGCGCGCGGACCTTATATTCCCTAAAGTCGGTCTGGACCTGGCCCTGGTGGGAAATGCGGGGGTGCGACATCCCCTGCGGCAACCGATCTTAACCAAAGTCAGGAACTATTAGGAATATACCGTGATGATCCCCCTCGACGTTGGCGAACCGTGCGCACGGTAGCGCCGCCAAGAGGGGACCAAACCGATGAAGCGCTTCCGGCTCGTCGATCTTCCGTTGATCATCAAAATCGGCTTCGCGCCGGCGTTCGCCCTGCTCATGCTGGCCCTGATGGCCGGCGGCTCGATCGTCGTCCAACGCAGCCAGTCCGCCGCGCTCAAGCAAGTCGTCGAGAGCGACATGCGCGAGACCATGGAGATCCAGGCGATCTCCAAGCGGATCTCCAACATCAACGGCGAGCTCTATACGGTGCTCACCCACAAGGCCGGCAACATCGAGGTCGATAAGAACGACGCTCGCATGGCCGCGATCCTGACCGAGACCGATGCGCTCAAGAAGGACCTGACTGCTCTGAAGGGCAAGCTGCCCAAGGAAGAGCAACCGAAGATCGCCGAGCTGATCAAGTCGCTCGAGGAATGCCGCAGCGCCATCGACACGGTCAGCGGCATGATCGGCGTCGACTTCAACATGGCCGTCGGCTTTATCGCCCCGTTCGAAGAACAGTACGCCAAGATGACGGGCCAGCTGGAAAGCGTCGTCGCCTCGGCCAACGCGCGCATCGCCAAGGAGACGGCGAAGAAGCAGGCTGAGGCCAATGCGGCCATGAGCGCCACGATCGTGCTGTCGCTGATCACGCTGTGCGCGGTCGCCGGCCTGGCCTTCATGACCGTCATGACCACCCGCAAGTCGATCGGCGACATCGCCGGCGCCACCGAGAAGCTGTCGGAGGGCGACAACACGATCGACCTCGAGAAGATGACCCGCGGCGACGAGCTGGGCGCCATCGTCCGCTCGCTGAAGGTCTTCCGCGACAACCAGATCCACCTGGAGCAGATGCGCGCCGAGCAGGAAAAGTCGGCCGCCCTGACCGCCGACGAGCGCCGCGCCAAGGAGGAGGCTTCGGCCGCCGCCGCCCGCGAAAACGCCCTGGTGGTGTCGTCGTTGGCCGAGGCCCTGGAGCACCTGGCCAAGGGCGACCTGACCTTCCGCGTCAGCGCCGACTTCCCGGGCGACTACCGCAAGCTGAAGGACGACTTCAACGCGGCCATCACCCAGCTGCAGGAAACCATCAAGGTCATCGCGGCCTCGACGGACGGCCTGCGCACCGGCGCCGACGAGATCGCCCACGCCTCGGACGACCTGTCGCGCCGCACCGAACAGCAAGCCGCCTCGCTGGAAGAGACCGCTGCTGCTCTGGACGAGCTGACCGCCACGGTGCGCCGCACCGCCTCGGGCGCCAAGCAGGCCTCGGAAGTGGTTTCCAGCACCCGCGGCGAAGCCACCCATTCGGGCCAGGTCGTGCACGAGGCCGTCTCGGCCATGGGTGCGATCGAGGACTCGTCCAAGCAGATCAACCAGATTATCGGCGTCATCGACGAGATCGCCTTCCAGACCAACCTGCTGGCCCTGAACGCGGGCGTCGAAGCGGCTCGCGCCGGCGACGCCGGCCGCGGCTTCGCGGTCGTGGCTCAGGAAGTCCGTGCCCTGGCCCAGCGCTCGGCCGAGGCCGCCAAGGAGATCAAGACCTTGATCTCGTCCTCGACCCAGCAGGTCAGCCAAGGCGTAAGCCTGGTCGGCCAGACCGGCGAGGCCCTGCAGCGGATCGTGGCCAAGGTCGGCGAGATCGACGCCCTGGTCACCGAGATCGCCGCCTCGGCCGCCGAACAGGCGACCGGCCTCAACGAGGTCAACACCGCCGTCAACCAGATGGACCAGGTGACCCAGCAGAACGCCGCCATGGTCGAGCAGTCGACCGCCGCCACCCACTCGCTGAAGGGCGAGACCGGCGAGCTGGTGCGCCTGATCGGTCGCTTCAACGTCGGTAGCGGCCGGACCTCGTACGAGCGTCCGCAAGCGGCCGATCCGGCCGTCCACGCCCCCGCCGCCAATCCGGTGGCTGAACAGCGCGCCCGCCTCAACGCCTTCGCCCGTCCCGGACGCGGCGGCGCGGCGACGGCGGCCGCTCCCGCCAGCGACGGCTGGGAGGAGTTCTGATGTCGACCGCGATCGCCCTGCCCGAAACCCTTGATCTGAAGGCTTCGGGGCCGCTCAAGCAGGCGTTCGTCGAACGCCGCGGCCAGGACATCGAGATCCACGCGGACCAGGTCCGTCGCCTCGGCGGCCTGTGCCTGCAGGTCCTGCTGGCCGCCCGCAAGGCCTGGGCCGAGGACGGCAAACCCTTTTCGATCACCGCGCCTTCCGAGGCGTTCGTGGAAACCATCCGTCTGTTCGGGGCCGAAGGGGCCCTGCTGCCGACCGAACTTCAAGGAGCTGCATCGTGACGCGTACTGTCCTCACGGTCGATGACTCGCGCACGATGCGGGACATGCTGCGCATGGCCCTCGCCGGAGCCGGGTTCAACGTCGTCGAAGCCGTCGACGGCGAACACGGGCTGGAAGTGCTGTCCGCCCATCGCCCGGACGTGATCATCACCGACATCAACATGCCCAAGCTGGACGGCTTCGGCTTCATCGAGGCCGTGCGGGTCGACGACGACTACCGCGCGATCCCGATCCTGGTGCTGACCACGGAAAGCGACCCCAGCAAGAAGCAACGGGCTCGGGAAGCCGGCGCGACGGGCTGGATCGTCAAGCCGTTCAATCCCGAAAAGCTCGTTGAGGCGATCCGCCGCGTCGCGGCCTGATGAATCAAGTGCTCTAGGTACTGCAATACCTTTGTAGGAAGTCGGGGAATGGACGAGCTAGAGGCCATCAAGGTCACCTTCTTTCAGGAATGCGAGGAACTGCTCGCGGATCTTGAAGGCGGGCTCTTGGCCATGCAGGACGGGAACGACGACGGCGACACCGTCAACGCCGTGTTCCGGGCCGTGCACTCGATCAAGGGCGGCGCCGGCGCCTTCGGGCTGGAGCCGCTGGTGCGCTTCGCCCACGTGTTCGAGACGCTGCTGGACGCCCTGCGCTCGGGTGAGATCCCGGGTACGCCGGACCTGACCGCCCTGCTGCTGCGCGCTTCGGACGTTCTGGCCGACCACGTCAGCGCCGCCCGCGGCCTGGGCGTCGTCGACATGGACGCTTCGGCCGCCATGGCCGCCGAGCTGAAGATCGCCACCGATCCCAACGCGGCCCCGGCTCCGGCCGCCGCCGCGCCGGTGGAGGAAGCTGCCCCGGCTCCGACCTATGTGGACGCCGCCCCGATCGTCATCGGCGCCCCCCTTAGCGACCTTGGGGAAGGCCTGGACGACGACGACCTGGGCTTCGACTTCCAGCCCATGACCATCACCCTGGACGCCCAGGCCGCCGACGCGGCCGTGCTGGATGAGGGCAATGTCTGGACGGTGTCGATCCGTCCGAAGTCGGACCTGTACCGCAAGGCCAATGAGACGGCCCTGCTGCTGCGCGAACTGAGCCGCCTGGGCCCGATCCAGGCGACCCTGGACGACAGCGCCCTGCCGGCCCTGGAATTCCTCGACCCCGAAGCCGCCTACGTCACCTGGAGCGTGCGGGTCGAGACCGATCAGGGCGAAGAGGCTATCCGCGAAGTCTTCGAATTCGTCGACGGCGACTGCGACCTGGAAATCACCCGCGGCGAGGCTCCCGTGGCCGACGTGCTGGCCAGCCTGATGGCCGGCCCGGCTCCGGAGCCCGTTCTGGAGGCCGCGCCGCTCGAAATCATCGCTCCCGTGGTCGAGACCCCCGTCGAAGCGCCTGCTCCGGTGGTCGAAGCCGTCGCCCCGGCTCCCATCCCGGCGGCGGCCCCGGCCGCGCCGCCCGTGGCCGCCAACGCCCCGGCCGCGCAAGCCGCCAAGCCGGCTCAGATCGATGTGCCGGGTCCGGGCCAGTCGGTGATCCGCGTCGATCCGGAACGCATCGACCGCCTGATCGACCTGGTCGGCGAACTGGTCATCAACCAGGCCATGCTGGCGCAGCGCGTCGGCGAATACGGCATCGCCCCGTCCTCGAACCTGGCCATGGGTCTGGATGAGCTGGAACAGCTCACCCGCGAGATCCAGGACAGCGTCATGGCCATCCGCGCCCAGCCGGTGAAGTCGGTGTTCCAGCGCATGCCGCGCCTGGTGCGCGA
>JAGIBE010000074.1 GCA_017744495.1 Caulobacter sp. | reverse complement strand
GCGCTGCGGATCACACAGGAGAAGGACGGCGCCTGCGCTGAAATCCGGGGCGGGCGTTCCGCCGACCACCCCGCCCTCGTCATGACCGACGTCTGCCACGGCTGGAACACCTTCGCCTGCGGCGACATACTGCTGGTCGAGGGCGAGCCGGTGATCGAGGCCCAGGGCCAGGTGCTGTTCGTCGCCGAGGACAAGACCGTCGATCTCGTGCTCCTGATCGATCGGGCGGTGGAACGGCGCTGGCCGGGCCATGCGCACCTGCATCTCGATTTCGGCTCGCCGAGCTGTGACGGCGCGGTGCTGACGGCGCCGTTCACGGGGTCGCACATGAAAGGCGACACAGGATCGGCGGCCCCGCTCCAGGGACGGATCCGGATCGGCGGGCCGACCAGTCAGACGGTGGAGCTGGGCGACCGCTAGATTGGCTGGCCGTCCTTCGCGCCCACCGAAGCTGAACCCTGGCCACCCCTGAGCGCAAACTCAGGTCTTCCCCGGATTGACGCTTCAGCCCTTTCCCGCCGGACTCAGGCCCGCGAATGCAGCCTGGAGATCGCGGATGCCGATGCACAAGCCAGTGGTCGAACGCATGCTGGAGCGAGGCCTTTTCGCCTCCCGCTGGCTGATGGCGCCGATCTATCTGGGACTGGTGATCACCCTGGCGTCGCTGATCGTGGTGTTCTTCCAGGAGCTGGTCCACGGCCTGCCGATCATCTTCACCTCCAAGCCCGAGTTCGCGATCATCCTGGTCCTGTCGCTGGTGGATCTGTCGCTGACCGGCAACCTGCTCGTGATCGTCATCCTCTCCGGCTACGAGAACTTCGTGTCGCGGATCGACACCGCCTCGCACGAGGAACGGCCGCAGTGGATGGGCTCGGTCGACTACTCCGGCATGAAGATGAAGATGATCGCGTCGATCGCCGCGATCTCCGCCGTCTCGCTGCTCAAGGCCGCCCTGGCGATGAGCGAGGACCCCAGCATCGAATTCGACACCATCCGGCTGCGCTGGCTGATCGGCATCCACCTGACCTTCGTGATCTCGGGCCTGCTGATGGCGGTCATGGACTGGGTGGCGGGCAAGATCACTAAGCACTGAACCCCGCGCCGCCCAGGCCGTTGTGATGGCTCGGCGGAGCCAGACGATCAATGCGGGTGCGGATCCAAACGCGGCTGGACTACGACTTTCCCGAGCGCGTGGAATCCCTGCTGCAGATCGAGGCCGCCGTCGCCGACGACCAGGTGGTGATCGAGGAGGCGCTGCGCTTCGATCCGCCGCTCGACATCGTCCGCCGCGACGACCCTGTCTCGGGCGAACGGCGCGTGGCCTTCACCCACCAGGGCCGGCTGGCGATCGCCTACGACGCCGTGGTCGAGATCGCCGACCGACACATGGACCTGCCGCACGCGATCCAGCACGCCATCGCCGACCTGCCGATCGACACCCTGCCCTTCCTGCGCGGCAGCCGTTACTGCCCGTCCGACGTCTTCGAAACCATCGCCGACCAGAAGTTCGGCGCGTTGACGGGCGGCGCGCGGGTGGAGGCGATCGCGGCCTGGATCGCCGGCCATGTGACCTATGAGCTGGGCTGCAGCGACGCGCGCACCACCGCCCTGGAGACCTATGTCCAGCGGGCCGGCGTCTGCCGCGACTTCGCCCACCTGGCCGTCACCCTGTGCCGGGCCAGCGACATCCCCGCCCGGGTGGCCAGCGTCTACGCCGCGACACTGGAGCCGCCCGACTTCCACGCCGTGGTCGAGGTGTTCGTCGGCGATCGCTGGCGGCTGCTGGACCCGACCGGCCTGGCGCCGATCGACGGCCTGGTGCGTATCGCCTACGGCCGCGACGCGGCGGACGTGGCCTTCCTGACCATCTTCGGCAAGGCGACGATGGTCAGCCAGAGCGTGACGGTCACGCCTTTGGACTAGCCGCCCGCTTGCGCCGCGTCTTCGGCTTCTTGGCGACGAACCGCTCGAACAGCACGAAGGCCGCCGGCAGGGTCAGCAGGAACGAGGCCAGGCCCACTCCGCCCTTGGCGATCAGCACCGCGGCCTTGGGCACGCCGTAGATCGTGAACACCTTGACCGGCAGCAGGATCTGCGAGTCCGCCCCCAGCGGCTGGCCGTTGGCCGAGATCGGGATGGCCCGAAACGTGGCCGGGGTGACATTGAACCGCACCAGCAGCACGTGGTCGCCCTCGGCCTTGGGCGAGACGATCCATTTGACCCGTTCGACGCCGGTGGCGGCGATGCGCTGGACGTCGAACTCGTGGCTGGGAGTCGGGGTCAGGGCCAGGTCGGCGCCGCTGAGCTCGACCTTCATGCCGGACGGCGGCTGCACCGTGGCGTAGGCTTTGTCATAAGCCTGGTCGTAGAGATCGCCCTGCCCGCCCGTGGCCTTGCCGGTCCAATGGGTGTCGCCGGTGGTGTATTCGGCCTCCAGCACGCCTTCCTCGTTCTCGCGGATCGTGCGGGGATATTTGATGTTCAGCCAGCCGATGGCCGCGCCGCTCGGATCGTGAACCACGAAGCGCGAGGCGGCGGGCGCCTGAACGGTCGGCGGAGGCGTGTGACGGGCGACGCGGGCGTCGATCACCGGGGGGGCGACCACGGCCACGATCACCGCCAGCGCCAACCAGAAGACCCAGGTACGCTTCAACCGCTCGAACATGGCGCTTCCCTGCGGGCGAGCGCGCCGAGGGCGAACGGCCGTCCCCCGACCGACGGACCGCGCCAGGCGGACTCATTCTCGTTGGGATTGATCTTGCAGGAGAACTCGCCCCCGCCCAAGCGCTAAAGCTCGATGGGGACGCGCCGCCAGGGCAGGTCCCCGATCGCGCCTAGAACGGCAGGATGTTGCGCTGGCGGCTGTAGGCCAGGTAGCCGACATTGGCGCCCAGGCGCAAGCCGACGCCGGCGCGGATGGGAGCCAAGGTGATGGTGTCTGCGCGCTGGTAGTTCACGCCCAGGCCGCCCACCAGATAGGCGCTGCCCTCGACGCCCGGGAAGCGGCGGAAGATGGCGTCCGGATACTGCAGGTTATAGCACAGGGTGAAGACCCGGCTGGCGTTGCCGCCCCAGTCCCAACCCACCGAGGGGCCCTGCCAGAACACTTCCTGGGTGTCGCGGCCCTTCATGTACAGCAGGCCCCGGCCGTAGCGCAGGCCCACGCCGATCGCACCGGAGCCCTCCTCGCCCGCCACGTAGCCGGTGGGCTGGCCGTTGTCGCGGAAGGCCCGCTCGATCACCGCGCCGATGCTCTCGGCCGTCACGCCCAGGAAGTCCGAGCCGCTGCGGATCATCTCGTCGGCCGAATAGGTCTGGGCGCGGCCGGTGTCGTACTGCGACCGGGGCGGCGGGTCGCCCGGGCGCTCCTGGGCCGTGCTGGCGCAGGCGCTCAAGCCGGCGGTGGCCATGCCCGAAAGGATCAGCTTGCGGCGGTCCATGTTCTTCTCTCGCGATTCCAACAGGCTGGACTGTCTCAACCCATTGAGTCGGGTTTGCGGCCTGGAACTTAATGGCGAGTTAACCATGACGGTTCCTCCCGGGTCGGACGCAACGACGCTCGCGAAACCCCGCAAATGTGCTAGACGCACGCCCATGACTTCGACGCCCCTCGACAAGATCCGCAACTTTTCAATCGTCGCCCACATCGACCATGGAAAGAGCACCCTCTCCGACCGTCTGATCCAGACCACCGGCGGCCTGACCGCGCGCGAAATGAGCGCCCAGGTGCTGGACAACATGGACATCGAGAAGGAGCGCGGCATCACCATCAAGGCGCAGACCGTGCGCCTGAACTACAAGGCCCAGGACGGCGAGACCTATGTCCTGAACCTGATGGACACCCCCGGGCACGTCGACTTCGCCTATGAGGTCAGCCGCTCGCTGGCCGCCTGCGAGGGCTCGATCCTGGTCGTCGACGCCTCGCAGGGCGTCGAGGCCCAGACCCTGGCCAACGTCTACCAGGCCATCGACAACAACCACGAGATCGTCCCGGTCCTCAACAAGGTCGACCTGCCGGCCGCTGACGTCGAGCGCGTGAAGGCCCAGATCGAGGAAGTTATCGGCCTGGACGCCAGCGACGCCGTCGAATGCTCGGCCAAGACCGGCGTCGGCATCCCCGACGTGCTGGAAGCCATCGTCACCCGCCTGCCCGCCCCCAAGGGCGATCCGAACGCGCCGCTGAAGGCGCTGCTGGTCGACGCCTGGTACGACCCGTACCTCGGCGTCGTCGTTCTGGTGCGCATCTTCGACGGCACGCTGAAGGCCGGCCAGCAGGTGCGCATGATGCAGACCGGCGCCACCCACAAGCTGGACAAGGTGGGCGTGTTCACGCCCAAGGCCACCGACGTCGCGGCCCTGGGTCCGGGCGAGGTCGGCTTCTTCACCGCCTCGATCAAGGAAGTGGCCGACGCCGCCGTCGGCGACACCATCACCGACGAGAAGAAGCCCACGGCCGAGCCCCTGAAGGGCTTCAAGGAAGTGGTGCCCGTCGTGTTC
>JAGIBE010000073.1 GCA_017744495.1 Caulobacter sp. | reverse complement strand
GACTTGTCATAGCGCGTGCCCGCTATCCACTCCTTCAAGAAATGGATAGTGCGCGCGTGTGCCAAAGTGGGAGCGCTGTCACACTTAAGTGGTTGTTTTTGTTAAATAATGGTGGCGGTGAGAGAGGGATTCGAACCCTCGATAGAGTTTCCCCTATACACGCGTTCCAGGCGTGCGCCTTCAACCACTCGGCCACCTCACCATGCGCACCAGATGCGGAAGGCGGTTGAGACCCCCGACGCAGGAAGGGGCGCAATATACTCAGGACGATTGCGGGGGCAAGCCGCCATACGAGGTGAAACGCGATCGCGAACGCCTTAGTATCGGCCGCTCTGTCTTGATCTCGAGATACCGCCATGGTCGCCGCCACCAAAATCCTCGACATGCCCTCCGTCGACACCGCCCTGCCGGGGCGCGCCCAGGCGATCCCGACGGCCGCGACGCACTTCGTCAACGGCCATCCGCTGAAGGGGCCTTATCCCGACGGGATGGAGATCGCGGTGCTGGCCATGGGCTGTTTCTGGGGCGTGGAGCGGGTGTTCTGGAAGATTCCCGGCGTCTACGTGACCGCCGCCGGCTACGCGGCCGGGATCACCCCGAACCCGACCTACGAGGAGGTCTGCACCGGGCGAACGGGCCATACCGAGGTGGTGCAGATCGTGTTCGACCCGCGCGCGGTCACCTACGAGGCGCTGCTCAAGACCTTCTGGGAGAACCACGATCCGACCCAGGGCATGCGCCAAGGCGGCGACATCGGCACCCAGTATCGCTCGGGGATCTACGTGTCCTCCGACGCCCAGGCGGCCGCCGCCGTGGCCTCGAAGGAAGCCTATCAGCAGGCGCTCGACGTCCAGGGCCTGGGGACCATCACCACCGAGATCGGCGCGGCCGGGCCGTTCTACTTCGCCGAGGACTATCACCAGCAGTACCTGGCCAAGAACCCCGAGGGCTATTGCGGCATCGGTGGCACCGGCGTGGTCTGCCCGATCGGGACCGGGGTGGAGGCGTGACCCCCGAGCAGTTCGATCGAGCCGCCCTGGCCCTGCCGGGCGCGACCATGACCGTCCAGTGGGGCGCCGACCATGTCTACAAGGTGGGCGGCAAGATGTTCGCCGTGCTGGGTGAGGGCGGGTTCTCGTTCAAGGCCTCGGACGTGGCGTTCGAGGTGCTGAGCGAGACCGGCCGGGCGATCCCCGCGCCCTATCTGGCCCGCGCCAAGTGGGTGAAGTTCGCCGACCTGGCGGCCGAGGACGCCGACGAGGTGGCCGACTGGCTGAAGACCGCCCACGCCCTGATCGCCGCCAAACTGACGCGGAAGGCGCGGGCGGAGATCGGACTCTAGTCGCGGGGCGTCGGCCGAAACGGTGGCGGCGCCCGCTTCAGGGCCTAGGCGGGGCGGACGGCTCGGCGACGCGCGGGCGGCCGCCGGGTGCGGATTTGGGCTTGGGCGGGGGCTTGGGCTTGCTCGCGTGCTTACGTTCCAGGTGCGGGCCCACGACCACCGGCTGGCGCTCCAGGATCTGGCGCACCTTGCGCACGGCGGCCGAGGCCGGACTGCGGCGCTGGCGCCAGAGCAGCAGGGCCATGGCCCCGCCGGTTGCCACGGCGAAGGCGATCGGGCCTAGCAGCCAGGCGGCCGCCGCCAGGGCGAAGTAGTAGCCGCGCACGCCGGCGTTGAAGGCCGACAGGGCGGGGTTGAGGATCGCGCCGGCCGCCTCGGCGTACTCTTCCAGCACCGCGCGCGGGGCCCACATCGGGGCGGCGCCGATGGCGGCCAGGCAGTAGTTCATCTGGCGGATCGCCCAGATGAAGTCGAGCAGGCCGCGCGCCAGGGCGATCAGCACCACGCCCAGCTTGATCTGAAACACCAGGGCCGAGGCCGGGGCCAGGACCGCCAGGCCCTCGATGCTCTTGAGCGCGCTGTCGCCGCCGAACAGCACACCGGCCGCCGCGGCGATCAGGATCAGGTTCGACGAGGCGAAGAAGCTGGCCGAGTTGATCGCGTGGCCCAGCAGCTGGCCGTCCAGCAGGGCGACCTCGCGCACCGCCATCTCGGCCATCCACCGTCGGCGGATCACCGTCATGTCGGTGTTGATGACGTTCTTCTCCTTGCCCAGCCGCTTGAGCATCGGCTCGTAGAACAGCCAGCAGAACAGGAAGAAGGCCAGGACGACCAGGTCGATGACCGGCATGGCCAGGAACTGCTTGGACAGGGCGTGGGTAAGCGAAGAGGGCATGGGGCGAACTTAGATCGAGAACGAGAGTCGGTGAAAGGGGAGCTGTGTGAGCGGTATCAGTCTTCGAGGATCAGGCTGTGCTTGCCCGTGTCCTTCAGCAGCAGCGAAACGGCTAGGCCCACGGCCATGATCGCCGCCACATAGAGGTAGAAGCCGCTCTCCATGTGTTCGGACTTGAACCACAGGGCGACATATTCGGCCGTGCCGCCGAACGCGGCGTTGCCGATCGCGTAGGGCAGGGCCACGCCCAACGCCCGCACGTGGGTGGGAAAGAGCTCGGCCTTCACCACGGCGCTGATCGACGTGTAGCCCGACTGCACGAACAGGGCCGCGAAGATCAGGCCGAAGGCGACGACGGGGCTGCCCCCCTTGGCGGTCAGGCTGAACACCGGCCAGGCGATCAGGGCGCCCACGCCGAAGGCGAAGACCAGCATGGTCTTGCGGCCCAGCCGGTCCGACGCCCAGCCGAACAGCGGCTGGATCAGCATGAAGCCGGCCAGGGTGGCCAGGTTCACCGCCCCGGCCGTGGCCTTGTCGAAGCCGGCGGTGTTGACCAGGAACTTCAGCATGTAGGTCGTGTAGGCGTAGAAGGCCAAGGAGCCGGCGGCGGTCAGGCCGATGATCGCCAGGGTCTGCTTGGGATGGCGCGAGATCAAGGGCGCGGCCAGGGCGACATAGGTCAGCACCAGCAGCGCAACCGCCCCGTACTGCGCCGCGGCGGCGAATTGCGCCTCGGTGAAACCGACGACCATGGCCGCCACCGTCGCCGCAAGCAGGCCGCCCACCCATAGCACTTGACGCCGGCTGACCGGGTCGCGAGACGACGCGTCGGCGTTCTGGTGCGAGATGCTCTCCTCGATGCCGGTGCGGATCCAGAACACCACCACGGCCAGCACCGCGCCCACGAAGAACGGGATGCGCCAGCCCCAGTCGGCCAAGGCGTCCTTGCTCAGGGTGTTCTGCAGGATCACCAGCACCAGGGCCGCCACCAGTTGGCCCATGATCAGGGTAACGTACTGGAAGCTGGACCAGAAGCCCCGCCGCTTCCGCCCGGCCATCTCGCTCATATAGGTGGCGCTGGCCCCGTACTCGCCGCCGACGGATAGGCCCTGCAGCAGGCGGGCCAGCAGCAGGATCACCGGCGCGGCGTCGCCGATCGCGGCGTGGCCGGGGCACAGGGCGATGATCAGCGAGCCGACGCACATCAGGCCCACGGCCAGGGTCAGGCCGGCCTTGCGGCCCTTGCGGTCGGCGTAGAGACCCATCAGCCAGGCCCCGACGGGGCGCGCTCCGAAGCCGACGGCGAAGATGGCCGCCGTCTGCATCAGTTGGGCGGTCTGGTCGCCCTTGGGGAAGAAGACCTTGGCGAAATAGATCGAGAAGGCGGCGTAGGCGAACCAGTCGTACCATTCGACCAGGTTGCCGGCCGATCCGCCGAGGATGGCCCGGGTGCGGCGCCAGGCGCTGAGTTGCGTGGAGGCTTGCGGCGTCGCCGTCGCGGCGGTGTCGGTCATGGAGCCCCCCTCGGATCGTCTTTGCGACGACCTTAGGCGAACATCGGTCGCCAGGGGAGGGGTGACGGAAGGGGGCGCGCGCCGAACCCGCCTCCTTCCGTCGCGTCGCTAGATCCTGCCGAGCAGGACCAGGATGATGATGATGACCAGGATCAGGCCGAGGCCGCCGGAGGGGTAGTAGCCCCACGAGCGGCTGTGGCCCCAGGTCGGCAGGGCGCCGATCAGGGCCAGGATCAGGATGATGATGAGGATCGTGCCGAGCATGTCCGTCTCCGTTGCATCCGCGCGCCCTGCGCGCCGAGGTTAGGCGGAGGAAATGCGAGAAGCGCGGCCATGGTTCCGCGAGCGGGGAAAGGGCTCAGGGCGGCGTAGGCGGCGGCGCTGGCGGATGGTGTCGTCGCCACCATCGGCGCAGCTTGGCGCGGTTGGCGAAGGCGGTCCCCAGCAGGGCCAGCAGGCCGCCGATCGCCCACTGCAGGCCCTTCATGCGGTCCATCTGCCAGGTCAGCCAGTCCAGGAAGCCGATCTTCACCGACATCTCGTGGACCAGGGCCGGGCGTTCCAGCTCGATCGGTCCCTCCGGCGTGACCAGCTCGTTGAAGATCCGCAGGGTCAGGGTGGTCCGGCCCGGGCGGGTCGGCTTCACTAGCCAGACGAAGGTGACGTTCTGCAGGGCGGTAACGTCGCGGACCTGTTCGGGCTTGTCGATCTCGACCTCCGGGCCCGACAGCTCGGCGCGCACTCGATGACCGATCGCGACCGGCTTTTCCTCGGCATGGCCGCCGCTCTTGGCGGTCGCGGTGTCGAGGGTGGCGACCGCGGCCGCGTGGTCCGCCGAGGCGATGACGGCGGTGATCGGGGTCTGCTGGCCCCAAGGC
>JAGIBE010000072.1:4161-4708 GCA_017744495.1 Caulobacter sp. | reverse complement strand
GCCCAGGGTTCCTGAAATTCTGATCGCGACCAGCTTTAAGGGCGAGGTACCGAAGTTTGCGCTTAACCGTGTCGGCGCCCGGGCCGTCGGCGGCGTTGGCGCGCGGCTTGCGGAAAGGCTTCTCCGGCGTGGCGGCCGGATCGTAGGGCACGCTCTCGCGGTCGCCGCGCGGAGCGCGACGCGGGGGGGGAGTGGTTTCATCACGCGGCTGGAAGTCGCGCTTGGGACCCTTGAAGTCGCGCTTGGGGGCCTCGTCGCGATCACGGGGCTTGAAGTCTCGCTTGGGGGCTTCGTCACGATCGCGCGGCTTGTAGTCCCGTTTGGGCTCTTCGCCACGGGCGTAGGGCTTGGCGTTGCTGTAGCCGTCGTCGTTGCGCCCACCCTCGCGCGGTGCACGCGGCTTGAACTCGCGACGCGGAGCGTCGTTGTCGTCACGAGGCGGACGCGGCGCGTACTCCCGGCGCGGACCGGCCTCGCGGGCGGCCGGGGCCGTGGTTGGCGTGATGGTCACGACATCGAGCGTCGCGCCGAAGCGCTCGGCGATCTC
>JAGIBE010000072.1:0-4151 GCA_017744495.1 Caulobacter sp. | reverse complement strand
GGGCCGAGATCTCGAACTTGGTATCGTAGTCGAAGATCCGGATCTGGCCGATGTCCTTCTTGGTGATGTGGCCCAGGCGGCAGATCAGCGGGATCAGCCACTTGGGGTCGGCGTTGTTGCGGCGGCCGGTGTTGAGACGGAACCAAGCCGAGTTGGCCATGTCGGCGCGCGGCTCGCGTTCCGGACGCTCGCCGTACTCACCCCTAGGCGCGAAGTCGCGGTCGGCGAAGCGGTCGCCGCGATCGTTGGAACGCTCGCCACGGCCACGCGGACCCGGATCGGCGCCGTGGCGCGGATCGTCATAGATCTCTTCCGGCGCCGGCAGCTTGGCGCGGCGGGCGCGGATCAGGGCGGCGGCCAGCTCTTCCGGCGTGCGCTTCTCCAGCATGGCCGCGACCAGGCCGGCGTCGTCCTCGTTGGCGGGCTCGGCGAAGATCGGATCGTCCAGCAGGCGTTCCTGGTCCTTGGCGCGGATCTCGTCGGCGGTCGGGGCGCCGCCCCACTGGCCTTCCACGCCGGCGGCCATCAGCAGCTGCTCGGCCTTGCGGCGGCGGGTGTAGGGCACGACCAGCGCCGAGACGCCCTTCTTGCCCGCGCGGCCGGTGCGGCCCGAGCGGTGCAGCAGGGTGGCCTTGTTGACCGGCAGTTCGGCGTGGATCACCAGGCCGAGGTCGGGCAGGTCCAGGCCGCGCGCGGCGACGTCGGTGGCCACGCAGACGCGGGCGTGGCCGTCGCGCAGCGCCTGCAGGGCGTCGGCGCGTTCACGCTGGCTGAGTTCGCCCGACAGGCCGACCACAGCGAAGCCGCGCTCGCGCAGCTTGGCGTGCAGCGACCGGACGCTCTCGCGGGTGTTGGCGAACACCAGCGCGCCGGGGCTCTCGAAGTAGCGCAGCAGGTTGACCACCGCGTGCTCGACCTCGTTGGGGGCCACGCGCACGGCGCGGTACTCGATGTCGCGGTGCGGTTCGTTGCGGCCGATCGTGTCGATCCGCAGGGCGTCGTTCTGGTAGTTGCGGGCCAGGGCGATGATGTCGCGCGCCAGGGTGGCCGAGAACAGCAGGGTGCGGCGTTCCTTGGGCGCGGCGTCCAGGATGAACTCCAGGTCCTCGCGGAAGCCCATGTCCAGCATCTCGTCCGCCTCGTCGAGGACGGCGACCTTCAGCTCCGACAGGTCCAGGTGCCCGCGCTCGATGTGGTCGCGGAGGCGCCCCGGCGTGCCGACCACGATGTGGGCGCCGTAGTTGAGGGCGCGCTGCTCGCGGCGGGCGTCCATGCCGCCCACGCAGTTGACCACCACGGCCTTGGCCTCGGCATAGAGCCAGGTCAGTTCGCGATTGACCTGGATGGCCAGCTCGCGGGTCGGGGCGATGACCAGGCACAGCGGCGCGGCGGCGCGTTCGAAGGTCTCGGCCTCGCCCAGCAGGGTCGGGGCGGCGGCCAGGCCGAAGGCCACGGTCTTGCCCGAGCCGGTCTGGGCGCTGACCAGCAGATCGCGGTCGGCGGCGTCGGCGTCCAGCACGGCGGCCTGGACGGGGGTGGGCTCGGCATAGCCTTGAGCGGCAAGAGCCCGCTCGAGAGCAGGGTGGGAAGCGGGGAAGGGCATACGGGGTCCAGTTCGTTCAAGCGGACGGCGCACACACAAACGCGCGCGGCCCGCACCACGACCAAATGACGACCCCCAAACGGACCGTGCTTCTTGGTCAATATCTTCAGAAAATAGACCATTTTCGCCGGGATGCCGATGAAGGCGCGACGAAGGCGGTCAGATGGGCGGCCTAAGGAGGCTAAAACCGTCCGGAAAGCAAGGGCGCGAGGGAAAGATTGCTGCGGTGCGGCGGAAAGGACGCGGCTTGGCGCGCCGAACCTAGCTGTAGAAGAAAAACAGGTCAGACGTCACGTCCGCCAAGAGAAGGCCGGGCACGCCGGTCTGCGAGCCGACGCCCAGGTCGATCATGATCCCGCCACCGACGTCGTGGATGTGAGGCAGCAGGGTCGCGTAGTCCACAATGTTCGTGCCATTCGCGTTCATCAGGATGCCGATCAGGTCATGACCGATGCCCGTGGTGAAATCCATGATGTTGGAGTTGCTCCACCCGGCGCCCAAATAGAAGCGGTCCGCGCCGGCGCCGCCGTAGAGCGTGTCGCGGCCGCCTCCGCCCTTCAACACGTCGTCTCCGCCCTGGCCGTAGAGAATAGTGCCGCCAACATCATCGTCGCCGATCAGGATGTCGGCGAAGTTTGAACCGGCGACGGCCTCGACGGAGGCGTAGGTGTCGCCCTGGGCGTCGCCGCCCGAGCCAAGGCCCAGGACCAGATCGACGGTCACGCCGGCTTGGGAGTTTTCGTACCGCACCATGTCGAGACCGAAGCCCCCGTCCATCAGGCTGTTCGACGAGTCGCCGATGAACACGTCGTTACCGTCGTTGCCGTACAGGTGATCCGTGCCGCCGCGGCCTACCAGGGTGTCGTCGCCGTCGACGCCGTACAGCACGTTGTCGCCGATATCGCCGGCGAGGATGTCGTTGAAGTTCGACCCCAGGAGGGCTTCGATCGAGGTTAGGCGATCGGTCGCGATATCCACTCCGTGCGTGAACTGGTCATAGCGGGCCATGTCGTAGCCGGGTCCGCCGTCTACGATCTGGCTCGCGAGGCTGACGAACAGGTGGTCGTTGCCGTCGCCGCCGTTGAGCGCGTCGGGACCGCCGACCTGAATATCGGTGTCGCTGACGCCGTACAGGCTGTCGTCGCCACCCAGGCCATAGAGGATATTGCCGAGGTTGTTGCCCTTCAGCACATCGTTGAAACCGGACCCGACCAGACCTTCGATGGCGCTTAGGGTATCGCCCTGCGCTTCGCCGCCAACGCCCGTGCCGGTCGTCAGATCGACCGTGACGCCCGCCAAAGAGCCGTCGTACCGCGCTAGGTCGAAGTCCGCTCCGCCGTCCAGGGCGTCGGCGCCCGCGCCGCCATAGAGGTAGTCGTTGCCGGAGGCGCCGTTGATCTGGTCGTTCCCGCCCAGGCCCTCCAGCGTGTCGTCGCCGCCAAGGCCGTTGATCACGTCGTCATCGACGCCGCCGATCAGATGGTCGGGGCCCGCCGTGCCGTTGATGATCATGCTCAGGCCCTCGAAGGTGCCTTGGAGTTATGCGCCGTCCGCCGAGCACCATCAATACGCGGTCATCGGGCGCCCCGAGGCCCGCGGCTTACGGTCTGACGCCGACGTCCAGCGAGGCTTGCGACGACTTCAGCTGGCTGACGGCGTTGGCCACGGCGTCGCGATGACAGGCGGAGGCGGCGACGGCGCGCTTCACCTCGGTGAGGCTCCCGCGCTGGGCGCCGCAGACCTCGAGGGCGGCGGTGTCGATGCGCCGAAGCATTGCGCTCATGTCGCGCGGATTGCCGGGGTTCAGCTTCCCGCGCACGGCGACGCTGGTGGTTTCGGCGGCCTGGGCGAGGCCGGCGCCCGCCAGGATCAGGACGGCGACGGTCGAGGCGACGAGGGTCTTCATGGGGACTTCCCTAGCTTCGGCGACGTTTCGGGCGCGTCGCTCGGTTCAACTTCGGGCCCGGTACGCAAGCTGGGCGGCTCGAAATCACGTTCGAGACCTTGCATCTGCCTAAAAAGCGCTCGGGAAAAGCAGAAAAGGTCGACAAATCGGTCAAAAATCGAGCGAACGAGACTTTTTCAATCCAGAAAGTCGAATTCATTTGAGGGGTTAGCGGGCGTGGCGTTGCCCGTATCTGAAATGTCAGATTTTCGGCGGTTCCGCGCGAAAGCCAAAGCCAGCGCCCGCCAGCGGCGGTCGTCATGAAAAAAACGGCCCACCGAGCGGTGGGCCGTTTTCCATGGAATTTGGCTAGGCTCGCTACAGGTCCAGGTCGTCCGCCGCGAACTCGGCGTTTTCCTGGATGAAGCGGAAGCGCAGCTCGGGCTTGCGGCCCATCAGGGTCTCGACCAGGGCCTCCACCGCCTCTTCGGAGCGGGGCAGGGTGATCTTGGCCAGGGTGCGGACCTCGGGGTCCATGGTGGTCTCCTTCAGCTGGGAGGCCATCATCTCGCCCAGGCCCTTGAAGCGGCCGATCTCGGGCTTCTTGCCCTTGAACACCGTGGCCAGCAGCTCGTCCTTGTGGGCGTCGTCGCGGGCGTAGGC
>JAGIBE010000071.1 GCA_017744495.1 Caulobacter sp. | reverse complement strand
GGCATCGCCATCTTCGACGACCAGATGCGCTACCTGGCGGCCTCGCGGCAGTACCTGACCGACCAGAACATGTCGCCCGACACCCCGCTGCTGGGCCGCCGCCACTACGACGTCTTTCCCGAGATCCCGCAGTTCTGGCGCGACAAGCACGCCCAGGTCCTGGCCGAGGGCGTCGAGCTGCGCGACGACGAGGGCGAGCGCTATGTCGATCGCAACGGCGACGTCCACTGGGTGCGCTGGTCGATGGCCCCCTGGCGCCATGACGACGGCCGGATCGGCGGGCTGGTGCTTTATACCGAGATGGCCACCAAGGCCGTCGAGGCCAAGCACCGGCTGCAGGCGGCCGAGGCCCGCTATCGCGCCGTGTTCGACCAGGCGGCCATGGGCGTGGCCCGGGTGTCGGGCTCGGGCCGGTTCCTGGAGGTCAACGACCGGTTCTGCGCCATCCTCCGCCGCGACCGCGAGACCCTGCTGGCCTCGACCTTCATGGACGTGGTCCGCAGCGAGGACGCCGTGAACACGGTTGTCGGCCAGGGCCAGGCCCTGTTCGCCGGTGAGATCGACACCTACACCGTCGAGCGGCGGGTCGCCGCCGACCGCGACGACGGGGTGGTCTGGGTGCACGTCACCGCCTCGCGGGTCGATCCCGGCGAAGGGCGACCGTACCTGGTGGTGATCATCTCCGACATCACCGCCCGCAAGCAGGCCGAGGCCGAGCAGCAGCACTATCAGGGCCAGCTGCGCCTGCTGATCAACGAGCTGAACCACCGGGTGAAGAACACCCTGGCCACGGTGCAGTCGATGGCCAGCCAGACGCTGAAGAATGAGCCCGACCCGGTCACCGCCTTCGAGAAGTTCGAGTCCCGGCTGATGGGCCTGTCGCAGGTGCACGACGTGCTGACCCGTGAGAGCTGGCACGGGGCGGGGCTGCGTGACGTAGCCGACCGGGCCTTGGCGCCGTTCACGTCGCCCGAAGGGGAGGGGCGTCTGGTCATCGACGGACCGCCGGTCTGGCTGGCCCCGGGCGGAGCCCTGACCATGGCCCTGATCTTCCACGAACTGGCCACCAACGCCCTGAAATACGGCGCGCTGTCGAGCGAGACCGGCAAGGTGGTGCTGGATTGGACCTATGACGAGGCGACCCGCGACTTGGCCCTGACCTGGACCGAGACCGGCGGCCCGCCGGTGGACCCGCCGACGCGGCGCGGCTTCGGCTCGCGCCTCATCGAACGCAGCCTGCGCGGCGAGCTGAAGGGCGCGGCGACCATGGACTATCGGCCGGAGGGGCTGGTCTGCGCGATGCGGGCGACCCTGTCGGGGCCGGTGGAGGGGATTTCGCCACTGGGAAGTTAGCTGATCACCACGTGCCCCCACCTGACCGCTTCGCGGTCTGTCGCGGCGAGGGGGCGGAGCTCGGTGGGCGCTGCGCGGCTCTTCCCCCTATGGGGGGGGAAGACGATCGCGAAGCGATCCGTAGGGGGCAAGTGGAGATCAACCACCCCCTTGCGCCGGAGCTTCCCCGAACGTAACTCCCGCACCATGACGACCCAGGCCAAGATCTGCGGGCTCTCCACGCCCGAGACCGTGACCGCCGCCGTGACCGGCGGCGCGGCCTTCGTCGGTTTCGTGTTCTTCGCCAAGAGCCCGCGCAACCTCGACCCCGAAGCCGCCGCCCGCCTGGCCGCCCCGCTGCGCCAGACCAACGTTCGCACCGTGGCCGTCACCGTCGATCCCGACGACGCCCTGATCGACCGGCTGATGGCCACCCTCAAGCCCGACCTGATCCAGGTGCACGGCAAGGAGACCCCCTCGCGGGTCCGCGAGATCGGCCAGCGCTCGGGCGCCGGCATGATCAAGGCCTTCTCGGTCTCCTCGCCCGCCGACATCGACCAGGCGGGGGCGTTCGACGGCGTCGTCGAGCACCTGATGTTCGACGCCCGTCCGGTGGAAGGATCTGCTTTGCCCGGCGGAACCGGCGCAAGGTTCGACTGGAGCCTGCTGGCCGGCCGGCGATTTTCTCGCCCGCATTTCCTGGCCGGAGGGCTGGATCCGTGGAACGTGGCCGAGGCGATCAAGGCCTCCGGCGCGCCCCTGGTGGACGTTTCCTCTGGCCTTGAGCGGGGTCCCGGCCTAAAGGACCCGGCTCTGATCACGGCGTTCCTGGACGCCGTCAAACGCGCGTGACGTCTGGAAAGCCCGTGAACGCTTCGGTGAAACCTAACGACTGGTCCGCCTATCCGGACGCCAAGGGCCGCTTCGGCGACTATGGCGGCCTCTATGTGGCCGAGACCCTGATGCCGCTGGTGCTGGAGCTGGACCGGGCCTACACCGAGGCCAAGAACGATCCGAAGTTCCAGGCCGAGCTGAAGGGCTACCTGACCCACTACGTCGGCCGCCCCTCGCCGCTGTACTTCGCCGAGCGCCTGTCCAAGCATCTCGGCGGCGCGAAGATCTACTTCAAGCGCGAAGAGCTGAACCACACCGGCGCGCACAAGATCAATAACTGCATGGGCCAGATTCTGCTGGCCCAGCGCATGGGCAAGACCCGGATCATCGCCGAGACCGGCGCGGGCCAGCACGGCGTGGCCTCGGCCACCGTCACCGCCCGCTTCGGCCTGCCGTGCGTGGTCTATATGGGGGCCGTCGACGTGGCCCGTCAGAAGCCCAACGTCTTCCGCATGAACCTGCTGGGCGCCGAAGTGCGTCCGGTGACCTCGGGGGCCGCGACCCTCAAGGACGCCATGAACGAGGCCATGCGCGACTGGGTCACCAACGTGGCCGACACCTATTATATGATCGGCACCGCCGCCGGCCCGCACCCCTATCCGGCCATGGTCCGCGACTTCCAGGCGGTAATCGGCAGCGAGACCCGCGAGCAGATCCAGGAGCTGGAGGGCCGCCTTCCCGACGCCGTGGTCGCCTGCGTGGGCGGCGGGTCGAACGCCATCGGCATGTTCCACCCGTTCCTGAACGACGAAACCGTCAAGATCTACGGCGTCGAGGCCTCGGGCCACGGGCTGGAGACCGACAAGCACGCGGCCTCGCTGACCGGCGGCCGCCCGGGCGTCCTGCACGGCAACAAGACCTATCTGCTGCAGGACGACGACGGCCAGATCCTGGACGCCCACTCGATCTCGGCGGGCCTGGACTATCCCGGCATCGGCCCCGAGCACTCGTTCCTGCACGACGTGGGCCGGGCCCAGTATCTGACCTGCACCGACGCCGAGGCCCTGGAGGCTTTCCAGCTGTGCGCCGAACTGGAGGGGATCATCCCCGCCCTGGAAAGCGCCCATGCCCTGGCCAAGCTGCCCCAGCTGGCCAAGGAGATCGGCGAGGGCGGCGTGATCGTGCTGTGCCTGTCGGGCCGGGGCGACAAGGACATCTTCACCGTGGCCGACGCGCTGGGTAGGACGATCTGATGAGCGTGAGCTATCGCGACGGAACCCGGCTGGAACGCGCGTTCCAGCGGGAGAACGACCACCGGGCGCTGTTCATCGCCTATGTCATGGCCGGCGATCCGGACCTGGAGACCTCGTTCGAGATCCTGAAAGGCCTGGCCGAGCACGCCGACGTCATCGAGCTGGGCATGCCCTTCTCGGACCCGATGGCCGAGGGCCCGACCATCCAGCTGGCCTCACAGCGCTCGCTGGCCGCCGGCACCAAGATGCGCGACGTGCTGGGCCTGGTCCGCCGCTTCCGCGAAATCAACACCGTCACGCCGATCGTGCTGATGGGCTATCTGAACCCGGTGCTGTTCCACGGCTACGGGGCCTTCGCCAACGACGCGGCCGACGCCGGCGCCGACGGGGTGATCATCGTCGACTGCCCGCCGGAGGAAGCCGACCCGCTGACCGACGCCCTGGAAGCGGCGCGGATGAACCTGATCCGCCTGGCCACGCCGACGACCGACGACAAGCGCCTGCCGGCCGTGGTCGCCCGCACCTCGGGCTTCATCTACTACGTCTCGGTGGCCGGGGTGACCGGCGTGCTGGAGGCCGACGCCGAGGCCGTGCGCGGTCCGGTCGAGCGCCTGCGCGCCGCCTCGGGCCTGCCGGTGGCCGTCGGCTTCGGCATCAAGACCCCCGAGCGCGCGGCCCAGGTGGCCCGCGTGGCGGACGGCGTGGTGGTCGGCTCGGCCCTGGTGGACGAGATCGCGGCGGCGGCCAAGATGAACAAAAACGTGACCGAGAAGGTTCTTCTCAAAGCGTCGGAGCTGGCTAAGGCTGTGCGATCGGCGCGACTCGAAATGGCGTGAGGCTGAAGGCTATGGCGATGGCTGAACCCCAGGGGCCCAAGAAGGGCGACAAGACCAAGGTCGCGAACGAGCGTCGCGGCGGCGGCTGGCTGTCGCGGATCGCGCCCGGCGTGCGTGGCGCTTTTGCAAAGCGTGAGACGCCGGAGAACCTCTGGGTCAAATGCCCCGACACGGGCGAGATGATCTACCGCTCCGACCTGGAGGCGGCCCTGTGGGTCACCCCGGCCGGGCGTCACATGCGCATCGGTCCCGAAGCGCGCTTCAAGTTCACCTTCGACGAAAGCCAATACGAGTCCCTGCCGACCCCGCCGGTGGTCGAGGACCCGCTGCACTTCTCGGACGGCAAGTCCTACAAGGACCGCCTGGCCGCCGCGCGCAAGTCGACCGGCGAGCAGGACGCCATGGCCATCGCCTTCGGCAAGGTCGGCGGCGTCGAGGCCGTCGTGCTGGTCCAGGACTTCGCCTTCATGGGCGGTTCGCTGGGCATGGCCGCGGGCGAAGGCTTCATCGCCGCCGCCGAGGCCGCGATCAAGCGCCAGGTCCCGTTGGTGGTCTTCACCGCCGCCGGCGGCGCGCGGATGCAGGAAGGGGCCCTGTCTCTGATGCAGATGGCCCGCACGACCCTGGCCATCAACGAGATGAAGGACGCGGGCCTGCCCTACGTCGTGGTCCTGACCGACCCGACCACCGGCGGCGTCACCGCCTCCTACGCCATGCTGGGCGATGTCCATCTGGCCGAGCCGGGCGCCCTGATCGGCTTCGCAGGTCCGCGCGTCATCGAACAGACCATCCGCGAAACCCTGCCGCCGGGCTTCCAGCGCTCGGAATACCTGGTGGAGAAGGGCATGGTCGACCGCGTCACGCCGCGCAAGGAACTGCCGGCGGTGCTGGGATCCATTCTCGGGACTCTCATGATGGGGCGCGCCCTCAAAGCCGCCTGATTTTGATCTTGCCCCTCCCCCTTGTGGGAAGGGGGGACCAGCGAAGCTGGTGGGTGGGGCTTCCGCCGCCGCCCTTGAGTCATCAAACCCCACCCGACCCCTTCGGGGCCACCCTCCCCACAAGGGGGAGGGAAGGTTCATAGAAATGACCGACCACCTCCGGGCCCATGACGCCGCCCTGGCGCGGCTGCAAGCCCTGCATCCCAAGCT